>JAEVEY010000036.1 GCA_016842045.1 Candidatus Thermoflexus sinensis | reverse complement strand
AACATCGCGATGGGCTGGCCCGAAACCGCAGGGCTCGACCTCATCCCGGTTTATCCGGCGTGAGAAGGGGCGCTTGCATGCCCTGCTATGAACGAGAGCCCCTGTTTGTAGTCAGTCACGAGTGAAGCAAGTGCCCGTTATCGGCGTTCCCAAAAGGACAACGGGCGCTGACGTGCCCGACTACGAACAGGAAAAGCCTCTGTTTGTCGTAGGACACAAAGCGAAGGGCCCGTCACAGGCGTTCCCAAAAAGAGGACGGGCACTTACGTGTTCTACTACGAACAGGGAAGACCCTTTGTTTGTAGTAGGGCACGGAGCGAAGCGGAGTGCCCGTCTAAGCGTTCACAAAGACAACGGGCACTTACGTGCCCTACTACAAACAGGGAAGACCCTTTGTTTGTAGTGCTCCCTCCAGATTTGATTTTTGGTTTTGGTCCCCTGGGGGTTTGGGGTGGGGCCATTGGCCCACACCCTCTTATATCCTCAAAACAAATCTGGACGAAGCACTACAAACAGGAAAAAACCATGTTTGTAGTCGGGCACGAAGCGAAGTGCCCGTCATAGGCGTTCCCCAAAAACAATGGGCTTGGCTACACCTCACTGGTGAAAACACAGCAGAAATCTACCCATCGCTTCGGAGGCGCAAGATGTGGGTGATTAAGCTCGGCGGGAATGCGACGGTGAACGCGGAGGCGGTGCTGGATGAGCTCGCTACCTGGGCCCGGGAGGGCCGGCGCTGGGTGCTGGTTCACGGCATCTCCGCGGAAGCGGATGCCCTGGGCGAGGCTCTGGGGCATCCGCCCCGGTATGTCACCTCGGCCTCCGGCTTCACCAGCCGCTACACCGATGAGCGCACGCGGGACATCATGCTGATGGCCTACGGCCGGGCCAATGCCCATCTCGTGGCCGCCCTGCACCGCCGCGGGGTTCACGCCATCGGCCTGCTGGGGATCGACGGCGGGTTGCTGCAGGCCCGCCGAAAGGAGGCGCTGCGAATCCGTGAGGGAGAGCGAATCCTCATCCTGCGAGGAGATTATTCCGGAACGCCCATCGGTGTGAACACGGCGCTGCTCCACAGGCTTCTAGAACTGGAACTTTACCCGGTGATCGCTCCAATGGGGCTGACGCCGGAAGGGGAGATCGTGAACGTCGATGGAGATCGGGCGGCGGCGGCCATTGCCGTAGCTCTGCAAGCCGAAGGATTGATTTTCCTCACAGGCGCTCCTGGCCTGCTTCGATCGTTTCCAGATGAGCGCACACGGGTGGCTGAGTTGAGCATGGAGGACCTGGAGGGTGCGATGGCCTGGGCCCAGGGGCGGATGCGTCACAAGCTCCTGGCCGCGCAGGAGGCCCTCAAGAATGGCCTTCCCAGCGTCTGGCTGGCCGACGGTCGTCGCCCTGCGCCGCTGACTGCTGCTCTCCGCGGGGAAGGAACGCGCATTCTCCGAACGACTTCGCCTATTCCGGTTCCGGTTGAAATCCAGGAGCTCTGAGCCTGCTCCGCGCGTCCGAACATGCGCCTTAAGCATTTAACCAGCCATAAAAGAACGGCCTTTAGGAGCTAACATTTCTGCGCCACCAGACGTGTCAAGACACGTCCTCTGAACCATTCGTGTATTCGTGTCCCGATTCGTGGAAGGCTCGCCTGCACCTTCGCCAGGAGGTTTTCTCGATGGATATCCGGGCCATAGAAAGCCGCTACGCCAGCGGGGTCTACCCCAAGCGCGATCTGGTGCTGGTCCGAGGGGAAGGCGTCTATGTGTGGGATGAAGAAGGACGATGCTACCTGGATGCCACCGGAGGGCAGGGGGTTGCCCTCCTGGGCCATAATCCTCCGGCGGTCCGGGCGGCCCTCCAGGAGCAGATGGACCGTCTAATGATCTGCCCCGAGATTTTCTACAACGACCGGCGCGCCCAGCTGCTGGAGGCGCTCCAGAGCATCCTCCCCGGTGGCCGGGCGTGGCGGATTTTCCTCTGCAACTCGGGAGCAGAGGCAGTGGAGGCGGCCATCAAGTTCGCCCGCTGGCGCACCGGGCGCGCGGAGATCATCGCCGCCCGTCGAGCCTTCCACGGGCGCACCATGGGGGCCCTCTCCGCCACCTGGAACCCAACCTACCGCCAGCCCTTCGAGCCGCTGGTCCCTGGTTTCCGTCATATCCCCTTCAACGACATCGCCGCGCTGGAGGTCGCCGTCGGCCCACAAACGGCGGCGGTGATCCTGGAGCCCGTTCAGGGGGAAGGAGGCGTGTGGCCGGCGGACCCGGCGTTCCTGCGGGCCGCGCGGGAGCAATGCGATCACCACGGTGCGTTACTGATCTTCGATGAGGTGCAGACCGGATTCGGGCGCACCGGGCGATGGTTCGCCGCCGAACACTATGGGGTGCTCCCCGACCTGATCGCAATGGGGAAAGGGATGGCAGGCGGGTTCCCCATCGGCGCCACCGCCTTCCCGGCCGATTGGGGACCACTCCCGGCCGGCGCCCACGGCTCCACCTTCGGCGGGAACCCGATGGCGTGTGTAGCGGCCCTGGCGGTGATCGAAACCCTCCATCGGGAACGCCTCATCGAGCGGGCGGCTCGCCTGGGCGCGTTGTTCCAGGATCGCCTGCATCGGATCCGCTCCCCACTGGTGCGGGAGATCCGGGGATTGGGCCTGATGGTCGGCGTCGCCCTGCGCGCGCGCGCCACCCCAATCCTGCGGCGATTGATGGCGGAAGGCGTCCTCGCATTGCCGGCCGGCCCGGACGTGATCCGGTTCCTGCCTCCCCTGATCATCGAACCGGAACACCTGGAACAGATCGCCGCCGCGCTGGAACGGGCACTCGCTGAAGCACCTGCCCTCGTCCCCCAGATGGAAGGAGGGGAAGGATGAGGGATCGGATAGACGATCGAGAAGCCGTCGCTCTTCTGGAGGAACTGGTGCGGATCCCGAGCCCGTCAGGGGCCGAAGGCCAGGCGGCGGCCTTCCTGACCAGCTGGATGGCCCGACACGGGTTCGAGGCGTGGGTTGATGAAGCGGGCAACGCCATTGGCGTGGTGGGGGAAGGGCCACGAACGCTGCTGCTCCTCGGGCACCTGGATACCGTTCCGGGGGAGATCCCGGTGCGGGTGGAGGACGGCCGGCTATATGGCCGGGGGGCCGTGGACGCCAAGGGCCCGCTGGCGGCAGCGACCGCAGCGGTCGCCCGGGTGGGAGCTCGACCGGGGTGGCGATGGGTGGTGGTCGGGGCTGTAGAGGAAGAATCCGCGACCTCCCGGGGAGCCCGCCATCTCGTGCGGACCTGGCCGCGGCCGGATATGGTCCTCATCCTGGAGCCCAGCGGTGTGGATGCCATCGCCCTGGGTTACAAGGGCCGGCTGCTCCTGCACGTCCGCCTGGAGGCACCCGGCCGCCATACCGCTGTCCCTGAACCCAACCCGGCCGAGCGGCTGGTGGAGCTATGGATCGCGCTCCGGGAGCGCGCCCGGTCCGTCTCCGAGGGAAGCCGCCTCTTTGAGCAGGTAACCCCTTCCCTCCGCCGGCTGGTGGCCGATGGGGATGGCCTCCGGGAGTGGGCAGAGATGACCGTGGGATTCCGGCTCCCTGAGGCCTGGCCGCCGGAGCGATGGCGGGAGGCCATGCGGCCGATCCTGGAGACGGCAGGGGTGGCCTGGCGGACGGAGGGGGAAGAGCCCGCGTGGCGGGCACCTGCGGACACCCCGCTGGTGCGGGCGCTCCTTAGCGGGATCCGGGGGGAAGGCTTTCGCCCCCGGTTTCTGCTGAAGTCCGGCACCTCGGATATGAACGTCGTCGGGCCCGCCTGGCGCTGCCCGATCGCCGCCTATGGGCCAGGGGACGCGCGGCTGGATCATACCCCGGAGGAACACATCGAGCTCCGGGAATACCAGACCAGCATCCGGGTGCTCATCCAGGCCCTGGAAGCCATTGCGACTGACGCCGCATAAGAGATCGCGTCTACATTGTAAACCCGTGCGGTTGATCGGATTCGGAAGCTCGAGGAGTGGATCTTCCCGGGGATTTGGGGCTGGGCGGGCCGCCTTCGGCGGCCCGCCCAGCCCCAAAAATCTCTTTCCTCGGAAAGGAGGGAGCGCAATGCCCTTAGATCGCTTCTACATCATCGAATCGACGTTGCGGGAAGGGGAACAATTCGTTGGCGCTCACTTTTCCACCGAAGACAAGATCCGCATCGCCCGTGCCCTGGATGAGTTCGGGGTGGAATACATTGAGCTCACCAATCCATCCGCCTCCCCGAAGAGCTTCGAGGATTGCCGGACGATCGCCCGGCTCGGGCTGCGCTGCAAGGTCCTCACCCACATTCGTTGCCACCTGGAGGACGCCAGGCGGGCCCTGGAGACGGGGGTGGACGGTATTGACGTGGTGATCGGGGTCTCCTCTTACCTTCGGGCCTTCAGTCACGGTATGGACGTGGAGGAGATCATCGATCGGGCTGTGGAGGTGCTGACCTTTATCCGGGAACAGGCCCCGCACATCGAGTTGCGCTTCTCCACAGAAGACACCTTCCGCAGCGATCCAGCCGATCTCCTTCGGGTGTATCTAACAGTGGATCAGCTGGGGGTAGTGAACCGGCTGGGGATTGCGGACACCGTAGGCATCGCAACGCCCAGCCAGGTGGCCTGGCTGGTGGGCACCCTGCGACGGCTAACCCGGGCGGACATCGAGTTCCATGGCCATAATGACACAGGTTGTGCCATCGCCAACGCCTTCGCCGCCCTCGAGGCGGGCGCCACCCACATCGATACCACGGTCCTGGGCATCGGGGAACGCAACGGCATCACCCCTCTCGGAGGCTTCATCGCGCGGATGTATACCATCAACCGGGATCTGGTGCGGCGCAAGTATAACCTGAGAAAGCTGCGCGAGATCGAGCGGATGGTGGCGGAGATGGTGGGGGTGGAGATCCCCTTCAACAACTACATCACCGGGATGGCCGCCTTCACCCATAAAGCGGGCATTCACGCCAAGGCGATCCTGAATAACCCCGAGACTTACGAGGCCCTGGACCCTCAGGATTTCGGGATGACCCGTTATATCTCGATTGCCCACCGGCTGACCGGATGGAACGCGGTGAAGGCCCGGGCGGAACAGCTGGGGCTGAACCTGAGCGACGAACAGATCCGCGCCGTCACCACCCATATCAAGGCCCTGGCTGACGAGAAGCGGATCACTCTGGAGGACGTGGATGAAATGTTACGGCGCTGGGCAGATGGACAGGAGGTCACCCGGCCCGCCGTCCAGGAGCGTTAACGCCTTTCCCTGATCCGAAGCGTGGAGAGGAGAGCTATGGCCCCCCAGACCTTTGCCCAGAAGGCCATCGCCCGGGCAGCCGGCCGCGCCGAGGTGACCGTCGGGGAGATCGTGGACGTGCGGCCGGACATCATCCTGAGCCACGACAACACGGCGGCCATCGCCCAGAGGTTCTACCGGCTGGGGCTGAAGCGGGTGAAGGACCCCAGTCGCCTGGCCATCACCCTCGACCACGCGGTCCCGCCGCCGACGCCGCGCCACGCCCAGAACCACGCGGAGATCCGACGTTTCGTCGCCGAGCAGGGCATTCGCAACTTCTTCGAGGCGGGGCGAGGCATCTGCCATCAGGTGCTCAGCGAGGAGGCTATCGTGCTGCCCGGCCAGATGATCCTTGGTGCGGACAGCCACACCACGCATTTCGGCTGGATGGGAGCCTTCGGGGCCGGTGTGGGGCGCAGCGAGGTGCTGGCCCTCTGGGCCACCGGCGAGATCTGGCTTCGGGTGCCGGAAACCATCCGGATCACCCTGGAGGGTCGCCTGCCCTTCGGTGTGACCGCCAAGGATCTCTGCTTACGGATCTTCTGCGATCTGGGGGCAGATGGAGGCTTATATCGCTCTGTGGAGTTTGCAGGCAGTGGCGTTCACGCTCTCTCCATCGAGAGCCGTATGGTGATCGCCAACTTCATGGCCGAGTTTGGGGTCAAGAATGCCTATCTTCCCCCTGACAATATGGTCTTCGACTGGCTGGCCCCTCGCCGGGCCCGGCGGACCGGGGAGCCAGTTGAGGCGGTCCGGGAGCATATCGCCGTCCACGCGTTGTATCCGGATCCGGGCGCCATATATGAAGCGGAGCATGCCTATCAACTGGATGAGCTGGAGCCCATGGTGGCCTGTCCTCATTCTGTGGACCATGTGAAGCCACTGCGAGAGGTGGCTGGCATTCGAGTGGATCTGGCCTTCATCGGCACGTGCACCAATGGGCGTCTGGAAGACATCGCGGCCGCGGCGGAAATCCTGCGCGGGCGGCGGATCGCCCCCGGTGTGCGGCTGCTGGTGATCCCAGCCTCCAGTGAGGTGCTCCAGGAGGCCATCCGGCGGGGTTACATGGAGGTTCTCGTGCAGGCTGGAGCCATGATCGGGGTTCCGGGCTGCGGCCCATGTATGGGGAATCATATGGGAATCCCGGCGCCCGGCGAGGTCGTGATCTCCTCGGGAAGCCGGAACTTCCGGGGGCGGATGGGAACACCGGAGGCGGAGATCTACCTGGCCAGCCCGGCCGTGGTAGCTGCCAGCGCCCTGCGCGGGCGGATCACCGATCCCCGAGAGGTCAGCGATGGCGGGCGCTGAACCCATACCGAAATCGTGGGCTCATGAGGAAGGAGTTCCTCCCTGGATGCGTTCGGCCTGCCAGCGCTGAACCTGTATTCGGACCCATTCCGCATCTTGAGGATCCAGCGGAGGAGGCGGGACCGGGCCTGCGTAATCGAGCTGATCGGCATACCGCGCTCGCGCGTATAGATCGTCCAGAACGTGCTGCAGATCCAGCGGCGCATCGGGAAAGGGTGGGCGCAGCGGCACCGCCACGACCGGCAACCGATCCCGCAGATCCATAAACCAGGCCAGCAGGCCCGGATGACCGGGCCGATACAGAGCCACCACGTAATCACTGCGCCCGGCCAGGGGCGCGGGGCGATCCCCCCCTCGCAGCAGATCGATCTCAAGCCAGCTGGCGCCTCCTTCCAGGAGCAGCCGTCGCTTCTCGAGCATCGCCTGCTGCCCCCGCGACCCCCGGACCTTGTTCGCTGGCGAAAGCACTTCAATCGCCGTGACGACTTGATGCGAACGCGCGTCCCGCACTTCCAGATAATGATCCCGGATTTCAGCTTCCAGCAGCGTTTCCACTACCATCGGAGCAGTGATGGCCGGCTGCCCGGGCCATCCGGAAGGAATGGCCGACTCACGAAGGGGACGCGTCACAACCACATCCGGCACCAGAACCGGATATCCCGGATCCTCATACGGAGAAGTCACATAGACCCGTTGCTCGACCCGCACATAAAAATACGGGGCCAGCATCGGCGCCAGATAGGCCCGAATGCCTTCGATGAAGCCATGATGAACATCCGGCCAGAGCGCGGGATCTTCCAAGTAAGGATCCATTCCGGGGAAAGGAGAACGCATAAATCCTCCGGTCAGGCTGTTCCATGCAATCCGTTTTGCTTCTTAATTGTAACACAGGGACAAGGGAAAATGGAGGTCATAGCCATGCAGCTGCGGGGTCGAGTGTGGAAATACGGCGACAACGTCAATACCGATGTGATTTTCCCAGGTAAATACACTTACACTATTACAGATCCGGTGGAGATGGCCCGGCACGCCCTTGAGGATCTGGATCCCCGGTTCGCCCGGGAAGTGCGGCCGGGGGACATCATCGTAGCGGGCCGGAACTGGGGATGTGGGTCCTCGCGGGAGCAGGCGGTGATCGCCCTGAAGGCCGCTGGGGTGCGGGCGATCGTCGCCAAATCCTTCGCCCGCATTTATTTCCGTAACGCGGTTAACAACGGCTTGCTGCCGATCGTGTGCCCGGCGGCCGTGGAGGCCATCGAGCCCGGAGAAGAGATGGAGATCGACCTGGAGGCCTGCGTCATCCGATGCCGGGCGGGCATTTTCCCCTTCCCGCCCCTCTCCTCAACCATCCGGTCTATCCTGGAGGCCGGAGGGCTCATCCCGATGCTCTGCCGCCGCCTGGGCCTGCCCCTCCCCTCGGAAGATGCGTTCCTCAGCGGAACCACGTCCGATGGTTAAGCGGGACGTTCGATGATCGCGTCGATTGAAATCGTCCTTTTTGGGTCTGCGGCCAGTGGTCGGCCCGCGCCGCCTGGAATGAGGAGATCTCTCCCGCTTTCTTTTGCCTGGGGAGGTTCAATACTGGACTTTGGACAAACTCCTCTCTTCCTTCAAGATGGGGGATTGGGGGTGGGTGGGGCTGCCTTCGGCGGCCCCACCCACCCCCAAATTCTTCAACTTCCCCCCTCCCCGCGGCCCTTTGAGCCGCGGGGAGGGGGGAAGGGGGGAGGGGCTTGCCTCGCGCAAGGGAAGGGCCTGAACGAGAAATCAGACGGCCCGTTTGTCCAAAGCCCAATTCGATAATAAGATCACCACCAATGCGACGGCGGCGAGTGCCAGACCCAGCGTCAGGGAGGCCGGTCGAAAGACCATCACAAGATCATGGGGTCCCGGTGGGATGAACACACCCCGGAATGCAAAATTGATTCGATAGATCGGAACAGCCTGGCCATCCAGATACGCTTGCCACCCCGGGTGAAAGACCTCGCTTAAGGCCAGCAGCGCCGGCGCGTCCGTTTCCACCCGCAATTCCAGTCGATTCGGCTCCACGCGAAGCAGCTCAACGCGGCCTTTCCCTTCCCCATTCAAGAGTGGCCCTCCCTCAACCACAGCTACCCGCTCCGGGGTGAAATCCGGTGCCAGGACGCGTGGCAACGCCTCCGCCTGAGCAGCCACGACCTCTGTCCGGTAGACCAGCCAGGCGCGGGGAAGGGCTCCCGTGTGAAGATGGAGATCGACCTGAGGATCGTCGACAAACACCGGCCAGATCCCCTCTCCGCCCGGCGGCTGGCCCTTTGGGACCACAATATATTTCACCCCCAGCATGCGATAGGCTGGTGCCGTTCGGTTGGGGATCATCCAGTAAAAGGTAGAGAAGGCCCGAAGGTTCATGGGGTTCCCGCTGCCCAGCGGGGTATCAAAGCCAGCCACCTGCAACGCATTGGGCGGCCACAACGCCCACGCGGCCGGATCCACATCCACCCGAAACCACCCTGGATCCGCCTGCAGGAACGCCAGCGCCTGGGGATGGTCAAAGCCCTGTAGCGGTGAGCGAGGCTCGATCTCCACCGTTGAACTGATCATCAAATGTTCCCCTAAAAGGAAGGCGATGGGGATCCATCGGCCCCAGCGCTTAGAAGCCCGAAGGCCTCCCAGCCATCCCAACGTCCACATCCCGGCGAGCGCCAGCCCCATGAGCGCTCGCTCTCGAGGAAGTCCTTCCGGAACGACCCGGAGCACTACGGGGATCGATCCAACCATCCCGACGGCGATGAAGAGGACACCCAGCGGATTCCACCCGAATCGCCGCCCCTGCTCCAGGCCCCATGCAGCCAGGGCGGCCATCGCGAAGCTGAGCAGGAACACCGCACGGGCCGTTTTCCATGCCAGATCGAAGACAGGCAAAAAGGAGAGCGCCTCATAGAGCGGGGAAGCGCGGCCGAAGCCCAGCCCCAGTCCCAGCGCAGCAAGAGTCAGCATCAGCCCCCCAGCACGTCCTAAGGGCGGACGAAGCGCCCCGAAAACCGCCAGGCCCAGGGCCACTACCCCAATATATCCGGTCTCCACCCGTCCTCGTGGAGACCACCACTCCATCGCGTTCCGTCCGTGAATGAGGGGGGACCAGAGATCCAGCAGATCTTCCAGGGCCAGCTCGTAGCCCCGTCGGTGCTCCGGGGGGACCACCGCTCGCTCGGTCATCGGAAGCCGTTCCAGGGCCGGGATCTCCATCGGAGCAGCAAGGGCCAGGCCCAGGATCATCACTCCGATCCCCCGGAACCATCGTTGCAGGAGAGAACCGGGCCCTGGAAGCAACAGCACGCCCGCTCCTGTCCCCAGGAGCGCATAAGAGACCACCTGGCCATGCCCGCTCAGCACCATCATGGACACCGGGACGCCGCCCCGGAGCAACCGTTTAATGGGCCCGGGCCGTAACGCCTGATCCAGCCCCCACAAAACCCATGGGAACCAGGCCATCGCATCGCCGATCTGGGGATGTCCAAGATGGACAATGAACGGGGAGGAGAACATATAGGCCAGGCTACCGGCCAGCGCCGCGGAAGGCGAGACGCGGAGCCATCGGGATCGAGAGAGCAGATGCAGCATCCCGAGCCCAGCCCATAGTGTGGGGATCATCGCTCGCCAGAGCACCGCCTCTACCGGAAGCGGATCCAGAGCAAACAGGGGGCCATTGAGCGGATTGAAAAGGCCAAACTGGCCTTCCGAAAAAATCGGATCGCCACCCAGCAAGCGAGGGTTCCAGAGGGGGAAACGTCCTCGTCGCACTTCCGCCGCGACGAAGGCCCAGACCGGATGGAGCTGCCCCCACAGGTCACCGCCGCCGCGAGGAAGATATGCGCCCACCCCCACCACCGGCCAGAAGAAAAAAAGATGGGCCATTGCCACCAGCGCGCTCATCCGCGCCCGGGAACGCGCCTCCGACCGCCGCGCCCAGCGGGCCCAGAGCAGGAACAGGGTGATGACGTAGAGATCGAAGGCCAGGATCGCCCCGTGCATGGAAAGAACACGATAGGCTTTATCGCGGTTGATAAGCGGCCCATATGGGGGCCCTATAGGGGCACCCACGAGGGGCGCTCCTGCATAACGCGTGGATGCCGATGGAAGGGGAAGGCCTTGTCCCCGCCTGAATGGGGCACCCACGAGGGATGCCTCTACCCTATCCCACGGCTATACCCAAAGGACCATTACCGAAGGGAGTGATCGCCAATCATCCCCACACGCTGGAGCGACCACCCACCAGGAGCGATCGCTTCGCGCTCAGCCTTTCACCCGCCGGATGAACTCCTCGATGGGAATGGCCGGGAGCGTCATGATCTTCACGCTTCCTCGTGAGGCGAGCTCGACCGAAACTCGAGCCACGGTCTCATTATCCGGCGCCTCGACGATGTTCACGAAATCATAGGGCCCGAGCACTGCATACTGGGCCAGAACCTTCACTCCCATCGCCTCGACCTCCCGGTTCACCTCCAGGATTCGCTCCGGGCGCTCTTTGATGGTCTCCGCACCCTCATCGGTCAGGGTGCTGAGCATGATATAGATCGCCATGGCAGCCTCCTCCCCAATAAGAGTTTTCAGGTTCTGGTAAAGGACCTCCAACGCGCTACTATAACCTGGAATCTTCTGACCTCAGCGGATCTGAAAGCGCTCCTTCTTTATTCGCAGAATCGCCGGGCCAGGGACGGATGATGCGAATCGTAACTCAAAGCCCAGGTTCCGACCTGCCGGGATTATCCAGGGAAGCGCTGGAGAAGCCTCCACCAGCGGCACCCGCTGACCATCCGGCCCGATCAGTTCTACCTCCGTCGCCTCCAGACTCACCGGTTGCTCACCCGGGTTCCCGATCCCGCCCCGGATAAGCAGGGCCTGCTCCTCGGGCAGCCACTGGGCGCTCTGAACCTGGATCTGGAGGAGCGACGCAGGCTCCGGCGTAGGGGTCGGACGGGGAACCTCGAATTCCACCTCAACCGGGGTGGTCTGACCCGGAAGCGGATTAAAACGCCAGATCAGAACCCCTTCCGTGCTATTGCGAGGGACAAGATAGGCGACCTGCCCATCGATGGGGCTGCCTGGGACGATCCGGCCTGAAGGGAGCGGGACGCTTTCCAGTATAGTGGGTTGATAGCGCCGTCCAGCCGCATCGAGCAGATCCATCTCAAAGCGTTCGATCGCCAGGGGTTCCTTTCCCGTATGGGCGATCTCAAACCGGATCACCACTCCCACGAAATCCCCGG
Source organism: Candidatus Thermoflexus sinensis (assembly GCA_016842045.1). Classification (GTDB taxonomy): domain Bacteria; phylum Chloroflexota; class Anaerolineae; order Thermoflexales; family Thermoflexaceae; genus Thermoflexus; species Thermoflexus sinensis. Next base: position 1,157 of record JAEVEY010000036.1, on the reverse strand, counting down.
GGATCCCCGGACCGCTCCAGCGTGGCTCCACGCTCACCACCGTCAAGCGGATCGGCCCCACCTGCACCGGAAGGCCCATCGGAACTCGTCCCGCGGCCAGAAATGAAGGCGATGCCTCCAGAAGTGGAGAGGCCATCACGGCCCATCGAGGCTCCCCACCGACCAGCAGGAGCGTCAGCCCCGGGCGGTGCTGGGAGAGGATCGCCGTATCTTCGGGTCGCACCTGCTGCTTGCCGGAGATCTGGAACCGAAGCGCCGGGCCCGCACTCATTTCCACCTCAAGGATGTCTCCCTCCTGTAATCCCTCCACCAGACGTCGGGTTTGCGGGTGATCGGACAGGCCCAACACCAGATTCGTGAATGTTCCTTCCATCCAGTAAGCCGTATCGCCTCGCCCCCGTGGAACCGGCCAGATCCCCCCCCGAACGGGGAGAGGAGTCACCGGAAAGGTGACATCCTGAACCCGAAGCCGCAGTGGAACCGATGCGGATGGAGTTCCCACCATCCCACCGGGTGAGGGTGGGGCCGCTGGCTGAGCGGCGCGAACAAGAAGCAGGAGGCCGGCGACAAATAGAACCAATCCCATCCCCCCAACCGCAACGCTGGCCAGTAAAAGCGGACGAACAGAAGAGGGGATCTGTTCCCAGCGTGCCTGAGCCTGCTCCCGCCAGCGAAAGAGGATCGTCTGGGCCTCCTCCCACGGATCGGACGGTTTCGGCTCCAGTTCGCTCATCAAAGCCTCCGGTTCCTCATTACGGGGGGCTTGAAGGAAGCCACCTCTGACCTGACCATGCGTTCGCACAACACTTCACTTCGTGCCCTACTACAAACAGGGGCCTTTCGTTCGTAGTCGGGCACGTCAGTGCCTGTCCTTTTTGTGAACGCCTGCAATGGGCACTTCGCTCCGCTACGTGCCCTACTACAAACAGGGCTTTTTCGTTCGTAGCAAGGCATGTAAGTGCCTGTTCTCTTTGCGAACGCCTGTAACAGGCACGCGCTTTGCTCGTGCCCGATTACAAACAGGGTAATTCAGATAGGAGTTACGCAGTTGAAAGCTCTAAAGGTGGGACGGAATGGCCCCACCCCCCTTTCTCCCCCCTCCCCACGGCCCAAAGGGCCGTGGGGAGGGGGGAGAAAAATCCTTGCCCCCATGGGAA
>JAEVEY010000142.1 GCA_016842045.1 Candidatus Thermoflexus sinensis | reverse complement strand
GGTGAGCTGAATGCCAAAGGTGCCCGACTTACCCCAAAAATTTATTTTATCTCCCCTCCCCACGGCCCCGAAGGCTGTGGGGAGGGGGACAGAGGGGAATGGGGCCATTCGCCCACACCCTCTCGTATCCTCAAAACAAGTCAGGATAAAACACTACGGCCTATGGCCTTTCTTCGCCTCCCTATCCACCGATACCCGAAAGTCCCCAGAGAGGGGAAACATGCATAGGCCCAGGATGCCCGGTGGGCACAGGTCTCTTCCCTCCTAACCCTCATGGAGTTATGATAATTTTCATCTCATCTTCATCCAGATCCCCGGAGGGGCCTATGTTTGGATACGCCGGACGGATCCTTCACGTGGATCTCTCGGCCGGGCGCCTGTGGGTGGAGGAGCCGGAAGAGGCCTTTTACCGCACGTACTGGGGCGGCAGCGCCATGGGGCTGTATTATGTGTTGAAACACACGCCGCCCGGAATCGATCCTCTGGACCCCCGTAACGTTCTCACCTTCTTCCTCAGCGCCGCCACCGGCGTGCCGATCTCCGGCCAGAGCCGCGCGGCCGTCAACGCCAAATCCCCCCTCACCGGCCTGATCGGCGATTCCCAGGCCGGCGGTTTCTGGCCCGCCGAGCTCAAGTTCGCCCGCTTTGATGGGATCGTCCTCTACGGCCGCGCCCCGAAGCCCGTTTACCTCTGGATCCACGACGGCGAGGCCGAGCTGCGGGATGCCTCCCACCTCTGGGGGCGCCCAACCGGGGAAGTCGAACGGATCCTCTATGAGGAACTGGGCGACGATCAGATCGAGGTTGCCCAGATCGGCCCGGCCGGCGAGCGCGGGGTCCGGTTCGCTGCCATTATGAATATGTCCAATCGGGCCCACGGCCGCACCGGGATGGGCGCTGTGATGGGCTCTAAAAACCTGAAGGCCATCGCCGTGCGGGGCCGCTGGCGCCCGCCGGTCTATGATCCCCAGGCCCTCCAGCAGCTTCACAAACAGGGCCCGGCCGCCTATGAGGCCAACCCGGCCGTTAAAAACCTGGGGGTTTATGGAACCGCCGGCGTGCTGGCGGCTCAGAACGCCGCGGGCGGCCAGCCGACCCGCAACTACACCAGCGGCTTCTTCGAGGAAGCCGAGCGCATCACCGGCGAGCGAATGGCCGAGACCATCCTGAAGGAGCGTGACACCTGCTACGCCTGCGTGGTCCGCTGCAAACGGGTGGTGGAGGCGGAATGGCAGGGCCGGAAGATCGATCCCTTCTATGGCGGGCCAGAGTATGAGACCCTCTCCACCTTCGGATCTTACTGCAGCGTCAGCGATCTCGAGGCCATCGCCCTGGCCAACCAGATCTGCAATCAGTATGGGGTGGATACCATCTCCTGCGGGGCGACCATCGCCTTCGCCATGGAATGCTTCGAGCGGGGGATCCTTACCGAGGCGGAGGTGGGTTTCCCCCTCCGCTTCGGGGATGCGGAGGCGATGATCCGACTGCTGGAGAGGATCGTGCGGCGCGAGGGCATCGGGGATGTCCTGGCGGAGGGCTCCGCGCGGGCAGCTCGGATCATCGGCCGCGGGGCGGAAGATTGCGTGGTCGCCGTTAAAGGCCAGGAGCTGCCGGCCCACATGCCCCAGGTCAAGCGTTCCCTGGCCCTGATTTATGCCGTCAACCCCTTCGGCGCGGATCACCAGTCCAGCGAGCACGACACCCTCTATATGCCCAAATCCCCCCGCCTTTTCCTGGAGCGACTTGCTGTCCTCGGCCTGACAGAACCCCAGCCCCCTCGGGTTCTGAACGAGGCCAAAATCCGTTTCGCCTATGAGACCCAGAAGTTCTACAGTTTCCTGGACACGGCGAGCCTGTGCCAGTTCGTCTTCGGCCCATCCTGGCAGCTCTATGGGCCCGAGGAGCTGGTGGCTCTGATGCGAGCGGTGACCGGTTGGGATGTAACCTTGGAGGAAGTGATGCGCGTGGGGGAACGGCGGCTGAACATGCTGCGGGCCTTCAATGCGCGGGAAGGGATTGGGCGGGATTGGGATACCCTCCCCAAACGGCTGTTCGAGCCCCTGAAGGGAGGGAAGACCGACGGCCTGAGCGTGGATCGGGCGGAGTGGGAAGCCGCCCTGACCCGTTATTATGAGATGGCCGGGTGGGATCCTCAGACCGGCATGCCGACCCGGGAGAAGTTAGCGGAGCTGGGGCTGGAGTGGATCCTCGCCGGATAGCGCCGAACGGATGTCCAGGCAGGTCATGCAAGCTCCCCCTCTCCATAGCCTTCTGGGCTGTGGGGAGGGGGAAACCCGCCCGGAATTCCATGCTTATCATCCTCCGGCAATTATTTCCCTCCCCATGGCCTCAAAGGCCGTAAGTAGAGGCCGGCGCGCTAATCTTTCTTTAACCGAATGTTTGCGGATCGTTTATCCCCCGCTAACGCTCCTCTAAGATCCCCCGCTTATGCTCAAGGCTGGAAAACCCACAGGGGTGCGAACTGAAGCCATCCTGATGTGAAAGGAGGTGATGGGCTATGGCGCGCGAGCTGATGATCCGGGACCCGTTCGATGCGGCGTTCATGACCCTGCGCGAGGCGATCGACCGTCTGTTCGATCAGGCCTTTGTGCGGCCTTTTGATGGGTTCACCACGCTGGGTGTGGGGACGCCGGTGAATATCTATGAGCTGCCCGATCGCTATCACGTGGCCATCCTGATGCCCGGCGTGCGGCCGGAGAGCCTGGAGGTGCAGGCGCTGGGCTCCTCCCTGACCATCCGCGGCGAGGTGTCCTTGCCGGAGATCGAGAACGAGAAGAACGTCGCCATCCTGCGCCGCGACTGGACCGGCGGGCGCTTCGCCCGGACGATTGAGTTCGGTGATCCCATCGATGCCGAGCACATCGACGCCCGTCTGGAGAACGGCGTCCTGCACCTCACGGTCCCGAAGGCGGAGTCCGTCCGGCCGCGGGTGATCAAGGTGCATGTGGCCCGCTGATCTTAAACGTGGCGGGGCAGGCTGCTGGCCTGCCCCGCCACGTTGTTATTCCTTCAGGCGCTCCCATTCCACCCGCAGCTGCTCCCGTCGCGCCCTGAGCTCCTCCAGCTTGCGGCGCTCTTTCTCCACAACCGCCGCCGGCGCTTTAACCGCAAACTCAGAGGCCAGCAGGGCCTCCGTCTTCGCGATCCGCGCCTCCAGATCCGCCAGCTCCCGCTCCAGCCGGGCCCGTTCCGCCGCCCGATCGATCATCCCCGCCAGCGGTAGATAAATCCGAACCGGTCCCGCTGGATAAACCAGCGCATCCGCTGGCGGCTCTAACAGTTCCGCTGTTAGCACCAGCTGGTCCGGGTTCAGACGAGCGAGGGTGGCCAGCAGGCCCCGGTGGGCCTCCAGAACCGGCAGGAACTCCCCGGCGGCGATCCAGGCGGCGATCCGCCGTTCCGATGGCACCCGATGCTCCTCCCGGGCGTTGCGGATCGCCCGCACGGTCTCGATCAGCGTTCGCATCCCGACCTCCGCCGCTTCGTCCACCGGCCCCGGAACAGGCCAGGAGGCCACGATCAGAGCTTCCGCCCCGTCCGTCCACCCCGCTCGTTTCAGGTAACCCCAGAGGGCTTCCGTGATGAACGGCATGAAGGGATGCAGCAATCGGAGGATCCCATCCAGCACATATACCAGAACCCCTCGTGTCCGCGCCTGGTCAGCCTCCGTGCCCCGATAGAGGGGCTCTTTGGCCATCTCGATATACCAGTCGCAGAACTCATCCCAGGTGAACTCATAGATGCGCCGCCCGGCCTCGCCAAAGTCGAAGGACTCCATCGCCTCGGTGACCGCCGCCACCGTGCGGTGATAACGGGAGAGGATCCAGCGATCCGGCATGGTGAGCGAAGGATCGTCCATGGAGGGACGCTGGAGCGGCCCGGTGAGCGCCCCCAGCACGAAGCGGGCGGCGTTCCAGAGCTTGTTGGCGAAATTGCGGCTCCCCTCCACCCGCTGCAGGGAGAGGCGCATGTCGTTTCCCGGGGTGGAGCCTGTGGCCAGGGTGAAGCGCAAGGCATCCGCCCCGTAATCCCGGATCACAACCAGGGGATCGATGACGTTGCCCTTCGTCTTGCTCATCTTCTCACCCTTCTCATCCCGCACCAACCCGTGGAGGTAAACGATGCGGAAGGGGATCTCCCCGGTCATGGCCAGCCCCATCATCACCATGCGGGCCACCCAGAAGAACAGAATATCGTAGCCGGTCTCCATCACCGTGGTGGGATAAAAGTAGCGCAGATCCTCTGTGTCATCCGGCCATCCCAGGGTGGCGAAGGGCCAGAGGGCGGAGGAGAACCAGGTGTCCAGCACATCCTCGTCCTGACGGATGCGGGGGCTGCCGCAACGGGCGCACGCCGTAGGATCTTCCCGGGCCACCGTGATGTGCCCGCAATCATCGCAATACCAGGCCGGGATGCGGTGCCCCCACCACAGCTGGCGGCTGATGCACCAGGGGCGGATGTTCTCCAGCCAGCGGAAGTAATCCTTCTCGAAGCGCTCCGGGAGGATGCGAATGCGCCCCTCCTTCACCACGCGGATGGCCGCCTCCGCCAGCGGCTTCGTGTTCACGAACCATTGAAGAGAGAGCAGCGGCTCCACAATGGTGTTGCAGCGCTGACAGCGGCCGGGGGCGTAGCGGTGGGGCTCGATCTTCACCAGGAGACCTTCCTTCCGGAGATCATGGACCAGCGCCTCCCGGGCCTGGAAGCGATCCATCCCGGCATAGGGGCCGCCGTTCGTGTTAATTGTGGCGTCCGGGTTCATTACGTTGATGCGGGGCAGCCCATGCCGCTCTCCGATCTCGTAGTCCGTCGGGTCATGCCCCGGCGTCACCTTCACCGCCCCCGTCCCGAAATCGCGGTCCACCGCCGGGTCGGCGATGATGGGGATCTGACGGCCCAGTGCGGGCAACACCGCGATCCGGCCCACCCGATCAGCGTAGCGCCCATCTTCGGGGTGCACCGCCACCGCCGTGTCCCCCAGGATGGTCTCCGGGCGTGTGGTGGCCACGGTGATGAACGCCCTTGCGCCCTCCGCCCAGCGGCCGCTCCCCCACGGCGCCGCGGGTCCCTCCCAACCATCCCCCAGAAGCGGATATCGGACGTAGTAAAGGAGTCCCTCTTCTTCCTCTTCCCGTTCCACCTCCAGATCGGAGAGGGCCGTCTCGCAACGAGGGCACCAGTTGATCAGATATTCTCCCCGATAGATCAGACCCTGCTCATAAAGACGGACAAAGGCTTCGCGGACGGCGCGGGAGTAAACCGGGTCCATCGTGAAGCGCTCCCGCGTCCAGTCGCATGAAGCTCCCAGCCGGCGCAGCTGTCGGGTGATAGTGCCCCCATATTTCTCCTTCCAGGCCCACACCCGCTCCAGGAACCGCTCCCGCCCCAGCTGATGGCGGGTCAGGCCCTCCTTCGCGATCTCCCGTTCCACCATCACCTGGGTCGCAATGCCCGCGTGATCCGTCCCCGGCACCCAGAGAGTCGGCTCCCCCTTCATCCGATGGTAGCGGATCATCAGGTCCTCGAGGGTCACGAACATCGCGTGGCCCATATGGAGCTCCCCCGTGACGTTGGGCGGGGGCATGGAGATCACGAAGGGGCGCCGGGCGGGGTCGATCCTGGGTGTGAAGAACCCCTGCCGCTCCCACCATTCGTAGATCGGCTCCTCGATCTCCTGCGGGTTGAAGGTTTTGGGAAGCGCCATGGCTTCGGTCGCCATTTCCCTCCCTCCGATTTCTCGGATCTGGAATCTTGTGGGGCGGGGCAGGCTCCAAAGGCGGCCTGCCCAGCCCCATAAACCTTCATAGGAGTTACGCAGTTGAAAGCTCTAAAGGTGGGACGGAATGGCCCCACCCCCCTTTCTCCCCCCTCCCCACGGCCCTTTGGGCCGTGGGGAGGGGGGAGAAAAATCTTTGCCCCCATGGGAAACGAACTGCGTAAGTCCTAACCTTCGTAAATAAAACGCCCCCTCCCGTCACAAGGACGAGAGGGGGCGGACCTCCCGCGGTACCACCTTGCTTCAGGGGGTTCCGAATCGCTCATCCCCCTGCCCTCGGGCTGCGATAACGGGCAGCACCCGGGCCGGACTCAGGCCGGAGGCGGTGCTCCGACGGTCATCCGACCGGCTCCAGGGCGACCTTCGGCACGGCGTACGACAGGGGCTTGCACCGGACCCCCCTCGCTGGCGTCGCCGCCCGTGCCTACTCCTCCCCTTCATCGCCTTTCCGAGGGCGATCGCGCGCCTGGAGCGCGCGACAGCCCCTCCATCGGGATGCTCCCTTCCCGGACGGTCACCGGTCCACTCAGATCACCTGGAACCGCCCGGTGGCCTTCACAATCTTTTCCCTGTAATTCCGGATGTGGCGGAACAACTTCTTTTTCAGCTCCTGCCACTCCGGACTGGTGAGGATACGTTGCAGCGTCTCCATGTCCTGGGCGATCGCGCCGGTAAGGATCTGGGGACCCTCGCCATACATCGTATACCAGGCATCGGTCGGCTCCATCCCCAGGCGCATCATCCCCGGCGCGAACTCGCGGACGATGAACTCAAAGTATTCCTGTTCGTGGCCGGGTTTGATATCCCAGGCCATCAACAGCTTGACCATCTCGGCCATCGCAGCGCTCCCTCCGTAAACACGGGGGCTCCAGACCTTGCCTTCTTCGGACATGAGGGGGCAGGCCACAAGCCAGGTTGTTTATATTGTAACAACAGCATCCGCTCCCCTGCAACTCCGCTCGGATCTTTGAGAGTGGCGTAAGTTGCCTTTGGCAGCCCATGCCACTTCTCAATCGCTCAGGAGCTACGCCGTTCGTCTTCTCCCCGGGGTTTCGGGGTTCCCCGGCTCCCCCTTGCCAGAGGCCAACCCCCCACGCCTATCCCTATCCCAGGCGGATCACCCCTATGATCAAAAACACCAGGAACCCCATCAGGAACAGGTCCACCAGGAGGAGACCGAGCAGGATGAGGCGTTGAGATGGAGTGAGCTGCCGGAGGAAAGCAAAGCGTTCAACCAGGGTAACCGGGGGACGAGGTTCCATGCTCTCCTCAATGGCCTCCCCCTCAGGGACCTCGGAGAGGTGCTGGCGGATGTCCTCAAACATGAATCGCCTCCTTAAACCGGAGCAGAGATTTTAGGGGTCGCCCCCTCTCTACAGCCTGAAAGGACCACGCGAAGATAACACCTGGCCGGCTGAGGAGATCGCCCCTGGGGTCCTTCTCAGCCGGCTAAGCCCCCATCACCATAACACAACGTTAGAGAACCACCTATCCGCGCTCTGGATCTTTTCCCTGAAACAACTCGATCCAATACTTCAACTCTCCCTCATCGACGGCCTCCGGCTTCTCCTCTTTTATGAGCCGAGCGGATGGCTGCGCTCCGAGCCGGCGCTGCATGTAGTCCAGGAACTCCGGCGCGGACCAGACCGCCGCGCCCCGACGCCGGGCGGCTTCCTGTACCCTTCGGTCCGAGGAGACCACGATGAGCCCGCGGGGATTGCGCTCCTCCTGGATCTGCCGGATCAGGAGCTCATCCGCGGTCGTCCCGGAAGGCGCAAAACGGACCGTCACCCCTCCCCGCGAGGGCCAGGAGGAGATGTTTCCTGGGGCTCCTCGATCGAAAATCACCGTGATCCGCCGCCCTGTCCGCATCGCCAGCCGCTGAAGCCGCTCCACCAGGCGCGCCTCATCGTCCGGATCCTCCAGCCGTAAATCCGGCATCGCCCCGATCAGATTGTGGCCATCAATAAGGAACGGCATAGGTGATTCCCGAACAGGAGGGATTGGAGAGACCACCTTCGGCAACCCGTCCGAATCCCGAAAAGCTCCTTTAGGAGACAGGTGGGCCGGCGCCGTGATCTCCTACACCTGAGGCACCCGCTCCACCAGCGGGAGCGCTTCAGCGGACTGGCGGTGGAAAATCAATCCCTGCTCTCCCACATCGACCACGATCACATCCCCAGCCCGGAACTCGCCCCGGAGCAGCCGGACCGCCAGAGGGCTCTCCACCTGCTTCTGGAGGACGCGCTTCAGAGGACGCGCGCCGAAAGCAGGATCATAACCTTCCTCCGCCAGCCAGCGGCGGGCTGCATCCGTCAGGACCACCTGCAAGCCGTGCTCGGCCAGACGGGCCTGGATCTGGCGCATCTGGATGTCGACGATCTGCATCACATGATCCAGCGTCAGCCGGTTGAAGATCACGATCTCATCGATCCGATTCAGGAACTCCGGCCGGAAGGTCTCACGGAGCGCTCGCTCGATTCGTTGCCGCTCCTCCATCCGCTCGCGCTCGGAGGCGGCTGGAACGAAGCCGAGGGTCCCGCTGCGTCGGAGATATTCGGTACCTACATTGGAGGTCATAATGATGATCGTGTTCCGGAAATCCACCGTGTGGCCCTGCCCATCCGTGAGGCGACCGTCATCCAGGATCTGAAGCAGGGCATTCCACACATCCGGATGGGCTTTCTCGATCTCATCGAAGAGGATCACCCGGTACGGTCGGCGGCGCACCGCTTCGGTGAGCTGCCCCCCTTCCTCATAACCCACATAGCCTGGCGGCGCCCCGAAGAGACGGGAGACCGTATGGTATTCCCGATATTCGCTCATATCCAGCCGGACCAGCGCATCCTCATCGCCGAAGAGATACTCCGCCAGCGCCCTGGCCAGCTCGGTCTTCCCCACCCCGGTCGGCCCGAGGAACAGGAAGGAGCCGATCGGCCGCCGCGGATCCTTCAGGCCCGCCCGGGCCCGCCGGATGGCGTCTGCCACCACCGCGATCGCCTCATCCTGACCGACCACACGTTCCCGCAATCGCTCCTCCATGTGAAGGAGCTTCTCCGCCTCTGTCTCCATCACCTGAGCCACCGGGATGCCCGTCCACGCCGCCACCACCTGGGCAACATCTTCCTCGGAAACCACTTCGTCCAGGTTGCGCTCCCGCTGCCACTGGGCCCGACGGGCCTCGAATTCCTTCTGAAGGCGCAGGCGGCGCATGCGGATCTGAGCCGCCCGTTCGTAATCCCGGTTCAGCCCGGCGTGTTCCTCCTCCTGCAGCAGCCGTTCGATCTCTGTCTTGAGGGCCTTGAGCTCCGGCGGGAGGGTGTTCAGGGCGACCCGCAGCCGGGCCGCCGCTTCATCGATCAGGTCGATGGCCTTATCCGGGAGCCGGCGGTCGGTGATGTAGCGGTGGGAGAGACGGACGGCGGCGACGATCGCCTCGTCGCTGATGCGAACCTGATGATGCGCCTCATAGCGCTCCCGCAGGCCCTGCAACATCTGGATCGCCGACTCCACGGACGGCTCTTCCACAAAGATCGGTGCGAACCGCCGCTCCAGGGCGGGATCCTTCTCGATATACTTGCGGTATTCATCCAGGGTGGTGGCGCCGATGCAACGCAGCTCCCCGCGAGCCAGGGCCGGCTTCAACATCGAAGCCGCATCCAGGGCCCCCGAGGCCGCCCCCGCGCCCACCACCGTGTGGATCTCATCGATGAAGAGGATGACCTCCCCCTCGGCGCGCTGAACCTCCTCGATGACCGCTTTCAACCGCTCTTCGAATTCGCCCCGGAACCGCGCCCCGGCCACCATCGCCGCCAGATCCAGCTGCACGATCCGCTTGCCCATCAACAGCTCCGGGACGTCGTTGGCGACGATGCGCTGGGCCAGCCCCTCGACGATGGCCGTCTTGCCCACCCCCGCCTCGCCGATCAGCACCGGGTTGTTCTTCGTCCGCCGGCACAGCACCTGGATCACCCGCAGGATCTCCGCCTCCCGGTTGATCACCGGATCCAGTTTCCCCTGCCGGGCCAGCCGGGTGAGATCCCGGCCGTAGCGATCCAGCATCCGGTAGCGCCCCTCGGCCCCCGGGTCCGTCACCCGGGCTCCGCCTCGCAGATCCTTGATCGCCTCGTAGATGCGATCCCGGGTTACGCCAGCATCCATGAGAATGCGGGCGGCAGGGGTGTTGCGCTCCGTGGCGATGGCCAGGAAGAGATGCTCGGTGGAGATATAATCGTCCCCCAGCCGCCGCGCCTCCTCATTGGCCAGGTCCAGGATGCGCTTCACGCGAGGGGTGATAAACACCTGGCCGGTGCCGCCGAAGCCATAGATGGAGGCACGTGGGCTGGCCCGGAGCACCTCATCCAGCCGACCTCGCATCCAGTCCACGCTGATCCCCATTCGCTGGAGCAGCTGAGGCACCACCCCATCCGGCTGTTCCAGGAGGGCCAGGAGAAGATGTTCGGTATCCACCTGGTTGTGGCCATAGCGCTGCAGGATCTCATAGGCCCTCGCTGCCGCGTCCTGGGCCCGTTCCGTGAAATGATCGAAGCGCATCATGGTTAAGAGCCTTCCTCGGAAAGGAGAGATGGGGTTGATTTCTCAATCTGATCGTCCCCCTCTTCGGAGCGGATCAAGAGGGATGACCGACTGGACAGACCCCCTAAAGCCCTCTGGATCGAAAACGACCAGGTCCGATGAATGGGGAGACACTGGTTCGCTTCCTCGCAACTCTCGAGAGGAAGACCACCCTCCGTCTTCAACAGCCCCTCTACGGGTGCCGGGGCCGATACCGGCAGCCAATTCGAATTGGGCCGTCTAACCTCATTATAAAGGATCTGGGCGAGGCCACCAAACTCGGGATGACATCTTCACATCGGGCTTGCCCGGTTGGGAGCCACACCGGTGAGGCCATTCTACCCTACCTATCGTGGCTCCTCCTTCTCAGGATCCATAGTCCTTCAGGCTATAGGAAGGACTGAGGAGGAAAAATACCGGGAGGGGTTAAGCCGGGCGCCGAAGGGACCCCGCTCAGCCCGGGAAGATCCCTACCGCCCCCGCAGGACGGGGAAACAGACCGCTTGCATCTTCGCGCATTTGTCGCCATGATGTTAAGGTAACCTTGTGCGGAAAGGCCCACTCTCCGTTTGGGGGGGCGGGCGGGGCGTCAGGGAACCCCATGACAGGAGGAGAAGGATTCGCTATGCGAGGGCTGGAGCTGCTACTCGGTATCCTGCTGATCGGGCTGGGTTTGCTCCTGTTCCTCCTGGCTCGCCCGGAATGGGCAGGGGTTCTGAAGGCTCGATGGGGAAGAGCCCTGCCCGCTGTTCCCAACCGGCGAGGATGGCAGGCGCTGCTTACCGGCTTCAGTTTCCTGGTGATAAGCGTGGGTTACGGACTCATCCTTTACCCGTATTTCGCGCGTCCATCGCCCTTTCAGCCTTCACCGACTTCGCCTGCTATAGCGCAGGCCCCTACTGCTTCCACCATTCCACTTCCCCCTCCATCGCCGATCCCCTTGCGCTCTCCCGAGCCCTCCCCTCCAGCGCCCCCGCTCACGGCGTTGCCCTCCCCGATCCCTGCTTCGCCCACGCCCTCGTCGCTGGCATGCGAACCTGGAGTGCTGCAGGTGATCGAACGGGCTAACGCGGCCCAGGAAGCTTACATCCTGGGCCAGGGAACACTGGAGCAGCTCACCGCCGCCTGGGGAGACGCCGCGCCGGAGGCCCGACGCCAGGGAGATCGCCTGCGGCAGGCCTCCCAGGCGATCCGGGCCACAATCCGGGAGATCCGGTGGGAGATCCGCTCGTGCGCCCCCGCCTCACAGCCCGGCCCCGATCTCATCGAGGTGCAAACCGAGGAGACCTGGACCTATCGAGCGAGCTTGATCTGTACTCCGGGCCGAAGCGTGACCGTCGACCGCGTGGTCACTTACCCGAGGGAGGTCTACCGGTTGGCCGCTCAGGGGGGCAGCTGGCGCATCCTTCGATGGTCCCCTGGCGAGGGAACGCTCCAGCAGGATTGGCGTTGTCCATAGAAGCCCGATGAGCACCAGGGGCTGCCACCCGGGGTTTCCGCCCCCCATGGCTCTATCCAGCCAGGAATGGGGATGATCGCTTCCTCCAAAGAATATCATTCCAGATTGGGCCGGAGGCCTTCGGTGCCCGTCCCATGCGAGGAGCGCGCGATGGCGATGGACTCCAGGCCCTCCCGGATCCGCTTCAGCATCTCCCCCTTCACCGCCCCGACCGCGGCGCGGATCGCGTTTTTCACGGCTTTTGCATCCGAGCGCCCATGCCCGATCACCACCACGCCATCTACCCCCAGCAACGGCGCCCCGCCATATTCCCGATAATCCAGACGCCGGCGGATCTGCCGGAGACTGGGCAACAGACCGAACAGCCCGGGCGCTGAGAGCAACAGACCCGGCAACGCCAGCGCCAGTCCGATCCGATCCAGCGCCCCATCGGTCAGCTGCTCTTTCAGAAAACGGGCCAGGAAGGACACGGTGCCTTCGAGATGTTTGATGACCACGTTCCCCGTGAAGCCATCCGTTACCACAACCTCCGCAAGCCCCCGCGACAGATCCTTTCCTTCCACATTTCCGATAAAATTCAATCCGCTTTCCTGAAGCAGGCGATAAGCCTCCTGGACCAGGATGGATCCCTTGCCGGGCTCCTCGCCGTTTGAGAGAATCCCCACCCGTGGATTCGGCCAGCCCAGCACCCGCTCCGCGTAAACGACGCCCATCACGGCGAACTGCAACAGATGCCACGGTTTCGGATCTGTGTTCGCTCCGATGTCCAGGAGAAGGCACGGCCGGTGAGCGAGGGGATAAACCGTGCCCAGCGCCGGGCGATCGATGCCCGGGATCCGGCCCAGATGGAACAGGGCCGCCGCCATCACGGCCCCGGTGTTCCCCATGGAAACGAAGGCGTCCGCTTCCCCGGAGCGCACCAGGCGCATCCCCACCACGAGAGAAGAATCCCTCTTGGTTTTCACAGCAATGGTATGCTCATGCATCTCCACAACCTGAGAGGCATGGACGATGGACAACGAAAGGCCTTTCGTGGAATGGCGGGTCAGCTCGGCGCGAATCCGCTCCTCCTGGCCAACCAGGATCACGTGAAGTTCCGGGATCTCCCGCAACGCCCACAGAGCTCCCTCCACCGGGACCCGTGGGGCATAATCCCCTCCCATCGCATCCAGGACCACCCGGACCGGCATGGAAGCGCTGCTCCTTTCTCAGGCTGTTCTCTCCAGGCTTACACGACTGCATTCTTCGGGATATACGGTAAAGGAAAGGGATGGCCTCTCTCTACAGCCCTTCAGGC
>JAEVEY010000096.1 GCA_016842045.1 Candidatus Thermoflexus sinensis | reverse complement strand
GTCGCGCGCCTTCGGCGCACGACTCCCCCCAAACCCCCAGGAGAAAACCAACTGCGTAACTCCTACCCTTATGGCCTTTGGGGCCGAGGGGGGATCAAGGGGGTGGGGTCGTTGGCCTTCATCATCAGAGGGAACGCGTCCTGGGACCCCCCTTACCAGAATCTGAGGGTTTCAAGGGAGGGTGGATCATGATGTCTCCATCTCGCCGTTTCACCTTAAAGCCGATATGAGCCGAAGTTTTTGGGGCCGAGCCGCGCGCCAAAGGCGCGCGGCTCGGCCCCAAAGCCCCCAGGAGAAAACTTGCAGGAAACGCCTATATCCATATTACGTTGTGTGAGAATGGCTGAATCGTTACTTAAAAACCTGAGGATCCTGGAGGATATTGTGCGACAACGACCTTCGGCCGCCACCGCACAACATCCCCCTTCCTCGCCCGTCAAAGGCAGCAAGGCCCCCGCGCAAGTATGGAGCCGAACAGATGGCAGGTCGCTCCACTGTGGCTCTTATCCTCGCCGCCGCAGGAAGGCCGGGATATCCAGATCGCCTTCGTTGAAGCTGCGCTCGGAGGCTGTAGGGCGCCGAACGTCCTCAGGGCGCTGAGCGCCGGATTCGGGCCGGGCGGGCACCGTCGTCTGAGTCGAGCGGCGGCCCGGAAGAGGTGGACGTTCAAACCCCGTTGCGATCACGGTGATCCGCACCCGGTCCTGCATCGACTCATCGATGACCGCCCCGAAGATGATGTTGGCCTCCGGATGGGCCGCTTGACGGATGATCTCCGCCGCCTGGTGAACCTCGTGGAGCGTGAGGTCAGGACCGCCGGTGACATTGAACAGGATCCCCCGGGCCCCATCGATGGTGACCTCCAGCAACCGGCTGGAGATCGCCTGCTGGGCCGCCTCCACCGCCCGGTTCTCCCCTGCCGCCTCTCCGATCGCCATCAGCGCAGCTCCACCCTCCGCCATAATGGTGCGCACGTCGGCGAAATCCAGGTTGATCAGGCCGGGGACCGTGATCAGTTCGCTGATCCCCTGGATGCCCTGGCGGAGCACCTCATCGGCCATCCGGAAGGCCTGCACCAGGGTCACCTTTTTGTCGGTGATCTCTAACAGGCGATCATTCGGGATCACAATGAGGGTGTCCACATTCTCCTTGAGGCGCGCGATCCCCTCTTCGGCGGCCTTGGCTCGCCGCGGCCCCTCAAAGGAAAAGGGCCGGGTGACCACCCCGATGGTCAGGGCCCCCACCTCCCGGGCGATCCGAGCGATGACCGGGCTGGCACCCGTCCCGGTTCCGCCCCCCATGCCTGCTGTGATGAACACCATGTCTGAACCGCGGAGCGCTTCGTAGATGAGATCCGCCGACTCCTCCGCCGCTTTGTAGCCGATCTCCGGGTTCCCCCCCGCGCCCAGCCCGCGGGTGATTTTCTCCCCGATGTGAATCCGGCGATCGGCCTTGGCCAGCGAGAGGGCCTGCACATCGGTGTTGACAGCAATGAACTCGACCCCCCGGAGCCCCTCCTCGATCATGCGGTTCACCGCGTTGCTGCCTCCGCCCCCCACACCCACCACACGGATCTTGGCTGGGGTCTGGCCGGTTGTCATCGCATCCATCGTCCACCTCCTTTCAAAGTGCTAAATCAGCCCAGGCCCGGCATCCCGGGCCCCAGGCAGAATTGCCCAATTGCGAAGAGAGCACCCGCGAAAGGTGTTTATAAAAGAACGGGCACTGACGTGCCCTACTACGAGCAGGAAAGACCCTCTGTTTGTAGTAGGGCACGGAGCGAAGCGACGTGCCCGTTATAGGTGTTCACAAAGAGAACGGGCACGGACGTGCCCTACCGCAAACAAAAAGCCCACTCGTATTACCCCGGCAACATCTCCCGGAAAATCCCCCGCAAAGTCTGCCAGAGGCGGCCCAGCCATGAATCCCCCGATGGGGAATAGCTGGAGCTCATATCCATCCGAAGGCCCCAGCGGAGCAAACCCACGGCCGCCGCGAACATCGGCGAACGGAGCGTCTCCGCCAGCCCCCCCAGATCCCACGGCATGCCCACACGGACTGGCATCCCGGTGACCTCGCGGGCCACTTCCCGAATCCCCGGCAGCAGGGCGGTGCCCCCGCAGAGAACCAGTCCGGCTGGAAGCAACCGTTCGTAGCCTGAGGCTCTCAGATCTTTCAGGATCAGCTGGAAGATCTCCTGAACCCGCGCCTCAATGATTTCCGCCATCTCTCGACGGGAGAAGGTCAGCGCGCCGTTCTCCCCAAAACCCTGAACGGTGATCTGTTCTTCCGGCGCAATCGCCTGGGCCACCGCATGGCCGTATTTGAGCTTGACCTCCTCCGCCACCGTCGCCGGGACGTGCAGGCCATAAGCCAGATCATTGGTGATATGCTGCCCGCCCACGGGGATCACCGAGGTGTGCGCAACGCTCCCCTCCACGAAGACCGCCAGATCCGTGGTCCCCGCTCCAATATCCACCAGGGCCACTCCCATCTCCCGCTCGCCCTCAGTAACCACCGCCTCAGCTGAAGCCAGCGGGGAGAGGACGAACTCTTCCACAGCGATCTGAGCCGCCTCAATGCACCGCCGCAGGTTGGTCAGCGGGCCCACCTGGGCCGTCACGATATGGACCTCCGCCTCCAGCCGGAACCCATACATCCCCAGGGGATCCCGAATCCCCTCCTGGCCATCGACAATAAAGGAACGCGGAAGAACGTGGAGGATCTCATGGGAGTGCGGGATCGCGATGGTGCGGGCGTTCTCCACCGCCCGTTGCACATCGGCCGGGCTGATCCCCCGATCCCCTCGCATCACCGAGGCTGTGCCCTTGCTGTTCACGGAGGCGACATAAGGACCGGCGATGCCCACGATGGCCCGGCGGATCTGGTAGCCGCTCGTGCGCTCCGCTTTCTCCACCGAGGCGGCGATCGCTTCGGTGGCCTCGGCGATGTTCACCACCACCCCCCTCCGGATCCCCCGGGCCGGGACGACCCCCACGCCCAGGATGCGGAGCATCCCAGCTTCGTCCGCCTCGCCCACCAGCGTGCAGATCTTGCTGGTTCCAATATCCATCGCGACCAGCGTCATGGGTTGCACCCTCGCGCGTACGCTTCAGAAATGGGGACAAACGCACCAGTGATAAAAGGCCTCTGAGCCCCTCCCCCTGAATTTCCCGCGGGGCCGATCCAGCCGCTTCATCTCTGCGATGGAAACCCCACCACCGGCGCCTCTGGAACGCGCAGATCCAGATAAGCGGGGCGCTGCTCCTGGGCGGCGAGGAGATCGCGCAACGCTCGCCAGACGGCTGCGCGCGCCCTCATCGAACCGAATTCCCCCAGCAACACCTGCCAGCCATAGGGATCAATGAACGAGAACCCACGGCCTGCTTCGTATCGAAACGCCTGGATCTCCGGGAACGCCCGGCTCAGATCCTGCATGCGTCCCCATAGCCAGGGATCCACCCGCTGGCCCGGCGCCAGGGGCGGCAGGCCATAAACCTCCAGACGACGCTGGGCTTCGGCCGCTCCCCCTTCCACCGCCTGACCCTTCTCATCCAGAAGCAGTCGCAGGTCTCCGCTCACCCACTCCCACGGGGCCTGCCCTTCCACGACGAAAAGGGTACAGGATGCCGGCCATCGACAGCGCACGGTGGCATCGCGCAACGTGGGGAACCGGCGACGGACCGCGGCAGCGGCTTCCTCCGGATTCACCCAGAAGATCTGTAGTCCATCGATCCCACTGGCCGCCGCCAGGGCCTCCGGGGGGAGCATACGGGCACCCGCCACATCCAGCCGGGTGTAAAAGGCGTCATGAAATAAAAGAAGCCCGCCCAGGATGGCCCAGAGCAGCAGCAACCCTCCAGCCACCAGCCGGGAGCCCGCAGGGCGGAGGGTCCAGACCGCCACCGCCATCCCCACCGGGCTTACTGAGCGGAAGGTTCGCTGTCGTCTTCTCGCGGCGCGCCGTCGGCGCGAATGGAGGAAAGCCATGTCAGCCCCTCGTAAGCGATGGCATCCCGCTGGCGATCCCGATACCGCTCCAGAGCCAGCTCGATCAGTCGATCCAGCAATGCGGGATAAGACAGGCCGCTGGCCTCCCACAGGCGCGGATACATGCTAACCGCCGTGAACCCCGGAATGGTGTTGATCTCGTTCACCACCAGCTCCCCAGTCTCCCGAGAGAGCAGGAAATCCACCCGCGCCATCCCACATGCATCAATGGCCCGGAAGGCCTCGATCGCCAGAGACCTGATTCGTTCCGCCAGCGCCTCATCCAGCGGTGCCGGGATCACCAGCTGCGTCCGGTCGTCCAGATACTTCGCGGCGTAGTCGTAAAATTCCCCTGCCGGGATCACCTCACCGGGCACGGAGGCGATGGGCTCCTCATTCCCCAGCACACTGACCTCGATCTCCCGGGCGGCCGGGATCGCCCGTTCGACCAGCATCTTGCGCCCGTAACGGGCCGCCTCCGCCAGGGCGGCCGGAAGCTCCTCTCGCCGCTTCACCTTGGTAACACCCACACTGGACCCCAGGTTAGCTGGCTTGACAAAGCACGGGAATCCAATCTCTCGCTCGATCCGGTCCATCACGCCCTCGGGCTCCCGCTCCCACTCCCGGCGAAAGACCACGATATAGCGAGCGACCGGAAGGCCGTGGGCCCGGAACACGTCCTTCATCACCGCCTTGTCCATCCCCACGGCCGAGGCCAGCACCCCCGCGCCCACATATGGGATGTCCGCGAGCTCCAGCAACCCCTGGATCGTCCCATCCTCCCCGAAGGGGCCATGGAGCACCGGGAAGATCACATCCACCTCCGGGATCCCATCCGCCTGGACCCCCGGGATCAGCTCCCGTCGCTGGGGAACAGCCAGGGGAGCCGGCGATTCCGGCCCCACAACAGGCGGCGTTCCGATCAGATCCGCCATCGTCACCGCCCCGCCGGTCAGGACCCTCATCGGATCCCCACGGGTGAGCCAGCGGCCCTCTTTGGTGATCCCAATGGGGATCACCTCGTATTTCGTCTTGTCCAGCGCCCGGATCACCGATTGGGCCGATAAGAGGCTCACCTCATGCTCCCCCGATTTCCCTCCGAACAACACACCCACCCGGATCCGTCGTTTCATCCTCCCACTCCCCAACGAACTCAATTTCCGGCTCCAGGAGCACGCCGAATTGCTCCCAGACGCGCCGCTGGACCTCCGCCATCAGGGCCCGCACATCGGCGGCTGTGCCACCTCCTTCGTTGATGAAGAAATTCGCATGCAAAGTAGAAATGACGATCCCTCCCCGGCGCGCCCCCTTGAGGCCAGCCGCTTCGATCAGACGGCCGGCGTAATCCCCGGGCGGGTTCCGGAACATCGAGCCAATGCTGGCCCCGCCCGGCTGGGTGCGCCGGCGGTAGGCGTTGAAGGCCGCCATTCGTTCCAGGAGCGCTTCCGGATCCCCCGGTCGAAGGGCGAAACGGGCGGCGAGGACCACCGGCCGTGGCGTACGCGGCCAAGTCTTCAATCGGCTGTTTCGGTAGCCCAGCGCCAGCTGCTCCGCTCTCCAGGTCACAGGGCCTTCTTCCGGCAACAGCAATTCCACCGACTCCAGGCAACTCGCGATGTCCCCCCCATGGGCTCCCGCGTTGCCCACCACCGCTCCGCCTACCGTGCCGGGAACCCCAATCGCCCACTCGAGGCCAGACCATCCTCGTTCCGCGCACAGCCGGGCCAGGGTCGGCAGCAGAACACCAGAAGCCGCCCACACTCGTCCATCGGTTTCGAAGCGCACCGTCCGCGCCCGGTTGAGCACCACCAGCCCCCGCACCCCGCGGTCGGCGATCAGGACGTTCGAGCCCCCACCCAGCAGGGTAACGGGAGTTCCATCCGCCCAGGCTCCCCACACGACGTCCGCCAGCGCCTGGATGTCCTCCACGATCACCAGGGCATCCGCCGGCCCACCAATTCGGGCGGTGGTGAATCGCGCCAGGGGGATGCCTTGATACAGGGTCAATCCCCATCGCTGGAGAGCTGCAGTTAGAGCTTCGCCGGGGATCGCTTTCGGATCCGGCATCACCTCTCTCCCTCCGGATGGCTCAGAAGCTCTAACAACCGCTCCCCAATCCGGTATCCATCCCCTGCGCCCAGGGTCAGCACCACATCCCCCGATTGGACGTGTTCCCGCAGATAAGCAACCACCGTATCGAAATCAGAGAGATAGCGAGCATCCGGATGGATCATCCGCCTCACGATATCCTGACTGCTCACCCCGAGCGTGTCCGTCTCGCGAGCCGCATAGATCGGGGTGAGAATGACATGGTCGGCGTCCTCGAAGGCTCGCGCAAACTCTTCCAGCAACGCGCGCGTCCGGCTATAGGTGTGAGGCTGGAAGACCACCCAGATCGGACGGCCCGGGTAGCGGGCACGAGCTGCTCGAAGCGTGGCCTGGATCTCCCCCGGATGGTGGGCGTAATCATCGATAATCAGCACCCCCTGCGCTTCGCCCTTCACCTCAAACCGTCGCGCCGTGCCCGGAAACCGGCTTAGAGCTTCCAGAGCCATCGCCGGAGAGATCCCTATCGCCTCCGCCGCGGCCAGCGCCGCCAGGGCGTTCAGGCCGTGATGATGCCCAGGGACCTGCAGCGCCAGCTCGCCGACGCGCCGATCCCCCTGATGGACCTCAAAGCGATCCACCGCCAGGGGCCGGGCCCACCATCGGGCGGGAGGCTCCCATCCATAGCGCACCACAGATCGACCCTCTGCCTCCAACAGATCCGCCAGACGGCGCGCCCCGGGATCCGCATCACACACCACCATGATCCCATCCGAGGGCACGCGCTCCGCAAAGGCCACGAACGCATCGAAGAAGGCCTCGGGCGTCGGGTAGCAATCGGGGTGATCGTGTTCGATTGTGGTCACCACCGCGATCCGCGGCCGCAAGCCCAGGAACATCCGGTCGTATTCGTCAGCTTCCACGATGAAGAGATCTCCCCGGCCCGCTCGCGCATTCCGGTTCAGGCCCTGGATCAGGCCGCCGACGATGAAGGAGGGATCGCGGCCGGCGACCATGGCGATCCAGGCCAGCATGGCCGTCGTGGTCGTCTTCCCGTGGGTCCCTGCCACCGCGATCCCAATCCGTTCGGCCATCAGCGCCCCGATCACTGCCTCTCGCTTCACCACCGGTCGACCCTGCTCCTCCGCCGCCCGGACCTCGGGATGATCCGGTGGGATAGCGGAGGATCGCACAACCACCTCGGCGTTCTGAACGTGGACCGGATCGTGGCCCAGGTGCACCGGAACGCCCAGGGCGCGAAGTGCCTCTACAAAGGGCGAGGGAGAGCGGTCGCACCCACTCACGGCATATCCGAGCTCATGGAGCACTGTCCCCAGGGCGGAGAGCCCCGCGCCGCCAATGCCGATCAGATGAAACGCCATGCCAGGCCGTAACTGCATCATTCCGGTCCCCCAGCCAGATCGCTGACCACATTCCCCTCGCTCTCAGGGCACCTTTCGGTCAGGGAAAGTCCAGCAGCGCAACCACTCTAAAGTGCTCGGTTGCGATCCTGGCGGTGCCCGCCCGATTTCAGCGTTTGCCCCTCCCATAGAGTTCGGGTGGTGGAACGGCCAGCTTCGCTGGCCGTTCCACCACCCGAAAGCCCCCCGCTTGCGTCTAAAGATAAAAAATGAGCAGCGCGAACAGCATTGCAACCATCATGAAATAAAGCAGCGGCGGCTTCATCACCGCGGGAGGCATCCATGCCAGCAGATCCATCACCGGGCTGTTAGGGCCCGGAGGTTGAAGGACCTCCGGGAAGGGATATCCCGCGCGATGCAGGAAGAACAGGATCGAGCCAGCGATCAACCATCCGTTAACTCCTCCAATAGCGAAGCCGGCGATGACCTCCACGCCCTTCTCCCGTTTCGCCCGGCCGGCCAGCTGGACCGAGAGGGCTGGGCCGGCATATCCGAACAGCGCTGCCAGGCCGATCGCCGCTGTTTCGATGAAAAACCCGGTGGTTGGATCTCTGGTGAAAGATTCCCATATGGCAGGCGCGAATTGCTGTAGCAGACCGAAAAAGGACATGATTCCTATGATCGAGGCGCTGACCAGGATCTCCTTGGCCACCCCTCGCAACGCCCCGATGAAGGCGAACAGAACCACAAAGAGCCAGAAGACGGCGTTCAGCGCAATCATCCCCCCCTCCCGACCTGGGGTCCTGCCCGGACGGAGCCCTGATCTTTCACCCACCCCATCACCAGGGCCGCCAGGCGATCCGCTGCCTCTGGCCGGGCCAGCGTCGCCATCCGCTGACGCATTTCGCGCAGGCGATCCGGGCTCTGGAGGAGATCCCCCACCACTTCCCCCAGCCGCCTCTCAATCTCCTCATCCGGGATCATCACGGCGCCTCCATGCCGGACCAGGTAAGCGGCGTTGCGTTCCTGATGACGTCGCACGTAAGGATAGGGCACCAGCACCGCCGGCAGCCCGAACAGGGGAAGCTCCCCCAGGGTGGAAGCTCCTGCCCGGCACACGGCCAGATCCGCCATCGCCATGGCTTCACCCATCTCTTCATCCAGATACGCTACCGGCTGGTAACGGGCCCGGCGCTCAGGCGGCAATGCCATTCGCTGTCGCTGCATAGCCTCCAGATCCACCGGCCCGGTGAGATGAAGCACCTGCGCCGCTGCGGTCAGCGTTTCCAGATGACGGGCGACCGCCTGATTCAACCGGCGGGCGCCCCGGCTTCCCCCAAACACCAGCACGACCGGGACCTCCGGATGGAACCCCCAGCGAGCGAGCCCCCGCTGACGGGCTTCCTCCCGAGCCCGGGCCGCCTCCACCAGCGCTCGACGCACCGGATATCCGGTGACCATCACCGGCCGTCGCCGAAAGGCCTCCCCGGCTTCCGGAACGGTCACCGCCACACAGGCCGCCAGGCCGGCCAGGATGCGGACGGCAAGGCCAGGTTCGATGTCCGGCAGGTAAACCAGGATCGGGATCCCTGAACTCGCTGCGGCGAGAGCGGCCGGGATCGACACAAATCCTCCGGTGGTGAACACGGCCTGAGGACGTTGTCGATCCATCTCCCGTCGGGCTTGAATGGTCCCCCGAACCGTCCGCCAGAGCCCCTTCAATCCCTGGCGCCAGCCCATCCCATATACACCGCCCGCTTCCACGGGAAGGAAGGGATAACCGCGCGGGGGAACGAGTCGGGCCTCCATCCCCTCCCGCGTGCCCACCCAGACCAGCTCCAGATTCGGATCAATGGCCCGGAGCGCCTCCGCGACGGCCAGCGCCGGATAGATGTGCCCGCCGGTCCCGCCCGCGGCGATCCAGATCCTCATCCCCTCGCCTCCTGGCGACACTGAGCAGCATCCCCGCGCCGATCAGCTCGCTGAGCAAGGCGGAGCCGCCGTAACTGATAAAAGGGAAAGGGATCCCGGAGAAAGGGATCACGCCGGTCAGCCCGCCCAGATTGATCAAGCCCTGCCATGTGATCCACAGCGTCACCCCCAGCGCCAGCAGGCTGCCAAAGGCATCACGCGCTTGCCAGGCCGTCCGGAACCCCAGGAACACCCAGAAGCTGAGCAGACCGATCAACCCGATGACGCCAGCGAACCCGAAGGCTTCCCCGATCACCGCGAAAGCACTATCGGAATGGGGAAGCGGCACCTGGCCGCTGAGGGTATAGAGAATCGCCCCCGGTCCCTTCCCGAGGAGGCCGCCGGAGCGGATCGCCTGCCAGACCATGCTCAGATGCCCCTGAGCGCCCTCCGGATCCCTCAGGGCCTTCAGATAATCCAGCAACCGTGTCATGGCGTGAGGATGCACCTGAACCAGGACACCAAACACCCCTGCTCCCAGCGTCACCCCGAGGAGCACCTGAAGCAGGGTGGCGCCGGAGGCCACGAACATCCAGGCAGCGACCATCCCGATCAGCAATCCGGTCCCCAGGTCCGGTTGCAGGAAGATGGGGATGACCACGGTGCTGAGCACCATCAGGAATGGAACAAACCCCCGGCTGAGCTCCCGCAGGCGTTCACCCTTGGTGGGCAACCACGTAGCCAGATACAGAATGATGATCGGCTTGACGAACTCCGACGGCTGGAAGGAGCCGCCCGAGAACGCTCGACGGGCGCCCAGTCGCTCTTCCCCCATGAAGAGCACGGCAATTAGAGAAGCCACCCCCAGCAACATCAGGGGGATCGAAAACCGTTGCAGGCGTCGATAATCCATCCGCCACAGCCCCAGGAGAGCGGGCGCTCCCAGCAACGCGGCCCCAGCCTGGCGTCGGACGAAATAAAACGGGTCATCGAAAACCTGCCGCGCCAGATAGTAAGTGGCGCTGTAAACCAGCAACAGGCCAGACAGCACCAGAGCGGCCAGCAGGATCAGCAGGCCCAGCTCCATGGAGGTGATCCCGGGTAGCAGCGTCAGCGACCCGCTCCGTGGGATCGACTGCTCATACCACCTTCTTCGCGCCGTGGTCATCCCAGTGCCTCCACCAGCTGACGGAAATGGGCGCCGCGCTCCTCAAAATCCCGATAGGCGTCAAAACTGGTCCCACCCGGCGACAGCAATACCACCTCTCCCGGGCGGGCCAGCCGGGCGGCCAGCGCCACTGCTTCCTCCAGCGTGCCCACCCGTTCCACCCGCTCCAGAACGGCCTCTCCCATGCGAGCTCGGGCTGCCTGCACAGCCTCCCTGATCCGATCCCCCATCTCCCCGAAACAGATCAGCACCCGCACCCGCCGGGCGATATCCCGCGCGGCCTCGTCCCACGGGAGCTGTTTATCCCGCCCCCCTGTTAGCAGCACCAGGGGCTCCTCGAAGGCCTCGAGAGCCATCCGCACACGCTCCGGGGTCGTGGCGATGGAATCGTTCACATAGCGCACCCCGCGCACTTCCCGTACCAGCTCC
Organism: Candidatus Thermoflexus sinensis; assembly: GCA_016842045.1. Taxonomy (GTDB): domain Bacteria; phylum Chloroflexota; class Anaerolineae; order Thermoflexales; family Thermoflexaceae; genus Thermoflexus; species Thermoflexus sinensis. The sequence goes on along the minus strand of JAEVEY010000096.1, from coordinate 2,323 downwards.
AGACGATGGGGCACGCCGGGGAAGGTCGTCGCCACCTCCCGGATGGACCCCAGGTCCGCCCCCAGGCTACCGGCGATTACCGCCGCCGCGAGGATGTTCCACAAATTGTGCCGGCCCCGCAGGCGCACCTCCTCCACCCGACAGATCGGCCAGGCGTCCGTCCCCAGGCGCAGGAAGAGGGTTCCCTCCCGGAGGAAGGCCCCCCGGGCGACCTCTCGCTCCCGGCTGAAGAACCGCAGCCGCCCACGCACCGCCGCCGCCAGGGATCGGGCGTTCGGATCATCGTAGCCCAGCACCGCGATGTCCTCGAGGTCCTGAAAATCGAGGATCCGCTGCTTAGCGGCGATATAGGCTTCCATCGTCTTGTGACGATCCAGGTGGTTGGGGGTGATGTTTAACACCGCTGCCACCCGCGGGCTCACCGTCATGATCTCCAGCTGGAAACTGGAGAGCTCCAGCACCACCCGATCCTCCGGGCCGATCTCCTCGACGAATTCGATCAGCGGGTTGCCGATGTTCCCGCCCACCCACGTTCGAAACCCTGCTGCCTGGCACATCGCTCCCACCAGCGCCGTCGTGGTCGTCTTCCCGGAGGAGCCTGTGATCCCGGCGGTCCATCCCCGGCAACGCTCCAGGAACAGCTGCGCGTCGTTCGCCAGGGGGATCCCCCGCTGGATCGCCTCCTGAACGATCGGGATGTCCAGAGGCACGCCGCCGCTCAGGCAGAGAAGATCGCAACGCTCTAACAGCGACAGCGGATGTTCCCCCAGCACATATCGGATCGGCAGGCCTTCCAGGGTTTGCAGGAAGCCCTGAAGGCGCTCGGCCGGCTGCCGGTCGCTAACGGTGACCTCAGCGCCCTGCCGGACCAGCCAGCGAGCCAGCGCCGATCCCTGCCGGCCCAGCCCCAGGATCACCACACGAGCACCGGTGAGATCTCGCATCCCTGCTTCACGGCTCATGATTCAACGCTCGACGGACAAACTGGCGGGAGGTCCACCCTCCCAAATCCGGAGGAGACCTTTTCTGGTCCCCCCATATCCAGACAGTCTCCTTCCTGAGGGTTGCGAAAGGCCAATCGGCGTCTCCGATGAAGTCGATCACAACAACGCCAGCGCCACGCCGATCATGGCGGACCAGATCGCAATCAACCAGAACCGCTGGACCACCTGTGTCTCAGACCACCCGAGCAGCTCGAAATGATGGTGAATCGGGCTCATCCGGAACAGCCGCTTCCCTCGGGTCCATTTGAAATAGGCCACCTGCAGGATCACCGAGAGGGTCTCCACCACCGGGATCAGCGCCACGATGGGCAGCAGGAGCCACTGGCCGGTCATCAGCGCCACCACCCCGAGGGTCGCCCCCAGGGCCTGGGAGCCGATATCGCCCATGATCAGCTGCGCCGGATGAGCGTTAAACCACAGGAAAGCCAGGCAGGCCCCCACCACGATGAAGGCAAACGTCGCCAGATAGATCTGGCCCTGGAGATAGGCGATCACGCCGTAGGCGATGAAGCTCGTGGCGGTGATGATCCCGGCCAGGCCATCCAGACCGTCGGTGAAGTTCACCGCGTTGGCTGAGCCCACGATGATGAACACCGCGATCGGAAGGTAGAAGAGCCCGATATCGATCTTCTGCGGCACCGTTGGGATGGCCACGCTTCGCAATCCCATCCCGAAATGCAGGATCAGCGCCAGGGCGGTCCCCAGGGCGATCTGGATCGGAAACTTATGACGGGCCAGGAGCCCTCCATTTCCCCGCACGCCGATCCAGTCATCCACGGCGCCCAGCGCCCCGAAGGCCAGCATCGCCGCCACCGGCACCAGGATCGAACGCCCGATCAGCTGATCCCCCGGCCATCCCATCTGCTTCAGGAACACTCGTCCCGCCGCGGTGTTGGCGATCAGATTTCCAATGTTCAGAATCAATGTCAGGACCACGACGGGCACCACAATCATCAGGCCGCCCATCGTCGGCGTCCCCATCTTCACCAGGTGGGTTCGCGGCCCCTCAATCCGGATCTTTTTCCCGATTCCATTCGCCCGCAGCCAGCGGATCAGGGGCGGACCCCAGACGACCGCGAGCAGAAAGGAAAGGCCTCCCATGAACAACGCCTGCGCCACAGAGACACCTCATCGAAGGGAAGTTATTTCGGACGATATCGGATCACACCATCCTTCGTTAGCGACAATGCTCCGTGACTCCCCTTCCCAGGCCCCCGAAGCCCTGGGGAGAGGTTTAAAGGGTAGGAGTTACGCAGTTGAAAGCTCTAAAGGTGGAACGGAATGGCCCCACCCCCCTTTCTCCCCCCTCCCCACGGCCC
>JAEVEY010000070.1 GCA_016842045.1 Candidatus Thermoflexus sinensis | reverse complement strand
GGGACACGTGAAGCGCTCGTTCTTTCTTTGCGAAGGCTTATCACAGGCCCTCGCTTCGCGGAGGGAAGCTGCTATTCCCCCTGAATCATGGCCCCCAGATCCCGCACCGGACCGAACCGGAACGCCACACGCCCCTCCAGCACCCACATCCGGCGGTCCATGCGGATCGGTTGCAGATCCGGATGGGCCGGCCGGAGCCAGTAGATCGCCTCGTCTTTCCCTTCTTTCCGATTCTTCCGCTCCGCACCCCTGGGCCGTTCGATGAGCAGCTCTTTCAGCGTCATCTGGTTGCGACCGCGCAACCGCACCACCACCAGATCTCCAGAACGGACCTCGCCCCACGTCACCGGCTCGATCAGCACCACATCGTAAGGCTGAATCCCCAGGCCGATCATGGATTCCCCGCGGACCCAGAGGGCGAACCGGCAACGCCGCGGCGCCCAGGCCGCGGGCAGGCGCAACGTCCCCAGATCCTGGGGGATCACCTCTCCCACCTGATCCGGCGCGGAGGCAGGGACCACGCCTTTGAGGGGGATCGATACCGGCGGGGGCGGCAGGGAAACCGGTCGCCAGGTCCGATGCTTCCCGGGTTCACGGACGATCCGGCCCTCTCGAACCAGTGAGAGCAGGTGATAGAGGGCATGGGAGCGCGAGGAAAACCCCATCTGCCGACGGACCTCTTCCAGCGTGGGACCATAGCCGTGGGTCTCCCAGTAAGCCTCCAGAAAGCTCAGCAACCGATCCCGGTCCGCCATCACCGCCTCCGGATTAGAACATTTGTTCTAATCAAGAGCATACCCGCTTTGGGGGAATTTGTCAAGGGGGATGGAGGATGCGCCGGGGCGTTTTCGTAATCTGAGCGTTCCCGTGGGGTTGGGCGGCGAGCCGGGCACCGAAGGTGCCCGGCTCGCCGCTCGCCCTTAAAATCCCTGGCCCATGTCGCTTTGGGGCGAAGCGAGACCTCCGTCCGGGCTTCTATCTTCCGAACGCTCCGGGAAACCGGTCTCGATCTCAGCTCCATCACCCCGGGAATCCGGGAAGGATCGACGGCCCCAAAATCGGTTTCGAGCCCGGGGCGATCCTTCCGGAAACCATGAGGAGGCTGTCCTTTCATCCGAAAACCGATACGAGCCCATGCTGGCGATCTCTGCTCACCACGGCCCTTCGGGCCACCGTGAGTAGAGATCCAGGGGATGGGGCCATTCGCTGGACCCGATGGGATGATGACGCAGAAGCCATGAGGACATCAGGGGGGAGACGGAATCGCCCTACTCGAGATTCACCAGGCTCGCCTGCGAGCGCCACGCCGCCCAGTCCGCCTCCGTGTCCAGGTCAAAGGCGAGGGCTTCATGATAAAAAAGGCGAACGGGAAGGCCCCGGGCCCCAGCCTGAGTCCGGAACGACTCCAGGCTCCCTGGCCCGAAGCGAAAGGGAATGGCTTCCGGCGGGCGGATCAGGAGGGCGTTGGTGCCCTGAGCGCGCTGGTCCGGGACCAGCACCAGGCCCTGCTCGGGGAAGCCGGCCTGGAGCAGCGCCCGGATCGCCTCCGGGGACAGGCGGGGAAGGTCGATGGGGAGCACGCCGATGGCCTCAGCGCCGTGGCGAACCGCGTAACGGCGGGCAGCGGTCAGGGCGCGGTTCAGGTCTTCCCACAGGTCGAAATAGACGTCCATCCCCATACTCCGGGCCAGGGCCAGCACCCGGAGGTCGGCGCTGATCACCAGGGGATGAACCTCCGGCACCCGGGCGACCACCCGCAGGGTGCGCCGCGTCAGAAGCCACGCCAGGCGGATCCGCGCCCGACGGGAGAGCGCGGCGGCCAGACGGGATTTCGCCCGATCCAGCCGTTTCACCGGGATCAGAAACCAGGTCCCCATGGGCTGCATTCCGACGGTGGATCTCGCGAAGGCGATGGGATGCCGCGGCGCGCCTCGCCCATTATCATCCCGGCCCGGGGCGATCAACGCTGGGTCGCCGGGAGGAAGAGCCGGAACGGGAAGGGGGTGAAGCGCCACACCCCGGCGCGCAGTTCTCCGGTCCACCCACCCAGGATCCAGATCGCGCCATCCCCCGGCGCCGCCGCCAGGTTCCGCCAGATCCCGGTGATCGGCGTCTCGAAGGGCGTCCAGCGATCGGCGCCGGGCTGGTAACGTTCGTTGAACGCCAGCGGGATCCGCCATCCGCCGCCGATGGCGAAGAGGTGGCCGTCCATCGCCACCAGCGCCAGCCCGCCCCGCCCCACGTTCAACGGCGGGCATGGCTCCCAGCGATCCACGGCGAACCGGTAACGCTCGCAGGTCGCCAGCTCCTGCTGGCCATCATAGCCTCCCACCACGTAGATCGCATCGCCCAGGACGGCCGCGGCGGCGAAGGCGCGGGGGGTGGGCATCGGCGCGCGAGGCTCCCAGCGGCCCTGGGCCGGATCCAGCATCCACACGGTCCCCTGGAGGCGGCGGCCATCCCAGCCCCCGAAGAGGTAAAGGCGATCCCCGGCGACGGCCAGGGCATACGCGGCCAGCGGCCCTGGCAGCGAGGGGCCCTCGGACCAGCGATCCGCCTGCGGCTCGTAAACTTCCACCCGATCGATCGGCTGTCCCTGGGGATTGACCCCGCCCGGCACGTAGATGCGATCCCCCAGCGCTCCGGCGGCGGCCACCGCGACCGGGTGCGGTTTGGGCGCTCCTCGCTCCCAGAGTTCTCTCTGGAGATCGAAGCGCTCCACCCGATCGGTGATGCCCTCCGGAGCCTCCCCGCCGATGACGATCAGCCAGTCCCGCCAGCGGGCCAGGGCGAAGCGCGCCCGGGGCGCGGGCATCTGGCTGACCAGCTTCCATCGGGACAGCGCCTCCCTGCGTTCGCTGCCCTGGCCTGGCTGATCCCCCTGGAAGATCACATCGGGCGCTTCGGAGGACGCGGGCCCGGGCCCCAGCGCCCATGCGATGCCCAGGAGGAAGGCAAGCAGGAGCACAACAGCCTGCCAGCGTGGGAAGGGTGCGATCGAGGATTCCTCAACGGGAGGTGTTGGGGCGATCGCCGGCGCTGGCTCCGGGGCTTCCCCGGGCGCCACCGGCAGTTCCGCTGGGGCGGATGCCTCTTCTTCGATAATCGGGACGGAAGGCATCAGCGTCACCAGCCCGAAGCGGACCGCATACATCGCGGCCTCGGTGCGGGACTGGAGATTGGTTTTGGAGAAGATGTTCCGGAGGTGGACCTTCACGGTGTTCTGGCTGATCCCCAGGCGGTAAGCGATCTCCTTGTTCGCCAGCCCCTGTGCCACCAGGCGGAGGATCTCCTGTTCCCGATCCGTGAGCCCCGCCTCCTCCGGCGGGATCCATTCCGTCCGATGCTCCGGTTGTCCCATCCGAATTTCCTCAGGAAGATTTTCAGATTCGATCCGAAGGGGTTGATGGACCTCGCGGGTGGAGAATACTTTCCCCTTCCCACCGGAATTGCGCAACCAGCCTGGCGAGCTGATCCGGCGGGCTCGGCAGCGGCCGCCTGTCTCCACCCCACAGGAAGGATCCGGGGGGATTACGCTCCGGCACCCTGCGAAGGCGGCAGATCCAGCAACCAGCCGGCGATAGCGGAGTAGTCGGCCTCGGCCCAGCCATGCTCGCGAGCGGCCAGAAAGGTTTGCTGAGCCGTGGCCGCCAGGGGCGTGAAGGCCCCGACCTGGCGACCGAACTCCACGATCAGGCTCTGGTCCTTCTCCATCAGGCGCAGGGCGAAAGAGGGTGTGAAATCTCCCTCCGCGATCTTCCCGCCTTTATTTCGCATGGACGGAGAGATCACCGCCAGATCCTGGAGGATCTCCCACAGCCGTTGCGGGGGGATCCCCGCGCGGGCGCCCAGGGCGAAGGCCTCGCCCAGGGCCTGCATCGACACGCCCAGGATGAGGTTCACAACGAGCTTCACTGCGCATCCCATCCCGTTGCCGCCTACGTAGTGGATATTCCGCCCCAGGATCCGCAGCAGATCCTCAACGGCCTCGAACGCTTCCCGCGGGCCCCCGACGAAGATCGCGAGGGTTCCTTCGGTCGCCGGCCCCACGCTGCCCGCGACGGGGGCGTCAAGCATCCGCACACCCCGCTGTGCAGCCTGTTCGGCCAGGCGTTGGGAGACGGCGGGGGCGATCGTGCTCATATCCACCACGATGAGGCCCTCGTGGGCGCCCTCAAGCACCCCGTTGGGCCCGGCGATCATCGCCTCGCTGGCGGCGGAGTCGGCCAGCATCAGGAAGACCACCTCGCTGGCCCGGGCGACGGCCCGCGGGGAATCAGCCCAGGTGGCCCCTTCGGCGATCAGGGGTTCGGCCTTCTCCCGCGTGCGATTGAATACGGTGAGCCGGTGCCCGGCCCGCAACAACCGCCGGGCCATGGGCGTCCCCATCCGTCCCAACCCGATGAACCCCAGTGCTCGCATCGCACATCCCTCCTAACCCGAAACGATGGGGGTGGAGACGAAATCCGGCATTCCGGGGTCTGGAGGGCGTGCCCTCCAGACCCGGAAGAGCATCCACCCGCGTCATTCCACAGGCGGCAGATCCGCAACCCACAGGGTGCCATCGGCGCGAAGGAAGAAAAGCCGGCGCCGTCCTTCATCCACGGCGGCGGCGACCATATCCTTCAGGCTTTCCCCCCGGATCTGCCGCACGAAATCGCCCCGCAGGCCTGCCTGGATCAGGCGGTCCGGCTCCAGGATGTAAAGCCACGGCCGGGGCGCCTGGGGATCCATCGTGAGGCCGATGGGCTGGCGCACCGGGCTCGGGAGCGCCGGGGCCGGTTGCTCCCGCAGGGGGAATCCCTCTTCCTCGTTGCCCCCCGCGAACGCCCGCACCCGCCCATCGCGATACAGCACGTAGATCTTTTGATAAACCAGGAAATCCACCGCCTCCCCCAGGTCTGTCCGGGGCGACGTGAAGTAAGGCTCAGGATCCCCGGCATAATCTTCCCCGGTCGGGCGCAACCGCCAGATCTGGCCCTTCTCCCGATCCAGCACGTAGAGATTGCCTCCGTAGAACCGCAACAGGCCATCGGTGAGCGGAGGGAGACGGCTGGACACCCATCGGGGGCTTCGGTTGCGGCTTTCCGCCAGGCCCTGGGCGTGGAGGGCGATCAGGCCCCCGGCGGACCGTCCCCCTTCCGCCCCGGCCCATGTCAGATCCAGCAACGCGCCCACCGGATGGCCCTGCAGGATCATGCCGCTCCACAGAAGCTCCTGCATGGATTCGCCCAGCAGGGTCCGATGCACCTCATCGTATCCGATCCAGAGCACGCATCCTCCGGAGCGGGGGGTCTCACCGGCGCATCGCCCCTCCCGATCGAGCAGATAGAGCTCGTTGTCCCGCAGGATCAGCCGTCGAGAGCGGCTGGGGTGGAGGCTGGCCAGGCGAGTGGGATGCAGCGGCTGGACAGCCTGATCCAGTCGATCCAGCTGGCGCTGCGCCTGCTCCTGCAGCGCTGCTGCCTCCGGCAGCGCGGCGTATTGTTGCGCGGTCCGCGCCAGATCCCGAGCGGTTTCCCAGTGGCGGCGGGCCTCCCCGGGGGCCTGGGCCCGGGTCGCCTGCTCGGCTTCTGCCTGGGCCTGTGCCAGCAGACGGTGGGCGATCAGGGTGTTCCGCTGATGGACATAAACCCCGAAGGTGAGGAGGGCGATCGCCCAGGGCAGGATCAGCGCCAGGGTGCGCACCCAGCCCGGCGCGGCTGGCAGCGACACCATGGGCCATCCCCATCGCGGCCGGCGGGGGAAAACCTGGGGCAGTCGCGGAATCCGGAGTCGACCCGGCCGGGGGAGTGGCGCCAGGGGCCGGCGGGAGGGAGTCGAAGGTGCCTGGGGGGCAGCCGTGGAAGGGGCCGGCTCCGGTGAGGGCGTGGACCGCTCCGGCCGGGGAAGGGGCGCCCGGACGGGCTCGCCGGCCAGGATAAGGAAGGCCACCGGGTGGGAGACGGCACGGGCTACCTGGACTTCGATCGCTTCAACGATCAGCGGGAGGTTCTGGATGCGGGTCAGAGCGGTCAACGCCGTGGGGTCCAGGAGAGGGCCCGTCTCCGCATCGGTCACGATCAGCCGGTCCTCCGGCTGCAGCTGGACCATCCCGTAGTGGAGGGCGACGGCCCGCGCGGCGCCCAGGGCTGAAGGCGCCTCGCCTTCCGGCGCGATCACCTGAACCCCCTCCCGGGTCGCGTGGGCGGCCCAGGTCGGCCCGGCCTGGATCAGAAAAATCGATTCCTCGCGCACCGCCAGCAGCGTGAGACCGAGCTCCCATCGTTCACCGGGGGCGGCGTGGCGGTTCTGCTCCAGGAGCCAGTGGTTGAAGGCCAGGAGGGTTTCCCGGAGGGCGGACGTCAGGCTGCCGTGCTGGCGGTCGAAGGCGGCCCTCAATAAGCGGGCCGCCTCTTCGAGAGGGAGCGATCCCGGATCGCCGCGAACGGTCAGGACCGCGTAGAGCGGCTCCGGCCGCCCGCGCCCCCGGGGAGGCAGCTCCAGCACCAGCCCCTGGGCTCGTGATCCTCTATGCCATCCCGCGTAGGCTACGCGCATGGGTGCGCTTTCTGAATTCAGGGTTTGAGGAACCCGGGAAGATGGCCACCCGCGACTTCCCCGGGCTTATCGGCGGCGGAGAAGCAAGGCTGCGACGGAATCGATTCGTTTTATCCAGAGCCCGGCCAATGGAACAGGTTCAGGAAAGTCATCGCTGGAGAGCGGAGATGCGCTCCTCTTTCATCCTCGCGCCCATCCGAAGCGCGTCCTCCGGGCAACGCAGGGCCTCGCATAACGCCTCGAGGATCTCCCGCGCGCCCTCCGGATCCCCTCCGATGCCCCGTCGCCGGGCTTCCTGTAACCGTTCCCAGAACCGTCGTCCTTCCGGATCCTCCGGCTCCCGCATGAAATCGGCGACGATCCCTTCCCGTGCGGCCTGCCGCCAATCCGGGAGCCACGCGTTCATGAAGTAGGCGGAGGGGTCATACGCTCGCTGGTAAGCCCGGAGCGCCTCATAGAAAGCGACGGTGAACGGCAGATCGGCCATCTGCTCCGGATCCGCCGGCAACGCCCGCAGGCGTTCCTGCCATCGCCGTTCCAGGGTTCGCATGTCTTGATGATAGACAGCCTGAAGGGCCCGGTCAAGGACCTGCTGGTCCGATTCTCCCGGACGGCGCTCCATCGCCTGAAGGAACGCCCGGAAGCGGGGCCATCCGCCTTCCCGCACCAGCTCCTCCACGAAAGCGCCCGCCTCGAGGTAGCCGATCTCATGGGGATGCGCGTAGAAACCCTCCACCAGGCGTTCCAGTGAGATCCACCCGCCCAGGCGGAGGAGCGCGGCGGCCCGCAGCGTCAGCGGCTCTGGACGATAGTGCCCGCCAGCGACGAAGACCGCCAGGCCTTCGGTGATGAAGGGCGGGAGATGGGTCAGGCAATCCTCGCGCTCCAGCCACGCGCAGGTCATCCGATGGGTGAACTCATGGCGCAGGACGGTGGGAACATCCGCCAGCAGTCGATCGGATAACGGGTCGCTCAGGATCAGGCTGTCCCCTACGGTGAACCCGCCGTGCCCGAGCAGACGGGGGATCCACACGATATGGGTAGGAAGCCGCGTGGGAAGGCCCAGGCGGGCCCGGACAGCAGCCTCCGCCTCATCGGCCCACGCCATCCGTTGCGAGAGGCGAGCCCCGGTCGCTGTGCCCGTGAGGTAATGATGGATGCAGCATGAGCTTTCTGCCTGGGCCCACCGGGCCTGCCGCTCGATCTCCGGAAGCTGCTCCCGCGGGCGCAGGAAGACCGTGCGGGTGACCCGATCGCCTGTGGCGAGACCCTCCTCGCCCGGCCGCGTCACCGCGATCAGGGAGAGCGGCCCGGAGGACGAGGCCGTCCAGACCCAGGTCCAGGTCATGGTGTGGGAAGCCCCCGGGGGCAGCTCGGGCAGGAGCCCTTCGGCCAGGATCTCCTCTCCCCCAGGGCCCCCGCGGCGGATCTCCACCCGGGCATGGGCGATGGGTGCGGGGGCGGTGTTCCGAACCTGGACCTCAAAGCTCAGGCGGTCGCCCTCATAGAGCGGCCCATCCGGGTGCAGGCGGAACGCTTCGATGGTCAGCGCTCGCTTCGGCGTCGGGGTCGAGGTCGTGGGGGAAGGGAGCGGCCCGGGGAGGGCGAGGGTGGCTGGCCGCTGAAGCGTCGGTTCCTGCGGCGGGCTTCCGTTTCCCGGGAAGCGCGCCAGCGCGGCGAGCCAGAGTACGATCAGCACCCCGCCGATCATCACCCACCGCCGGGTTCGGGACATCGTCCGCTCCTGTCGATTCGAGTTTGGATAGGTGGCGTGGCGCGTCCTCCATCGGGGATCCGGTCGAAAACCCCGGCTCCGATGAAGTTCCCTCAGGATGCCGCAACCCGTTATGGGCGGAGCGCCGGACTTCTCCGCGCGCCTGGATCTGCCCAAAATTTGACAGACCCCGGAGGCGATCCTATGATTAATGCAAAATGCGGATGGAGCAGAGCGAAAAATGCAGAGCTCTCTGATGCGTGTCCACTGCATCTGTCCTGGGCGGGGGCGTTAACGCCACCCGCCCGGGATGAGGGCCAGAATCCGGCCTTCCTCCCCGCCTGACCGAGGGACCAACCGATCGGTGGGTGGCCAACGCCCCCGCGCCCCAATGGGTGCTGAGGCTGCTGGCCGTTTCCAGCCCGCCGCGTCGCGTTGGTCCTTTTTATTTTAAGCGCCTGCATCGCTTTCACACTCAGCGGTTCTTTTCACCTCATAAGGCTCGAGAAGAGGAGCGGCCATGTTGAAGACCATCCCGAGGATGCGGACGGAGGCGGCGAAGGATGTGTTCGAGCTGATCGGCAACACACCGCTGCTTCGGTTTCGAAAGCTCACCGCCCCGTTCGCACCGGTGGAGATCTACGCGAAGGCGGAATGGTATAACCCGGGCGGATCCGTGAAGGATCGCCCGGCCCGGGAGATCATCCTGACGGCGGAACGGGAGGGCCGGCTGCATCCCGGCAAGGTCATCCTGGACGCCACCTCCGGGAATATGGGGATTGCCTATGCTATGCTGGGGGCTGCCCGTGGCTATCGGGTGACCCTGTGCATCCCGGCTAATGCCAGCCCGGAGCGGCTGCGGATCCTGCGAGCTTACGGCGCGGAGCTGATCCTCACGGACCCGCTGGAGGGGACCGATGGGGCGATCCTGGAGGCCCGCCGCCGGTATGAGGCCGACCCTGAGCGCTACTTCTACGCGGATCAATACAACAACCCGGCCAACTGGAAAGCCCATTACCGGACCACGGGGCCGGAGATCTGGGAGCAGACGGAGGGACGGATCACTCATTTCGTCGCCGGCCTGGGGACCAGCGGGACAATGATGGGGGTCGGCCGCTATTTGAAGGAACGGAACCCGGCGATCCGGCTCATCGGCGTGCAGCCGGATGGGCCTTTCCATGGCCTGGAGGGCCTCAAGCATATGGAGACGGCCATCCGGCCCGGGATTTATGATCCGGACCTGCCGGATGAGATCCTCACGATCTCCACAGAGGAGGCTTATGCCATGGCCCGGCGCCTCGCCCGGGAGGAAGGGATTTTTGTGGGGATCTCGGCGGGCGCGGCGATGGCCGCCGCCCTGAAGGTCGCCGCTCGCCTGCGGGAAGGCGTGGTGGTGACGATCTTCCCGGATGCAGGATACAAGTATCTCAGCGAGAGCTTCTGGTTCGAGGAGGATCGATGATCCTGCGGCTGCGTCAGATCCATCAAGATCAGATCCGGGCGCATGTGGAAGCCGGCTACCCGGCCGAGGCATGCGGGATCTTCCTCGGCCGCGAGGTCGATGGCGTGAAGATCGTGGAACGGCTATGGCTGGCGGACAACCGATGGGTGGATCCCACGGAGCAAACCCATCGCTTCCTGATCCCTCCGGAGGAGGTCCTGGTGGCCGAACGGGAGGCCGCTGCCGCCGGCCTGGAGATCCTGGGCTTCTTCCATTCCCATCCGGATCACCCCGCCCGGCCCTCGAATTTCGATCGGGAGCATGCGTGGCCGTGGTATGCCTATTTGATTGTCTCGGTTGAGAACGGTCGGGCGACCGACTGGCGTGTGTGGGAGCTAAGCGAGGATCGATCCGCGTTCATGGAGCGAAGGCTGGAGATCGTGCCCTGACCCGTAAGCAAAGAGGGGTTTATGGGGCCGCGAAGCGTCCATATAAACCCCCATTCCCGAAATCCGAGTCGGAGGTGAAACCGATGGCGGTTCAGATTCTGATCCCGACCCCTCTGCGGGTCTACACCAAAGGGGAGAAGGTAGTTACCGTCGAGGCGGGGACTGTGGGGGAGGCCCTGCGGGCCCTGACGGAGCGTTTCCCGGAACTCCGGCGGCATCTCTTCAACGAGGAGGGCCGTCTGCGCTCTTTCGTGAACCTTTATCTGGGAGATGAGGATGTCCGCTATCTTCAGGGGGAGGAGACTCCGATCCCCGATGGGCAGACGCTGAGCATTGTGCCCTCGATTGCCGGAGGCAGGCGATGATTGAGCGGAAGGTCGATCACACGGCGTTGAAGTTCAATCAGGCTTCCATCATCGCGTTGAATGGGCTGGGCTGGGTCTTGAACCAGCCCGTGCTGGTGGCGTTTGTGGCCCTGGTGATGCTCGTGGGGACCGCCGTGCCGGCGGCGGCCCTGTTCCAGCAGATTTACTTTCGGATCCTCAAGCCGCGGGGCTGGCTGCGGCCCCGCGTGCTGACCGATAACCCGGAGCCCCACCGGTTCGCCCAGGGGCTGGGTGGGACGGTTCTGGCACTGGGGGCGATCGCCCTCTTCCTGGGCTATGCGGCCATCGGCTGGGCGCTGACCTGGGTGGTGATCGTCCTGGCCGCTCTGAACCTGTTCTTCGGCTTCTGCGCCGGCTGCTTCGTGTATTACCAGCTGAGCCGCCTGGGCGTCCCCGGCTTCACCGCTCGCCCCATCGAGCGCCGGGAGGTGGAAGGGTGATCGAGCGCCTCCTCCTCGCTGCGGGGATTCTGCTGGCGCTCTGGGCCGGATGGTGCCTGATCGCCTGCGCGCAGCGCCGGCTGGCGCGGCCACGGGCTGCGGATCTCGAGGGCCCGCTGACGCTGCTCTATTTCTACACGCCGACCTGCGGGCCGTGCCGGCTGATCCAGGCGCCGATCCTGGAGGCCCTGATGGCGGAGTGGGAGGGGATGGTGAAGGTGCGGCCGGTGGATGTGATGACGGACCCGGAGGCAGCGGCGCGTTATCGGGTGTGGACGGTGCCGACCACCATGTGGGTGGATGCTTCCGGGACCGTGCGGGCGGTGAACAACGGGGTGATCTCGGCGGAGGCCCTCCGCCGCCAATGGCGCCAGCTCCAGCGCGGAGGGTCGATCCGGGAGATGGCGGAGCCCTCGCATAAAGACGCGAAGGGATTGGATCTTTATCCGGGAGGTCGGGATGTTGAACCTGAGCGAAGTCGTCCTGACGAATGAGGAAATCCGCCGATACAGCCGGCATCTGCTGATGCCGGAGGTCGGCCTGACCGGTCAGAAGAAGCTCAAGGCCGCCAGCGTCCTGATCATCGGCGCGGGCGGCCTGGGTTCCCCGGCGGCCCTTTACCTGGCCGCTGCAGGCGTGGGCCGCATCGGCCTGGTGGATTTCGACGTGGTGGACGAGAGCAACCTCCAGCGCCAGATCCTGCACGGCACATCCTGGGTGGGGAAGCCGAAGCTGGCCTCGGCGAAGGCCCGCCTGCTGGACCTGAACCCGGATATCGTGGTGGAGACCTACGAGACCGTGCTGACCAGCGCCAACGCCCTGGAGGTCCTGAAGGACTATGACATCATCATCGACGGGACGGACAACTTCCCCACCCGTTATCTGGTGAACGATGCCTGTGTCTTCCTGGGCAAGCCGCTGGTCTACGGTAGCATTTTCCGGTTCGAGGGCCAGGCCACCGTCTTCGACGCGCGGGTCGGGCCATGCTATCGCTGTCTCTATCCGGAGCCCCCGCCGCCCGGCCTCGTGCCCTCCTGCGCCGAGGGTGGGGTCTTCGGCGTGTTGCCGGGGGTGATCGGCGCCATCCAGGCCACCGAGGCCATCAAACTGATCATCGGCCAGGGCGAGCCGCTGATCGGGCGGCTGTTGCTCTACGATGCCCTGAGCATGCGCTTCCGTGAACTCAAGTTGCGCAAGAATCCGACCTGCCCGGTCTGCGGCGAGAACCCGACCATCCGCGAGCTCATCGACTATGAGGCCTTCTGCGGCGTCCCGATCTACGAGCATGAGGTGCGGACCGAGTTCGACATTACGCCGCAGGAGCTGAAGGCTATGCTGGAGCGGGACGGCCGGCAGGTCGTGCTCCTGGATGTGCGGGAGCCCCATGAGTGGGAGATCTGCCGTCTGGAGGGGGCGCTGCTGATCCCGCTGCGGGAGCTGCCCGAACGGCTCCACCAGCTGGATCCCACGCGGGAGTATGTGGTGTATTGCAAGACCGGGGCCCGCAGCGCCCAGGCGACCCGGATTATGCAGGCCGCTGGCCTGCGGGTGCGCAACCTGCGCGGGGGCATCAACGCCTGGTCCCGCGAAGTTGACCCCAGCGTGCCTTTGTATTAAAATGAGGCGAAATAGCGGGGGTGAACATTACACCCTTCCCTTATAAAGAAGCGCGCACCCCCTAAGGGCCGGGGGCCCGGCCATCCTCGCCGGGCCCCCGGCTGTTTTCAGAGCGGAGGGTGTGGGCCGCCTTCGGCGGCCCATATCCGCAAACAACGGCCCCTCGGGCCGTGGGGAGAGGGAATTTTGAGGTTGGGCGCCTGGGAGCGCACCGAAGGCGCGCCCCCAGGCGCCCAATGCCCCTTCTTAGTCTTCTTCCAGGATTTCGATGGTGTGGGTGATCTCCGCCACGCCGCGCACAGTGGCGCTTACGGAGCAATATTTCTCCTCCGAGAGCCGGACCGCGTCTTCGACCGCCTTTGGGGAGAGATCGCGCCCGCGCACGCGATAAATCACACGGATGCGCCGGAAAGCCCACGGGGGATCCGGATCCTGTTCCCCCTGCACCCGGATCTCGAGGCCGGTGACCTTCTGTCGCTTCTTCTCCAGGATGTCCAGCACATCAAAGGCGGAGCATGCCCCCAGGGCGATCAGGAGGAGCTCGGCCGGCTTCATGCCGATCCCATCCTCCGGTCCGGTGCCAGAGAGGACCACGCTGTGCCGGGTGCTGTCGATGCCCACGAATTGACGCTTCTCCAGCCACTTCACC
>JAEVEY010000022.1 GCA_016842045.1 Candidatus Thermoflexus sinensis | reverse complement strand
GCGCTTCGGATCCTGAGATGGGACGCACCTATTATCTGTTCCGCAGCGGCCGCCTGCGGCGACGCCAGAATACGCTCTATCTCGAATGGGAAGCCGACGGCCAGGTGGAACGTCAGGCGATCCCGATCGAGGACGTGGAGGCCCTGTATGCGATGGGCGAGCTGGATCTCAACACCCGCCTGTTGAGCTTTCTCGGCCGCCATGGAGTCGGCCTGCACGTGTTCAATTACTACGGCTTCTATGTGGGCTCGTTTTACCCCCGCGAGGCCCATGCCTCGGGCCAGGTGGTGGTGGCCCAGGCCCTGCATTACGCCGACCCGGCGCGCCGGCTGACCCTGGCCCGTCGTTTCGTCGAGGGCGCCCTCTTCCATATGCGCCGCAACCTCCTTTACTACCGCCGGCAGGGCCTCGCGGTGGAAGCGCCCCTCGCGGTGATCGAACAGTCCCTCGGAGAGCTCGAGCGCTGCCCGGAGGTCCATGCCCTCATGGGTCTCGAAGGGCGAGCGCGGGACGCCTATTACAGCGCCTTTCCACTTATCCTGAATCTGGAAGGCTTCCGCCGGAGCCGGCGGCCCCCGGAGAACCCGGTGAACGCCCTGATCTCCTTCGGCAACGGCCTCCTCTACGCAGCCGTCCTGTCCGAGCTCTACCATACCCCACTCCATCCAGCTGTCAGTTTCCTTCACGAGCCCTCGGCCGGCCGCTTCTCACTGGCCCTGGACATCGCGGAGATCTTCAAGCCGCTGGTGGTGGATCGGATGGTGTTTACGTTGATGAACCGGAACGCGCTGAGCGAGGAGGACTTCCTGGAAGAAGTCGGCCTCTGCTATCTGAAGGAAGAGGGGCGGAAGAAGGTGGTGGCGGAATTCGAGGAGCGACTGCGGGAGACCGTGCAACATCCGCGACTGAAGCGCCCGGTCAGCTACCGGACGCTGATCCGGCTGGAGGCCTACAAGCTGGTGCGGCACCTGTTAGGGATGGAGCCCTATGAGCCTTTGAAGGCGTGGTGGTGAGATGTATGTGATCATCGTTTACGATGTGGAAGTGGAGCGCGTGGCGAAGGTCTGCCAGTATCTGCGCCGCCATTTGCACTGGGTCCAGAACTCCGCCTTCGAAGGAGAGATCACGCCCGCCCGCCTGGAGCGGATCCGCGCGGAGCTGAGGGATCTTATCGACGAGAAGAAAGACACCGTTTATCTTTACATCCTGCCCGATCCTCACGGGATGCGCCGGGAGGTGATCGGGCGGGAGAAGGGGTCCATCTCCACTGTTCTGTGATGCAGACGTTCCTGGGGGAATATGGGGAATATGGGGGCGAGGCATGCCTCGCCCCTCTCGCCCCCTCTTACGGCTGGCTGGCCATCAGGATTTGCAGCAGGATTCGCATCATCTCGCCCATCCCCGGATCCGACAGCAGCTCCCCGAACATCCCACCCGCCGGGAGATCGGCCGCCGTGATCGCTTTCCCTTTCACCCACTTCTCGTAAAACGCCTCCGCCTCCTTCCTCCCCCAGACCTCCGCCAGCGTCGCCTTCCAGGAATCCGCCCTCGCCCAACCAAACCGGTGACGATCCGCATACCGACGGAGGAAGTCAAAGAACCGCTCCTCCCCCATCTCCCGCCGCAGGACTTCATACATCCACGCCCCCTTCCCATACACGATGGCCACGTAATCCAGTTCCGAATAACGCTCCGCCGGGAGATCCAGTGGGAGATCCCCTTCCATCAGACGCAGCCGGTAGGGGAGCAGCACCAGCGCATCCCAGGCGGCCTCCGCAGCCGCCCTTCCGTGCTTCTGTTCCATCCACCAGACCGCCGACCAGTTCGTCAGCGCTTCATCCAGCCATGGCTCCCGATGGGCGTCGTTCCCCACCATCCCATACCACCACTGGTGGGCCGCTTCATGGGCGATGACGAAGCCGGGGACATCGAGGTTGGAACCCAGCAGGGCCCCCATGTCCCCCATCTCATACAGATCCTCGCCGATCAGGATCAGACCGCTGGCCTCCACGCCGGCGGCCCCGCCGCCCAATGGCGCCTCCACCACATCCAGTTCCGGGAACGGATAGGGACCGAAGGCCTCTCCGAATCGTTCCAGCGCATCCAGGGCATCCTCCATTCCCTGTTCGAAGTTCCCCTCATCCGCTTTCAGGAAGAAACCATTCACTCGCAGGCCCTTTGCCTCCATCGTCCGCCGCTCCATGGGCCCAACGACCAGCGCCACATTCCGGGCGAACGGGGCGACGGCTTCTCGTTCTCCCTCCCGGGAAGCCACTTCCACCCCACTGATCGCCGCCTCCATCCCTTCCGGAAGCGCCAGGCGGATCCAGAAGTGGGCGGCCTCCGCCTGGTGAAGATCCCCGTTCTCCCAGGGCGGGTCCAGGACGCAGCGTCCGTTCGCCACCCGCGCCACCTCCGGATAGCCGTAATAGGCCACCATCCGTCCGTCCGGATGGGCTCGCATCAGCCCATAACCGCTCTCCCGAACCCCCAGGGTGGTGGTGAAGATCATGGTCACCTGGACCGAGGAGCCCGGAGGGAGCGCCGCCGGGAGCGTCACGGTGAACGCCGTGCGATCCGGGCTCCAGATGGGCGGGACGTGCTGCTCACCCACCCGCACATCCCCCACCTCCATCTGGCTCCCGCCCGAGGAGCGGGCGTTGGCGAAGGCCCGGAAGCAGATGGCAGAAAGGGGAACCCCCTCCCGGTTCCGGTAAGTGACCCGCATCCGGCCCCGAAGCCGTCGACGCTCCGGCTCGACCCGGATCGCCATCTGGATCCAGGGGCGCGGATCATCCGGGCGGAGCCACTCCAGGGCCCACGGCGCCAGGCCTTTGCGCAGCGCCTCGACATCCGGATCTGGAAGATCCGGGATCGTCGCGGTGCCGGAGGAAGCCGTCGGTGTTTCCTCCGGAGAAGGAGGCGCCGGAACCGGCGTTCGGGGAGGACGCGCGGGGGAAGGGACGGGCGACGGGGTCGGCGTCGGGGCTGGCGTGGGCGGGATCGGCGTCGGCGAAGAAGCCCACGCCGGGAGGCGCCCTTCCCGGGCCAGGACGATTCCCAGGAGGACGCCTCCCGCGCATGCGACAACGAGCAGAACCAGCAAGGCCATCCCGACCAGGAAAGCCCGGAACGTCACGAGGAGCCTCCGGATTCGTGGGCTGGGAATGAGGAGCGGCGGAGGAATTCCTCCAGCGGCGCGTTCCCGGTCGCCGTGATGGTGATGATTCGATCCCTGTAGAACATCGCCCGATATCGAACGGGGAGCTCCCGGCTCCCATCCCGGATCCGCAGCGAAGCCTCCAGGACGCCCAGGGCATCCGGGTCGCTTCCCTTCCGGATCTCATCGATCTCCATCCGGATCCTCCCGCCGCTGCTCCGCCTCATCTCCTCCCCCACCAGCTCCAGGACCTGCTGATACACGGAGCGGGTGGTCTCCCAGAACTGCGGATCCCGGGCCATCTCCGGATCCACCTTCGCCGGATCCACGAACACCGCCAGCATGTCCTCGCCGCGGTAGGCCAGGAAAGCGATGCGGGGGAGCATGGCCAGCGCGCGAACGGTTTCTGGAAGGTCCTTCATCCCCTCCCGGCTCTTCCGCTCCGCCTCCTCGCCCGCGAAGGCCCTCCAGCCGGGCGGAACCGCATACCGGGCGCCGTCTGGCCCCTCGCGCTCGCTCCAGCCTGCCGCGCCGGGGATCGGAAGACAGGCCGTAGTTAGCAGAACGAGGATCAAGAAAACGGTGAGGAGCATGATGGCGCCCCCGAGGATCTGAACGGGGGCCAACCGGAACGGCTCACTGGACGGTCGCATGCCGGCCTCCTCATGGCAGGACTCAACGATCCCACGAGCTATTTTCTCGCCAGCCACTCCCGGAACCGGCGCTCGAACTCCTCCGGGCTGACTCCCAGATGGCGCCGCATGAGATCCGGCGTGGCATCCCGGGCGATGCTCTCCATCGCACCCTCCATCAGCATGCCGATCCCGAAGACCGGCAGATGCCGCTCCACCTCCGCGGGCGGGATCTCCGCATAAGCGCGATAGAGGGCTAAGAACGCCTCATCCCCCCACGTCTCCCGGACGAACTCCGCCATCGCGGAGGCCAGGCCATACTGGCGGGCGGTGTATTCCCCGAAGATGTCCCCGATGTGCCCAAAGGAAACCGTGTAGGTCATAGGCCCCAGGCTCTCCAGCTTCTCGTTCCGGATTTCCCGCCAGAACGGCTGATCCGCGTAGGCCATCGCCGCCCCTTCCACCAGCCATCCGGGCGTCCAGGGGCGAGTCCAGGGGGCCAGGATCACGTGAACCAGCTCATGGCGCAGAACCGCCTCCCGTCCGAACAGCGGATCGGTTTTGCGGTATCCCCGCACCCCTTCCGCGTTCAGGACGATCATGAACTGCCCGCTCTCAAAGCCCACAACCTCATCGTCCTCTATCCGTGGTTGAGTGCGGAAGAAAGCCACCCCCAGCGTCCGCTGTGGATCCTTCCCGGTCAGCCGACGGAACGTGTCCGCATCGGGAGCGTAGAGGGCCAGATAGCGAGGCCGGAAGATCTCCTTCGGGAGGCGGGTTTCCAGATCCGATCGGGCGGCTTCCAGCTCCTCCAGGACCTCCCGCGCGGTGGCGTCGGACAGTCGATCCGGCCCGATCAGGGTGAAATGATCCGAAGTCCAGGCCCTGCCTGGGAGAACCACCCATGGCGGGACATCCGCCCATTCATAGCGGACGATCCGCCACGCGTCACCGCGTTTTTCGAAATCCGCCTCTGCTCGATAGCGGCGGACATCCTCCGGGGAAAATCCCTCCAGCTGGACTTCCATGATGATGGAGACGTCTTTCGCCCGATCTGCCTCATAATTCCCGCCTTCCACCCTCCACCTCACATCCGCGATGGGCCATCCGCCGCCCAAGACGATGCGTTCCATGAGCTTCCAGTCTTTCACTGCATCTTCCGCAAAGGCCTCCCGGAAGGCCTCCACATCCTTATGGCGCATGGCCTCCGTCAAGCGGGCCATGAGGGCCTTGATGGCCTGAGCGGCGATCCGCTCCGCGGAAGGCGTGGGCGTCGGCGCGAGGACGAACGATTTCCCATCCCATTCCGCCGCCTCCACCGTTTCGCGCGCCGGATCGAAGCGCATCAGTGGCCAGCCCCCTATGCGGAAGACCAGTGGGCCAGCGGCAGTGGGGCGTGGATACACGAGAGTGAGAACCCTTCGGGTTTCATCTTTCGAAAGAACCATTTCCTTCATATCCTGCGGGAACTCCCTGGGGAAGGCCAGATGACCCGCGGCGTCCACCATCCCCATCTCGCCAGGCCCCGGAAGATGACCGAGCACAATCAGCCCTTTCGGCTGGCGCAGCTCCAGTGTAACCGTGAGCGCGTCCTCCCCGGCGCGGATCTCCCGGAACCCGATGCGCAGGGATGGGATATTCAGATGAGCGAACAGAGGAGACGGATCCGGGCGCCATGCGCCGGAAGGGAAGGGCTCCTTCGGAACCTCCGACCAGATCTCCCCGGCGAACGGACGGTCTGTCGTCAGCTTTGCCCGTCCCAGGTTCGGGAAGCGGAACTCAAAGGGCGGTGGGGCCTGAGAAGGCAGCTGGAACTCGAACCAGCCCCGCTCCACTGATCCGATCACCCAGAGGCACTTTTTGACGGACACCGGGTATTCCGGGCAGATGTCTTCCCGGAAGTTCTCGCTCATATCCGTCGGCTCCAGCCATTGGTCTCCAGCCCGAAGCCGGGCGGATTCCCCTGGCTCGAGCGGGGCGTAAAACTCCTGGGTTCGTTCCCCGTGGTTGGCGAAGGCGACATAGATCCGAACCCACCCCTCCCGGATCTCGAAGGCGGGGATCTCCACCACAATGCTATAGTAGGGCTCGCTCTGAAAGCCGACAGCGAACCGACCCGATGCGGCCCCTGCTGATGTCGGCGAGGCAACCGGAGGCCGTGGGGTAGTTGCGGTGGAACGGGGAGCACAGGCATCTGGTCTATCCTTCTGAGCCCGGGAATTGCTCACAATGATGTGGTGAGCGCCAAACCCGGGATGTTAGCGAACATTATTGACAGGCGTGATCCGGCATCCACTTTACCAGCCTGAATCAACAGGCCGGACGGCGAATTCTTCCCCTTTGGGAAAAATCGGGCAGGACCTCGAAGGCGATCTATCCCCAGCTCCCGGAGCCATAAGGCCTGATGGGATATCAAACCTTATAAGACGACAGCTGACAGGAGAGATTAAAGCGGCAGAGCTACAAGGTCGTTTTTTATTTTAAGTTTTGCAGTGGAGCTCCTTGTGCTAATTAGGATTTTGGTCCTCCTACCTGGGAACAGATGAGGAGTGACCAGGAAGGTCCTCGAAGTTAGAGAGCGACCGGCTTCGCTCTGCCGCTGTGAGGGATAACACGCGGAACAAACCAGGGATAGAATGTAGCAAATGTCGTGAACCGGAGGCGCCCATGCGCTCTTCAATGCCCATTCCTTATGGCCTCTGGCCCAGCCCCCTCACGCCGGACCGGATGGCGGCCTCGATCCGCCTGACGGATGTGCAGTGGGATCGCACGGGCCGGACGCTGATCTGGCGCGAGGAACGGTCTGGCCGTGGGGTCCTGATGGCCCACCCCCCGGATACGGCTCCCCGCGACCTCACCGAATCCGAGTCGGTCCGCGCCCGCCTCGCTTATGGCGGCGGCGAGTTCACGGTCGGCCGCGAGGCCGTGATCTTCGTCGGTGAGGACGGCCGCCTCTACCGCCTTCCACTCTCCCATGGGCTCCCCCGTCCGATCACACCCCCTTTCGGGAATACCGCTTCCCCTACTCTCTCCCCGGATGAACGCTGGATCCTCTATGTTCACTCCGACGGCCAGACGGACACACTGGCGATCATCGATGGAGAGGGACAGCTCTGGCCACAAAAGATCGCGGAGGGCGCCGATTTCTATATGCAGCCAATCTGGCACCCGGATGGCACCCATATTGCCTGGATCGAGTGGGATCACCCGAATATGCCCTGGGATGGAACCCGGCTCCGCCTCGCCCGCCTCGAGGGCGCACCGCCCCGACCCGTTTCTATCGAGACGATCGCCGGTGATGACCATACGCCGGTCTTCCAGCCCGGCTTCTCCCCCGACGGCCGCTTCCTGAGCTACGTCATCACGGAAGGGGAATGGGATGCCCTGGTCATCCTCGACCTGGAGACAGGCGTCCGTCGGACCCTTGTCGAAGGAACCACCATTGCCCCGCCTGCCTGGATCCACGGCCTCCGGGTTTACGGCTGGAGCCCCCGCGGGGATCGGATCTTCTATCGGCGCAATGAAAACGCCTTCGCCGCGCTGGAGGCGGTGGACCGCGAAGGGAACATCCGCCGCCTGGACATCGCCCCCTACACCTGGTTCGAGCAGCTCGCAGTCGCCCCCGACCGGGAAGCCCTGGCGATGATCGCATCGGCCCCTGCCCTGCCTCCCCGCATCGTGACCTGGGAGGGAGGCTCGTTCACAGTCCACCGTTACAGCAGCGCCGAGCGGGTCCCGCCCGCGCACCTTTCGTTCCCTCAACCGATCCGGTGGAAGGCACCCGACGGCACAACCGTGCACGGGCTTTATTACCCGCCGACCCACCCGGAGTGCACTGGAAGCGGCCTTCCCCCCGCGATCGTCAGCATCCACGGGGGGCCGACCTCCCAGCGGGTGGCCACCTATAACGCCGACGCCCAGTTCTTCGCCACGCGGGGCTTCGCTTACCTGGAGGTCAATTACCGGGGAAGCACCGGCTACGGCCGGTCCTATCGAGATGCCCTGAAAGAGAAGTGGGGGCTGCTGGATGTGGAGGATGCGGTGGGCGGCGCGCAAGCGCTGGTGGAAAAAGGATTGGCCGATCCGCGGCGGCTCGTGATCATGGGCGGCAGCGCCGGCGGCTACACCGTCCTCAACGCCTTAATCCGCCATCCCGGCTTCTTCCGCGCCGGCATCTGCCTCTTCGGCGTCACCAACCTGTTCACCCTCGCCGCTGAGACCCACAAGTTCGAGGCCCATTACCTGGACACGCTCGTGGGGCCCCTGCCGGAGGCCGCGGAGCGCTACCGGGAGTGGTCGCCGATCTTCCACGCCGACCGGATCCAGGATCCGGTGGCGATTTTCCAGGGGGCGGAGGACCGGGTGGTGCCGCCCAACCAGGCCGAGGCCATTGTTGAGGTCCTGCGCCGCCGTGGAGTTCCGCATCTTTATCGGGTCTATCCGGGGGAAGGACACGGCTGGCGCCGTGCGGAGACCATCGCGGCGTTCTACGAGGAGGTGCTGGCGTTCCTGCGCCAGCATGTATTGTTTGCGTGATTCTCGCATTCAGAGAGCGGGCCTCCCGGCACGCCGATCGTGGCAAACCCAGAGGCCCGCCTTCCCCAAGACATCTGCAGACCCGCGGTGGATTTTTCGAGGAGCCCGTCTCTCTCAACACGCCGATGGCTGGCCTTCCGGCCCGCCCCCTGAAAGGCCCTCGTTCTCGTCATGGTTGCACGGTCAACGTGCCCACCATCCCGCCTTCTTTATGCCCGGGCACCGTGCAGACATATTGATAGGTCCCCGCCTTCTCCGGGGCCTTCAGGGAGATGTTGACCTTCTGACCGGGCTGGATGGCATCTTTCTCAAAGAGCACCGTCTGCCCATCCGCGTCGTAAAGGACGAAATTGTGCTCCAGCGATCCCCGATTGTCCAGCGTGATCTGCAACGTCTGACCGGGCTTTGCCGTCAGGGTGTTCGGCTTGAAATAGAGATCGCCCATCTCCAGCACCAGGCCACCAGGCCCAGCGGCCCCTCCCCCACCACCGCCGCAGGCCGACAGAACGACCGCAAGCACCAGCCAGATACCCATCCCTACTCGAGTCCAGCGCATCGAGGTCCTCCTTTGAAACTGAAGATATCGGTCCGCCCCCATTTGGGATCCTTCGATCCACCATTATGCTAACCCACATCTGTGAAAATCTCCACTAACAAGGCAGGAAAACTGGAGCAGGAAGGCGGGTTTTGAGTCTGTTCGTAGCAGGACACCAGGCGAGGCGGAGCGTCTATCTAAGTGTTCCTCCACAGAAGACGAGCACCGACATGCCCTACCACGAACGGGAAAGACCATGCCGGGTCAAGCCAATTGCCGGATGCTCTCTAAGAGCGCGTCCGGGAATTCCCCTTCGTCCAACCTCTTCAAGCAGCGGTGGGACCCACCCCGAATCCCACACAAACCCCGATACGTCATTCGTGTATTCGTGCCCCATTCGTGGACGGCACTGTTCTCTCAGGACCGTGAGGAGAGAAAGAGGACAGTGGACATCGGGCAGGCGGTCTTCGATGGCCTGCCCGGTGTCGCCCGAAGAAACCCTCCCCGCCGCTCTCCGAATCGCGGGGAGAAATCGGGAGAGGGGCCGTCAGATGCCCTCCGATGCATTTATCGACAGAAGACCACCCGGGTTCCGGTTTGATCCATGTGGACCTCATAGAACTGCCCTCGAGCCCTCAGAAACACCCGATACCCGGACGTGACACTCTGTTCGTAGACCCGGCCGGGCTCCGGACATCCCATACTGGCGTCCGGCCAGTTCTGCGGCTCGGGGTCATAGGAAACCACCCCCACCTCCTCCCGCGGGATCCCCAGCCGTTCCGCCAGCGCATCCACCATGGCACCGACCGGACCTGCCAGGCGCTCTACCCCCTTTGCGATCCACCATCTGATGGTTTCAAGGGTCCTCTCAGCCCCCCTGGGCAAGTTCCTCCGCGCTCGGTTCGTGGAGCGTGAGGGCGCGCACCTTCCCTCCCGCCCAAAAGCTCATTTCATCAGCGAACCTATCCGGAACCGGGACCCCATAAACCCCACCATCTTTGGAGAGCGAACGAAGGCTCCCCGCCACATCTATGGCCTCATCCGGATCCACCGAGAAACGCGTATACTGATCGCCCGCAGATATGGGATTCCATCTGACGAGGTCAGAAAGGTCTGCCGAATCGGTGATGGAGCCCTTTCCCCGCCCCGTCTATCCGACGATTGAACAACCAGTAGGAGTTACGCAGTTCGGGGCTCGCGAGAAGAGGTAAAATGGCCCCACCCCCCTTGATCCCCCCTCCCCACGGCCCAAAGGGCCGTGGGGAGGGGGGATCAATATATTTTTTGGGGGGAGTCGCGCGCCTTCGGCGCGCGACTCCCCCCAACCCCCCAGGAGAAAACCAACTGCGTAACTCCTAAACCAGGAGAGCGACGGCCGGCGGCGCAGCTCCTATAATACAATTGCAAAACGCCCTAAAGGCCTAAGACAGACCTTGTGCCAGCCCTTGCCCGACGAACCGGATCGCGTGATTCATTGCGCTCGGTTCAGGCATGAATCGGGGATGGAGGGAGGTGACCACCATGAGCGGCGAGACCCCCATGCTCGCCCAGTATCGTCGGATCAAGGCCCGCTTCCCTGACGCCATTGTGATGTTCCGACTGGGCGACTTTTACGAGATGTTCGAGGAAGATGCGAAGATCGCCGCCCGCGAGCTGGAGCTGGCCCTGACCTCCCGCTCCTTCTCCAAGGACGTGCGCCTCCCCATGGCCGGGGTGCCGGCGAACCACGTTACTTCCTACATCGGCCGGCTGATCGCGAAGGGCTATAAGGTCGCGGTGGTGGAGCAGCTGGAGGACCCCAGGAAAGTCAAGCGGCTGGTGAAGCGGGATGTGGTGCGGGTGATCACCCCCGGCACGGTGGTGGAGGAGGCGCTGCTCCGCGACCGGCTGGAGAACTACCTGGCCGCCATCGCCCCCTCCCCGGATGGCCAGTCCTTCGGCCTGGCCGCCATGGACCTCTCCACCGGCGAATTTTTCACCACCCAGCTGGAAGGCCCGGAGGCGGGGTCCGCCCTCCTGGAGGAGCTGGCCCGCCTGAGCCCCGCCGAGCTGGTGCTTCCCGAATCCCGGGCCCGGGATGAGGCCTGGGTCGCCCGGCTCAGGGGAGAACGCACGGTCCGCATCTCTCCCCTCGCCGATCCCGCCTTCGATCCGGAGAACGCTCGACGGTGCCTCCTGGAGCACTTCCAGGTACCCTCTCTGCAACCATTCGGCTGCGAAGGGCTCCCCTGGGCGATCGCCGCCGCTGGCGCCGCCCTGCATTACGTGAAGATTTCCCAGATCTCCGACCTCCGCCATCTGCGCCATCTCAGCACCTACCACCGGGACGCCTATATGGGGCTGGATCCGGTGACCCGGCGCAACCTGGAGCTCACCGAGACCATCCGGGAGCGCCGGACTGAGGGCAGCCTGTTCTCCGTCCTCAACCACACCGTGACCGCCATGGGGGCACGGCTGCTGCGCCGCTGGCTGCTCCAGCCCCTGGTAGATGTCCCCGCTATCCAGGCGCGGCTGGACGCAGTGGAAGAGCTGGTGCGGGACGGGTTGCTCCGCCAGGATCTGCGCCGGCTGCTGGATGGGCTTTACGACGTGGAACGCCTGGTGGGCCGCATCGGCTTCGGCAACGCCAACGCCCGCGACCTGGTGGCCCTCAAGCGGACGCTGCAACGGATCCCCCAGATTCGAAGTCGACTCCTCTGGGTCCAGGCCGCCCGGCTTCAGGCCCTGCGGGACGAGCTGGATCCTTGTGTGGAAGTGGTCTCCCTCATCGATCGGGCCATCGTGGACGATCCGCCCATCCTGCTTCGGGAGGGGGGGCTGATCAAGCCGGGCTATCACGAGGAGCTGGATCGGTTGCGCCGGGCCGCGGAGGAGGGCCGGCGCTGGCTGGCCGAACTGGAACAACGCGAGCGGGCCCGCACCGGCATCGACAGCCTCCGCATTCGATATAACGAGATCTTCGGCTTCTTCATCGAGGTCCCCCGCTCGAAAGCGAACCAGGTGCCCCCGGACTATGAACGACGGGCGACCATCACCCACGCCGAACGCTTTATCACACCGGAGCTCAAGGCGCGGGAGACGGAGATCCTGGCTACTCAGGAGCGGATCGAGGATCTGGAATACGAGCTCTTCGTGGAAGTCCGGACGAAGGTCGCCGAGCACATTGAGCGGCTGCAGGGGGTGGCTCGCCGGCTGGCGGAACTGGACGTCTATCAGGCGCTGGCGGAGGCCGCCGCCCGCTATGGCTACACGCGGCCCATCGTTGAAGAAAGCGATCGGATCGAGATCCGGGAGGGCCGCCACCCGATGGTGGAGCGCTATCTCCCCCCCGGCGAGCCCTTTGTCCCGAACGACGCAGAGCTCAGCCACTCGCGCCGGTTGATCATCCTGACCGGTCCCAATCTGAGCGGCAAGTCGGTCTACATCCGTCAGGTGGCCCTGATCGCCCTGATGGCCCAGATGGGCTCCTTTGTGCCGGCCCGCTCCGCCCGGATCGGACTTGTGGATCGCCTGTTCGCCCGCGTGGGGGCCAGCGATGACATCACGGCCGGCATCTCGACCTTCATGGCGGAGATGCTGGAGACCGCCTACATCCTTCATCACGCGACGCCGCGTTCCTTGGTGATCCTGGACGAAGTCGGGCGCGGGACCAGCACCTACGATGGGATGAGCCTGGCATGGGCGGTGGCGGAGGCGCTGCACGACGAAGCGCAGGCGCGTGTGCTCTTCGCCACCCACTATCACGAGCTGACCCGGCTGGCCGAGCATCTGGAAGGGGCCTGCAACATGACGATGGCGGTGAAAGAGGTAGGGGATCAGGTGGTGTTCCTGCGACGGGTGTTGCCAGGGGCTGCCGACAGGTCGTATGGGATCCACGTCGCGCGGCTGGCCGGTCTGCCCGACCGGGTGATCCGGCGGGCGCGTCAGGTGCTGGAGGAGCTGGAAGGGAAACGGGACCATCCGGAGCTTCCGGCGGCCCGTCGAGAACATCCCCCAGCGCTCCCGGAAGAATTCGAGGAAGCCCGACGGCTCCTGCAGGAGATCCTCGGGCTGGATCTGGTGAACATGACCCCCTTGCAGGCGCTGCTGGTTCTGAACGAATTCCAGGGAAGGCTGCGCCAGATCCTGAGGTCGGAACGGCCATAGGAGCCGGCCTCGCGCTCCCCTTCGCCCTCGCCATCCCCCGCGGCAACTCAGTGTTGCCGATTAAGTAATCGGAAGGGCCGATGAGGCTTCGGAAGGTTTGGGTCGGCACAGGCTTCGTCCCTGAGCTGGGGTGGATGGCCTGCGCGGGGTCAGAACCCTTTCAACCCGAGCTCATCCCAGCGTCTGAGCCTGCTCCAACAGCGATAGCCTTTTATTTTTATAGGAGTTACGCAGTTGAAAGCTCTAAAGGTGGGACGGAATGGCCCCACCCCCCCTTTCTCCCCCCTCCCCACGGCCCAAAGGGCCGTGGGGAGGGGGGAGAAAAATCCTTGCCCCCATGGGAAACG
>JAEVEY010000210.1 GCA_016842045.1 Candidatus Thermoflexus sinensis | reverse complement strand
GCGATCCCCAGTCGGGGGTCGCTGGTGAAGAGGGTTCGCAGGAGCACGCCGATCATCCCCATGAGTCCCACCGGATAAAAAGCGACCCACAGTCCCATGGTGATCACGCCGATCAGGGTGTTGATGACCAGCGCTCTCAGATTGTGGAAGAAGATCGACCCCGGGGTGAACGGAAGCCAGGCCGCTCCCTCGAAAGCCTGCTGAGGTGAGAGGCCTGCGGATGAAAGCTGGCGGAGGATTTCATCCGGTGAAACGACAATGGGAGGAAGCCATAGCCAGGCGATCCCCCATCCCATAAGCCCCAGCACCGTCAGAACGCCCAGGGCTCCGGCGGAGCGCCGAATCGGCTGCCCGATGTGATCCCACGGACCGGAGATCGGCTGGGCCGGGTCTCCATACCGGAGCGCCCGCCAGAAGCTCCGCAGGATCCCCTTCAGGTCCAGGGTGTCGAACTCGGCGCTGAGGAGCTGCTCCCGGTTAAACAGCACAATCCCCATCCGAACCAGCAGGATCGCATAGATCAACAGGATGCACAGGACGATCACCAGCGTTCCATAGCTGCCCCAGAACAGCAAAGAGGACTCGAAGATCAACAACATGGAGAGGGGAAGGATAAGGAAGCTGGCCAGCAGATTGGCGCCGCGGACGCTGTTGGATTGGGTGGAGATCACAATGGCTCCCGCGACCATCACCACCGCGTGCATGATCAGGATGCTGTAAAGACTAAGCACCCCGATGAGGTCGAAAGACCACGCGCCGCGCAAAATCAGGATCAGAAAATAGATCGACACGCCCAGAACGGAGGTGAGGGTGGGGATCGCCAGGGCGGCTACGCCTTTCCCCAGATAAAGCTGCAGATCGCTCAGCGGAGCAGCCAGCAGCGGCTCCAGGGTCCGTCGCTCCTTCTCCCCTACAAAGGTCTCCAGGGGAATGACCAGACAGACGGTCAGGGGAAGGAACCCGGTCGCCAGGGCCAGGAAGGGCAGCAGTCGCTCACTGATCAGCTGCGCCCCGAACTGCGCCACATAACGGGTCGCTGCTTCCGCAGAGAACAGGGAGAGCAGGGGGAAAATCAACAGCAGGAGCAACAGCGGCGTGATTAAGCGCCAATCCCGAAGGATGTCCACAACATCCCGCCGGAAAACCCCCCATGTCCCCCGGATCCATCGCAGAAGATTCGACAACGCGACCTGCGTGCGCGGAATTCGCCCCCCATCGATGGAGCGGCGGCGGTTTGCTTCCGGGCTCGGAGGATTCAGAGGAGAGCTCGCCGAAATCCGCCGTGGCTCCTCAGGGAGACGTTCCCCCTGCATGGTCGGCAGCCCAGCACGATCCCCAGGGGCCCCTCCACGCAGGATCTGCAGGTAGACGGTCTCGAGCGGACGGGGAACTTCCGCCAGGGAGACCACCGGGAGCCCGCGGGCGATCACGGCGTTCAGGATCCGGGGATTCTCCCGCTCCGGATCCTGAACGCGATAGCGGATCCAGTTCGGCCCCCAGGTGACAACCGACAGCCCCTCGGGGAGCGCTCTCCATGCCTCCTCCACCGACCCCGCCAGCCGGAGCTCATAGACCGGCGGCCCTATGAAGCGCTCCCTCAGGGCCTGCGGGGTTCCCTCCACCAGGATGCGGCCCCGGTAGAGGATCGCGATCCGATCCGCCAGCGCTTCGGCCTCGTAGAGGTTATGGGTGCAGAGCAGAACCGCATGGCCGTTCTCCGAGAAGGATCGGATCATCTCCCGGGCGACCTGCGCGCTCTCCGGATCCATCGCCGAGGTGGGCTCGTCTAACAGGAGCACAGGGGGCTGATGGAGAAAGGCGCGCAGGAGGGCCAGCTTCTGCCGCATCCCCTTGGAATACGTGGCGATCCGCTGGCCCAGAACCCCTCGAAGGCCCAGCGGGTCCAGCCAGGCCTCCAGCCGCTCCTGGAAAAGGGGCCGGGGGACCTCATACAGGTCGGCGAAGAACGCCAGATACTCGTATCCGGTCATCCGCAGGTAAAGGCCCGGAAGCTCCGCCAGCAATCCAACCCGGCGGCGGATCTCCTGAGGCTGCTCCACGATGTCATAGCCCGCCACAATGGCCCGACCCGCGGTGGGCCGCAGCAGGGCGGCCAGCATCCGGACCGTGGTGGTTTTCCCCGCCCCATTAGGGCCCAGCAGGGCCACGATCTCGCCGGGCCGAACTTCCAGGTTCACCTCCTCGACCGCGACGACCGTTTCAAAGACCTTACGAAGCCCTTCCGCCCGAATCATGGCTGATGACGCTCTTGAAGACGGAGCATCCGCATCGCCCGCCAGGCCCGTTGCAGCGCGGTGAGGTGAGCGAGGACCGCGAACAGAACCAGCAACGGCCCATACCATCCGCTGAGCAACGCGATCAGGATGAGGACGAAACGCTCCAGGCGGGTGAAGAGCCCTTCGCGGATGGAGATCCCCAGGCCCTCTCCCCGGGCCCGGGTATAGCTGACCATCAGGGCGCCCAACAGGGCAAAGCCCGCGATCCATCCGCCCCAGGCCATGCCGGCGCGCTGCCATGCAGCCCCCACGCCGAGCAGGATCGCTGCATCGCTGTAACGATCCAGGGTGGAATCCAGGAAGGCCCCTGCCCGCGAAGCCTTTCCCGAAAGGCGAGCCAGCGCACCATCCAGGGCATCGCATAATCCGCCCAGCATCCAGAGCAGCGCGGCCCCTCCCCGAAGATCCAGCCCGGCCAGCAATCCAGCACCCAGGCTTAACAGGAAACCCAGGACCGTGATCGCGTTCGGATGGATTCCCCACCGATCCAGATGACGCGCCAGCCCGCTCAGCCAGGGCCCGGCATATTCCCGCCATCGCTCTGCATTCATTGGAGCCCTCCTGCATCCTGGCGGAGACGAGGGTCGGCCACGAATGGGGGCACGAATCCACGAATGGAGGAAGCTATGGGCCTCGCATATCCCGATGCGATCTCTTAGCCTGAACATCCAGGAGGGCTTCCAGGGACAGAACCAGCTGCGGGGGGCGGAGCTCCTCATTTCGATCCCCCATTCGCGCATTCGTGCTTTCATTCGTGGATACATTCGTGGACAGCCGCCGGTCGCTCTCCCTAATACGGCCGCGCCAGCAGACGGTAGCTGTTCGGCTGGCGGGCCTGGAGAACCTGGAGCTCCTCCCGCTGGCGCCGCACCTCTTCCAGATCGATGCGGGCCACCACATAGCCTTCCGTCGGCTCATCCAGCGAAGCGAAGATCTGGCCCCGCGGCCCGATGATCATCGAGTCGCCGACGAACTCGTAGGTGACCTCCTTGCCGACCCGGTTCGCCCCGACCAGGAAGAACGTGTTCTCCAGGGCCCGCGCGCGCGTCAGGACCCGCCACTCCTCTCGCAGCGGCTGTTCCCAGGCGGCGGGGACCGCCAGAAGCTCCGCGCCGCTCAGCGCCAGCACCCGCGCCGCCTCCGGGAACAGGAGATCCCAGCCCAGCAATACCCCCAGCATACCGAACCCGGTTTCGAAAACCGGGAACCGATAGCCGCCCCGGAACAGCAATCGTTCTTCCCCCTTCAGATGAACCTTATGATAGGCACCCAGCGTCTCCCCATCCGGGCCGATCACCACCGCGGAGTTATACAGGATGGTCTCCACCCGCTCCCGCACCGCCATCCCGAACACCACGTGAACCCCGAACTCTCTGGCCCGCTGGGCGATACGATGGGTGGAAGGTCCCGGGATCCGCTGGGCCCATTCCGTAAAGCGGGCCCCGCACTCATAGCCGGTGGTCACCAGCTCCGGGAAGACGATCAGATCCACCCGTTGCTCGCTGGCGACCCGGGCGATCCATTCGGCCATGCGGGCCACATTGTCCTCGACCGCGTTCAACCGCACATCCATCTGAACCGCGGCAACGGTGATCTCTCGCATGCAGGCCTCCTCGCTGGATCCGATGCTCAGGATGAATTGAAATTTTCGGCTTCCCCCGATCTCCTGCTATTATACTGGAGGCGCAACCATGGCCCACGTTCGTCGTTCAAACAATCAGGGAAATCTTCAGTGGGAGACACAGGGCTGGATCATGGCGACTCGTAAGCCGATGGTGGCCCTGGTCGGGCGGCCCAACGTCGGCAAATCCTCGCTCTTCAACCGGTTGATCGGACAGCGGCTGGCCCTGGTGGATGAACGGCCGGGGACGACGCGGGATCGCCTCCATGGGGAGGTGATCTGGAATGGCTTCGCGTTCACCCTGGTGGACACCGGGGGGCTGGAGGTGCTGCCCCCGAAGGCGGAGGCCGGCCTTCGCCCCGCCCAGCCCCTGGCGGAGGATTCGGCCGCCTTCATCCCTCAAATCCGGGCCCAGGCGGAGATCGCCATCGCCGAGGCCGACGTCCTGGTTCTGGTTGTCGATGTCCAGGCCGGCCTGACGGCCGCCGATGAAGCGGTAGCCGAAGTCCTCCGGCGGACCCGGAAGCCGGTTCTGGTGGCCGCGAACAAGGCGGACAACGCGGCCCTGCGGGAGGCGGCGGTTGAGTTCTATCAATTGGGGCTGGGAGAAGTTTACCCGATCTCCGCGCTCCACGGCCTCGGCATTGGCGAGCTCCTGGATGCCATTGTGGCCGCCCTGCCCGGCCTGGCCGAGGTGGAGGAGGAAGAAGGGATCCGCATCGCCATCGTGGGCCGCCCGAACGTCGGGAAATCCTCCCTGCTGAACGCCATCCTCGGCGAGGAACGGGTGATCGTCAGCCCGATCCCGGGAACCACCCGGGACGCCATCGACACGCCGATCGAATGGGAAGGGAAGAAAATCGTCCTCATCGACACCGCGGGGATCCGCCGCCGGGGGCAGATCCAGCCCGGGGTCGAGCGCTACAGTGTCCTGCGCGCCCTGCGGGCGATCCAGCGGAGCGATGTGGTCTTCCTGGTGCTGGATGCGAAGGAAGGCGTCACCCACCAGGACGCAGTGATCGGCGGGATGGTAGTGGAGGAGGCCCGGAGCGTGATCCTGGTGGTCAATAAATGGGATCTTATGCTGGACGAGCGAGGGCGGCCCCGGGTAAAGCCGGAGGAATTCACCCAGCACATCCGTCAGACCCTGAAGTTCCTGGACTACGCGCCCATCCGCTTCGTCTCCGCGAAGACCGGCTATGGGGTTCCGGGGTTGCTCCCGCTGGCCCTTCAGGTGTATCAGGAACGACACGTGCGCCTGAGCACCTCGGAGCTGAACCGGCTTGTCCGGGAGGCGATGGAGCAACAGCCCCCGCCGGCTCGGAAGGACCGGCCGTTGAAGATCTATTATGTCACCCAGGCTCGCACCGATCCGCCGACGATCGTGTTTTTCGTCAACGACGCGGATCTGGTTCATTTCTCGTATGAGCGCTATCTGGAGAACCGGATCCGTGCCCGGTATCCCTTTACGGGAACGCCGCTCCGCCTGGTCTTCCGGGGCCGTGAGCGAGAATCGTAATACCCGGACTCGGGATCGAGCCACAAATCCATTTCTCTGCTGCAGAGCATCTACCGGTTCTCTCTGGGGGATTTCGAAGTGAACAGGGCCGCCTTCAGCGGCCTCGTCCACCTCGAAAATTTCCCGGATAAACCGCTCAGGACGGACTTACAATGATCCAGATCTTCCCCACCGGCCTTCGGTTCTGGATAGGCGCCGGCTTTGCCCTGGCGCTTTTGATCGCCTGTCAGCCGGCCCCGCTGCTGCGCGCGGCGTCGGTCACGCCGGATCTCCTGACCCCCAACGCCGACGGCCACAACGATGTGGTCGTGATCCGTTACGCTCTGGGCCGCAACGCCACGGTTTCGATTTACTTCCTTGGGGCGGACGGCGCGCCACGCTATTTCCGGCGAGAGCAACCCCGGCCGCAGGGAGAATACGAGGTCCTGTTCAACGGGGTGGTGGAAAACCAGCTGCTCCCCGATGGACGCTACACCTGGGTGGTGGAAGCCCGGGATGAACGGGAAACCGCCCGGATCACCGGCACCCTCACCGTGAGCGGATCGAACCCGCAGCCCCTCCAGATCACCGGGTTCAGCGTCTCGCCCCCGGAGATCACGCCGAACCGCGACGGTTTGAGCGACCGGGCCACCATCAACGTCTGCGTCAACCGGCCGGCGCAGCTGACCGTCTACCTGGAGGGCGCCGATGGCGTCCGGTATCCGGTGCCCCGGAAGGAAGTGCAGCGGCGCAAGCCCGGCGAGGCCGGCTGTCATGTATTCGACTATGACGCCGGCGTGGACCGGGGCCAGGAGCCTCCGCCCGATGGGACCTACACAGTCTATGCGGTCGCTGAGGACGCGCTGGGATTGCGGGACGTGGCCACCGGGACCCTGACCATCCGCGAGGGTGGGGTGCCGCGGGCGGAGATCCTCAACGGCCAGGTCGAGTTCCGCTCCGATATCTCCTCCGGGACCGGGGATTACATCCCGGTCTCCTTAGGTGGGTTCCTTTACTTCACGCTGACCGTGCATAACTATGGTTCGGTTCCCATCCGGACCAGTGGGCCGCCTCCGGGGACCTGTTACGATCTGGATCAGACTTTCAGCGCGCCGCAGCCCGGCCGCCCGGAGGGCTGGGCGGAGGAATCCGGCGCCTGGCGGGTGGGCATCGACTTCGACACCTCGCTGCGGAATTACCCCTTCCGCTGGGCGGTGGGCGGGCCGGAGGATCTGGAGACCCGGATCATCGACGGCCGTCCTTACTACTATCTGCCAGCGGGGCGGACCGCGCTTGTGACCGGATGCATCCGGATCACCTACACGCCGCCGCGCAACCCCCTCTACTTCTGGGCCGGCCTCATCCATGAGGACGTGGAGATCGCCCCGCTGAACAACCGGGTCGATCCTCATCGGGTGCTCATCGAGGGCCCGTAGCCATACATTCCAACCGCGAAGAGAGAATGCGATCGGGCCGGATAATCCGCAAGGTCCTGATCCTTGCGTTTGGATTGCTGTTTCTGGGCTCTGGATGCTGGAGGGGATGGGAGCGATCGCGTCCCGTTGTTCCCCCTTCGATCCTCATGACACCGACCCCCTCGCTTCCGGCTTCCCAGCCTGTTCCCCTGGAACATCCTTCATCTCCCACATCGCCTTCTCCGCCCCCCTCGTCCCCTCCGGCGACTCCCGGGAGGACCGAAAGGCCACCAGGCGATAGGCCAACCCCCCGACCCGCGATCGTGCGGTTTGCGGTGATTGGCGACTATGGACAGGCTGGTCCGGCAGCCGAGGCCGTCGCCCGGCTCGTTCGAAGCTGGGCGCCTGATTTCATCGTCACCACCGGGGATAACAATTACCCGCGGGGAGAAGCCCGGACCATCGACGAGAACATCGGCCGCTACTATCACATGTTCATTGCGCCCTACCGGGGGCGTTATGGATCCGGCGCCGATCGCAACCGCTTCTTTCCCGCCCTGGGAAACCATGATTGGGAAACCTCCCGGGCGGCCCCTTACCTTGATTACTTCACATTGCCCGGCAACGAGCGCTATTATGAGGTGCGCTGGGGGGCCGTGCATCTGTTCATCCTGGACAGCGATCCCCGTGAGCCGGACGGGATCACAGTAAACTCACGCCAGGCGCGCTGGCTGAGGGAACGGCTCCAGGCCACCGATGCCCCCTGGCGCCTGGTGGTGCTGCATCACCCACCTTATTCCTCCGGCCTCCATGGTTCCACCCCGGCCCTGCAGTGGCCATTTGCGGAATGGGGAGCCACCGCCGTCCTGGCCGGCCATGATCACGTTTACGAGCGCATCGAGCGGGATGGCCTCCTGTATTTCGTCAATGGATTGGGCGGGCATCCGGCCCGCTATCCATTCCGCGCCCCGATCCCCGGGAGTCAGGTTCGATATCGAGAGCAGCACGGGGCGATGCGGGTGGAGGCCGATTCATGTCGGATTGTTTTCCAGTTCATTACGATCGAGGGCCATGGGATCGATCAGGTCGTCCGTCTCCATCCCCGGTGTGCCCCCTCATCCTGGAAGCGCGAGCGCGAAAGCGTCATACCGTCGACCGCGCGCAAGCCTTGACGAACCGACCTGCTCCAGGTAAGATTGAATAACGGAGACCGTGGCCCCGTCGTCTAGCCCGGTCCAGGACGCTGCCCTCTCAAGGCAGAGATCGCGGGTTCAAATCCCGCCGGGGCCACCAGCCACGGGCGCGGCGCAGGCCGCGCCCGATTTGTTTTAGGCCGATTTGTGAGTCGGCGGGCTCGCCAGAGTCGACCCCACCGACGCACAAATCCTCTGCATCCGCCCATTCTCGTCGTTCAACATCGGCCATGGATTACGTCCGCTGGTTGCGACAGCACATCGGATCGGAACCGATCTGGCTGGTCTACGCCACCGCTCTGATCGTGAACGAAGACGGCCGCATCCTCCTGCAGCAGCGCACGGACTTCGAGGCGTGGGGCCTGCCCGGCGGGGTGATGGAGCCGGGCGAATCCCTCCTCCAGGCCCTCCATCGCGAGGTCGGGGAGGAAACCGGCCTGGCCATCCGGGTCGAGCGATTGATTGGCCTCTATACTTCCCCGGAGTTTATGGTTCATTACCCGAACGGCGACATCGTTCACCCGGTGACCGCCTGCTTCCTGGCGCGCCCGCGCGGGGGCGCTTTGCGTCCGGATGGCCAGGAATCCCGGGCTTTGCAATGGTTTTCTCTGGAGGAGCTCCCCTCTCTACCGCCATGGTATGCGGCGATGATCGCGGATTACCGGCGTAACGATCCCGCGGCGGCCTTTCGGAGCGGCGCGCCCGGGCAGCCGTCTCGAAACCCCGGGGAAACCATCCGGCGCCTGCGGGCACGGGTCGGCCCGGCTACCCTGGTGGTCCCCGCCACCAGCGCTGTGGTCTTTGACGCGCAGGGGAAAATCCTCCTCCAGCGCCGGGATGACAACGGCGAGTGGGGGCTGCCCGGCGGGATCATGGAAGTCGGCGAGCGGATCGATCAGACCCTCATCCGGGAGGTGGCCGAGGAAACCGGACTTCAGGTGGAGCCGGTACGCCTGGTGGGCCTGTATACGGATCCGGCATGGACGTTCACGTATCCCAATGGAGATCGCTCTCAGCCGGTGGTGGCCTGCTTCGAGGCCCGGATCA
Source organism: Candidatus Thermoflexus sinensis (assembly GCA_016842045.1). Lineage (GTDB taxonomy): Bacteria > Chloroflexota > Anaerolineae > Thermoflexales > Thermoflexaceae > Thermoflexus > Thermoflexus sinensis. The sequence continues at coordinate 4,456 of JAEVEY010000210.1, read as the reverse complement.
CAGGCGGCCGCCTGCAGGCCGATGGCGTCGAATCCCTGGAGGTCGAGTTCTTCCCGCCGGATCAGCTCCCCAGGCCGCTGGATGTTCGCTGGCGGGTTCGGATAGAGGACGCCATGGCCCGTTATCCATACGCGGTGGTGAGGTAAAGAGACACGGCAGGTGTATCCGGTCATGATGGTGGAGGGGATTTTCATAGCCGAGAAGGCCGCCGAAAGCGGCCTTCTCAGCTATGAAATTGAGGAGGCGCGGAGGATAAAGCGAGAGGGCAGAGCCCTCACGATGCGAACACAACCCGATCCTTGACCGGGATGATCATCGAGATGCGAAGGCCAAACTGGCTCGTCCTCATCGGGATGTTGCTCACGTTGAACCTGGTTCTGCTCCTGACGCCGCAGATGGCGGTTGATCTATCTCCCTTGCCCACTCCAACGCCGACTGCAACCCTGATCCCGCCCACCCCCACCCGGACCCCGACGTCGACCGCCACGCCAGCGCCCTCGCCGACCCCTACGTGTGAGCCGGGGCACTGGGAGACAGGTTCGGTGCTCATTCCCACAATAGGGGCGGAGATCCCCTATCGGGTTTATCTTCCTCCCTGTTGGAATCCGGCAAGGCGCTATCCCGCTCTTTACCTTCTCCACGGCTATCCCTATGATCACACTCACTGGGATCAGCTGGGGGTCGATGAGGCGCTGGAAGCCGGGATCCGGGTCGGGCGCTGGCCCCCCTTCCTGGTGGTGTTGCCGGGATTCCCGGACGCTCTGTATGTCTACACCAGCGGCGGGCCGGGCTCTGTGGAGGCCATGATCATGGAGGTCCTGATTCCATCGATCGAGGCCCGCTATCCGGTCGAGCCGGCCCGATGGGCCCGGGCCATCGGCGGCATCTCGCGGGGCGGCGTGTGGGCGCTGGAGATCGCCCTGCGCCATCCGGAAGCGTTCGCCAGCGTGGGCGGGCACAGCCCGGCGTTGAGCGTGAACATGGCCCCGCCGGCTTACGATCCCTTTACCCTGGCTCAGGAGGCGGATCTTCGAGGGCTTCGGATCTATCTGGACGCTGGCGATGCGGATTGGGCGCTGGAGGGGGCGCAACGACTGGCGGCGATTCTGGAAACCCGGGGGATCCCGGTGCGTCTGGAGGTGCATCCCGGAGGGCATGAAGATGCCCTGTGGGCCCGCGCGCTGGAGGAATATCTGGATTTCTATGCGGAGCCCTGGCGACGGTTGGGACGATAAGCGGCAACCGGTCCGGATGCCCCCGGCCCTCGTCTTCCTCGTGGAGGGAGGTCCGCGCCGTGTCTGAGGAGCTCTACGGGTTCCTCCGTCGGATCCTGCAACCAGCGGCCATGGTGGCGGGCCTGAGCCTGCTGGGAAAGCTCACCGGCTTCCTGGCCCAGGCGATAGTTGCGGCTCGTTTCGGCACCGGGCCGGATAAAAGCGCCTTCGATGTGGCCATGGTCATGCCGGACTTTCTGTTCCTGTTCACCGGCGGAACCCTGGCGGTGGTCCTGGTGCCGGTGCTGACCGCATGGTTGGTGCGCGACCCTCAGGAGGCGGCCCGTCTCGCCACCACCGTGGCGCTCCTGACGGTGGGTGCGCTGACCGTGGCCGGGCTGTTGATCGCCTGGAGCGCACCCTTCTGGGTGCGGGCGGTCTTCGGGCCCGGGCTCCCTCCGTCGACGCAGGATCAGGCGATCCGCCTGCTGCGGGTGCTCTGGCTGGTCGCGGTGCTGTTCGGGCTCAGCGGAGTGCTCACAGCGGTGCTGCATTCGGCCCGATGCTTTGTGTGGCCTGCCCTGGGCTCCGTGCTGGCCGATGGGGGCCCGATCCTGGGGGCGCTTCTGCTATCTCGCCCTCTGGGCATTCTGGGGCTGGCGTGGGGAGTGATCCTGGGCGCCCTCTTCCACACCCTGATCCTGCTCCCCGGACTGCGGGGCTGGCCGTGGGCCTGGGCGATGGATCCCCGTCATGCAGGGTTGCGGACGGTGGGGGCGCTGCTGATCCCGCGGGCTTTGATTGTGTCGCTGGCGTATTTTCAGATCGCCTGGGGCTATCGCCTGATCGGGGGTCTGGAGCCCGGGGCGGTCGCGGCCCTGGCCTATGGCTGGCGCCTGATGCAGGTGCCTCAGACGTTGATCAGCACCAGCCTGGCGATCGTGCTCCTTCCCACCCTCTCCGCCCATGTCGCCCGGGGGGATCGGAAAGCCCTGTGGCAGGATCTGGGCTGGGCGCTGGGGATCGCCGGGGTGCTCTCTGCATTAGCCGGCGGGGTGTTGTGGTTTGGAGGGGAGACGCTGGTGCGATGGTTGCTGGCCCGGGGTGCCTTCGGGGAGGCGTCGGTGGAGGCCGTGGGGGCTGCTCTCCGGATGTTCGCCCCCGGGTTGCTGACCTACACGATCGCTGAGATCACCGCTCGCGCTTTCTATGCGCGCCATGATTTCCTCCGGCCGCTCATGGCCGCTGCCGTCGGCACCGCCGCCTATCTGGCGATGGCCCCGGCGCTGGTTTCTATCCTGGGACCTGCGAGCCCCGCCCTCGCCAACAGCCTGGCCATCGGCCTGGAGGCGCTCCTTCTGCTGCTCTGGACGCGATCCTTTAAACCAAAGTAGGACAACTGCAAGCAGTTGTCCTACCTTATTACGAGGCAGTCCGGGTCGCCACGCTCTCCCGGCGGGCCAGGCGTTCCGCCCGGCGCTGGTCGGCCTCTTCCGCCTTACGGCGTTCTTCCTCCGTCTCCAGGATCAGCGGGGGCACCGGTGCAGGACGACCATCCCGATCCAGGGCCACATAAACGAAATAAGCCGTCGCCGTCACCCGGCGATCCCCCGTCAGCAGATCCTCCGCCTCAACCTGGATCTCCACCTCCATCGAGGTCCGCCACGCTCGCGTCATGCGCGCCCGCACGTGCACCAGGTCCCCCACGTGGACCGGGGCGCAGAACTGGATGGAATCCACCACGACCGTCACAGTGGGCCGGCGGGCGTGGCGGGAAGATACAATCGCTCCCGCCTCATCCATGAGCTTCATAATCCATCCGCCGTGGATATTGCCCAGGATGTTGGCATGCTCCGGTTGCATGATCTGCGTCAGCACCACCTCGCTGTCCTGAACCCGTTTCCCTTCCATGGCGTGAGGCCTCTCCAGAGAGATCGGTGGAAACAACGCCGTGTGCAGGTAGACGACTGCGAACAGTTGCCCCGCTGTAGAAGAGAGACAGCGGGTTCATCGCCTCCGGGCAACAGCGAGACGAAGCGGGAGGGCGAGCCTCCCGGCGAGCCCCAACCGCACCCTCATCACGTAGCCGGCACCAATCGGACGAAGCGCCGGCGGCCCACCTGGAGCACCTTCGGCCGGTCGATCGCCACCATGGCCTCTACATCCGAAACCGTCTCCCCATCCAGCCGGACCCCACCCTGACGGATCAGGCGGCGGGCCTCACTCCGGCTATGAGCCAGCCCGGCAGCGACCAGCAGATCCACTAACGGCTGCGGGCCGGAAAGAGAGAACACGGGCATCTCCTCGGGGAAGGCCCGCTCCTGGAACACAATGCGGAAATGGGCCTCTGCCCGTTCCGCAGCCTCCTCCCCGAAGAAGATCGCAACGATCTCGCGCGCCAGCTCCATTTTCACATCCCGCGGGTGGAGGCTCCCCGAGCGCAACCCCTCCTCAATCGCTGCAATCCGGGGAGGCGGGTAGCGGGTGAGGAGCTTGAAGTAAATCGGCATCGCCTCGTCGGGAATGCTCATGACCTTCCCAAACATATCCTCCGGCGTTGTGTTCAGCGGGATGTGGTTGCCCAGGGATTTGGACATCTTGCGGACGCCGTCGGTGCCCGGCAGCAGGGGGAGCAGGATCGCGACCTGGGGCCGCTGGCCGAAAGCCTCCTGCAACTTCCGCCCGGCCACCACAATGTTAAACAGCTGATCGGTCCCGCCGATCTGCACATCCGCCTGCAGAGCCACCGCGTCGTAGCCCTGCATCAGCGGGTAAAACGTTTCGTGCAGGAAAATGGGATCGCCGGCCTTCAGGCGTTCAGCGAAGGATTCCCGAGCCAGGAATTGCTGCACCGTAAAATGTGAAGCCAGACGGATAAGGTCGGCGAAGGTGAGTTTAGAAAGCCACTCGGCGTTGTAGCGGATGATGGTCCTCTGCGGATCCAGCACCCGGAAGGCCTGCTCCGCATAGGTGCGCGCGTTGGCCTCCACCTCCTCCGGGGACATCAGGGCGCGCCCCCGCAATTGATCGGAGGGATCCCCCACCAGTGCCGTGAAGGTGCCGATCACCAGAATGGTCTCATGCCCCAGATCCTGGAACTGCCGCAGCTTCCGCAAGGGCACCGTGTGCCCCAGGTGCAGATCGCTGGTCCGCGGATCCACCCCCAGGTAGACCCGCAACGGGCGCCCCTCCTGCAGCCGCTCCCGCAACTCTGCCTCCATCGTTTGACGCAGGGTCTCGTC
>JAEVEY010000057.1 GCA_016842045.1 Candidatus Thermoflexus sinensis | reverse complement strand
GCCACGTAGTCCCGAAGCCACCAGATGTAGCGACGCATCTGCTCCGCATCTCTGGCCTCCGCCAATCTGGCCTTCAGCTCCAGGATCCGAAAGCGCCGCCGTCCCCCCACCTCCTCGATGGTCAGTAGATCCATCCGCTGCATCCCCATCCCGGTATACACCTCATTGGCGAACCACATAGGATCCCCTGTTAGCTCTCGCAGGGATGGATCCCCGCCCGATGTGCCAGACCAGCCAGGCTTGAAGATGCTTCTCCCCGCGCCGGACATCGATCGGATCCAGCGGGGATTCCGTGCTTCCCTCGTAAGGACGCGCTGGGATCCCCGGCTCCCGCCGGATCTCCCCCTCCCGCCAGGTCAGAAATCCCTGCCCCGCTCTTTCCAGCGGTCCATCCGGGTTCGCCTTCCGCAGCAGCTGTCTCATGCTCTCGAACTCGTGGGGAAAGAGATAGAAACATCCCCGCTCCCCTTTCAGCTTCCGATACAGCAGGCTCCAGCGGATGTCTCGGCTGTAAAGGGGCAGGCGATCGATGGCCTCCCATTCCGTGACCGGATGAGGATAGACCTCGTCGGGCTCGATGCGGACCCGGTAGATCAGGGGAAGGCCCAGCTCTTGTTGCAGCCACCCATCCGGTGGCTCATAAATAGGAGTTACGCAGTTGGTTTTCTCCTGGGGTTTGGGGGGAATCGCGCGCCTTCGGCGCGCGATTCCCCCCAAAAATATATTTATCCCCCCTCCCCACGGCCCAAAGGGCCGTGGGGAGGGGGGATAAGGGGGGTGGGGCCATTCTACCTCTTCTCGCGAGCCCCGAACTGCGTAACTCTTATCATAAAGGAGATCAGAAGCAATCCGAAAAACCCCATAAAAGCCATAGCCCTGCAGATAGAACAGCACAGGATCCCCTGGGCGTGTTCAAGCCATGTCCGCCAGCCGGCTGATATGCTGAGCCCGGGACTTCCCGGGCGTGGTCCCGGCGGACCGGAACTCCGGATGCAGCGGGAAGGTGGTGGGGGTGACCACGAACCCATGAGGGATGGGCATCGGCCTTCTTCATCCCTTCCGTTCGAAGAACATCACGTATTCGTGCTTGAAGACGTAGAAGTTTCCTTTCAGGGCCCGGTAACGCCAGAGGTGATACTGGCCGCGCTTGCCCCGGTTCTCCTGGATATCCTTGACGCAGATGCTTTTGAGGCGGAACCCGTGTCGCAGCACCCGCTCCATCGTCCGGAAGCCCAGCGGGATCCATTCCCCCCGGGTGTATTTATCCCCGATCACCAGCACCAGGAAGCGCCCCGGATCCAGAAGGGGGACGAAGTTGAGGAGCACCCGCTCGAAGGCCTCGTAGAAGGCCTCTTCCGTAGGCGCGTTGGAGAGATCCCGGGGGTCCTCACTGAACCGGATGATGTCGTGATACGGGGGATGAAGGATCAACAGCTGGGCGCCCGAGAACCCCCAGCGGGCCATCACCTCCCGGACGCGGGAGACCGTTTCCGGATCGGCGCTGTCGCCGATCAGAATCTCCGTCCCGACCCCATAGGGGTTTTCCTCCAGGCCCACCAGCCAGCGGGCGCGCTCCGCTACCCCGGGGACCAGCTCGACGCCGATGGCGAAGCGGCCCAGCCGCCTGGCCTCGATGAGGGTGGTCCCCAGCCCGGCGAAGGGATCGATAACCAGCTCCCCCTGACGGGTGAAGCGCCGCATGGCCTGATAAGGGATCTGGGGGACGAAGTTGCCCCAGTATTCCGGGGTGTGCATCCCGTGGTTGGCCCGGGGACCCAGAAGCCACAGGCTGTCCGTGATGATGTCCTCGTATGCTTCCCAGCGGTCCAGATCCAGATCATGGATAACAGCTGTTTTCATTTGAACCCCCGGATCATCCCCAACGCTCCACTCCTAAAAAGACCGCTGCGCTCGAATCCCCCTTCGAGCGCAGCGGTGCAGGCGGAGGGGGCGGGATTCGAACCCGCGGTGAGCCTTCAAGGGCCCACAGGTGATTTCGAGTCACCCGCCTTCGTCCACTCGGCCACCCCTCCACTTAAATTATAGCAAACTCGCTGGCTCATCGCCCCACCCCACTCTCCGTCGCCCTCCCCGGCGCCCGCCGATTCGGCTGACGAAATTGACGAAACCCGGCTTTGCGTTTACGATAAAGAAGATGAAGGCCGCGGGGCGATTCGATCATCAGGTTCGGGATGGGGCCGCCGGATGCCCGCTGGGGCGCTGGCGGCCTTTTTGTTCATTGAAGGCCCCGCAGGATCCCTCCCCTCGCAGTCTCTGTGCTGTGGGGGGAAAATGAATCAGGGCCGGGGGCCTTCGGCCTCCAGCCCAAACCCTGAAAACCCGGAATGGACAGGGCACTCTTAACCGATCAGGAGACAGGTTCAATGGCACAGGTTTTACGGATTGTCCCCCTCGGGGGGCTGGGCGAGATCGGCAAGAATATGATGGCTGTCGAATATGGCCGCAACATCCTGATCATCGACGCCGGGATCATGTTCCCGGAGAACGATATGCTGGGGGTGGATTTCATCATCCCCGACTGGCAATATCTCCGGGATAAAAAGGCCTGGGTGCGGGCGATCGTGGTCACCCACGGCCATGAGGACCACATCGGCGCCCTCCCCTTCCTGATCCGCGAGATCCCGGCCCCGGTCTACGCCACGCCCCTCACGCGAGGGCTTATCGAAGTCAAACTCAAACAGGCAAAAGTCACGGAAGGCGTCACCCTCTACACAGTCCAGGCCGGCGACCGCCTGACCATCGGGCCGTTCACGGTGGAGCTCTTCCGGGTCTGCCACAGCATCCCCGATGGGGTGGGGCTGGGCATCACCACCCCCGCGGGCCTCATCGTTCACACCGGCGACTTCAAGTTCGATCAGACGCCAGTGGACGGCAAGCCCACGGATTTCGCCGCCCTCGCGGAGTTCAGCAAGCGGGGGGTCCTGGCCCTGCTCTCGGATAGCACCAACGCCGACCGGCCGGGGTGGACCCCCTCGGAGCGGGTGATCGATGCGGCCTTCGATGCCGCCTTCCGCCAGGCGAAGGGCCGGATCATCGTCGCCACCTTCGCCTCGCTGATCTCCCGCTTCCAGCAGGTGATCCATGCCGCGCTCCGCCACGGCCGTCAGGTGGCCTTCGCCGGGACCAGCATGATCGAGAACGTGAAGATCGCCCAGAAGCTGGGCTACCTGGAGATCCCACCGGGAGTCCTGATCCGCCTCGATGAGGTGGATCGCTACCCGCCGCACCGCGTGGTGATCGTGACCACCGGCGCCCAGGGGGAGCCTTCCTCGGTCCTGGCCCGGATGGCCGCCGGCCAGCACCCGCAGCTCCGGATCGTCCCGGGCGACACGGTGATCATCTCCGCTCACCCGATCCCGGGCAACGAGGAGATGGTGCACCGGACCATCAACCGGCTCTTCCAGCGCGGGGCCGACGTGCTCTACGATCCGATCGCCCCGGTCCACGTCTCCGGCCACGCCAGCCAGGAGGAGCTCAAGCTGATGATCAACCTGGTCCGCCCCCAGTATTTCATCCCCATCCACGGGGAGATCCGCCACCTCAAGGCCCACGCCCGCCTGGCGATGGAGCTGGGGATCCCGGCGGATCGCATCTTCACGGTGGAGAACGGATGGGCGATCGAGTTCAAGGACGGCCAGGGACGGATCGCGGAGCGGGTGCCGGGCGGCTATGTGTTCGTGGACGGGGCGCTGATCGGAGATATCGGCCCGGAGGTATTGCGGGAACGGGAGGTGCTCTCGCGGGAAGGGTTCGTGGTGGCCATCGTGCGGCGGGATCCGAAGACCGGCCGGCTCATCGGACGGCCGGAGCTGATCACGCGGGGCTTCACCTTCACCCGGGAGGCGGAAGAGTTGCTGGCCGGCGCCGAAGAGCTGATCATTGAAACGGTGCGTTCGGCGAACGGGGAAGGGAAGTCCCGACAGGCCCTGGCCCACCGCATCCAGAGCGCGCTGGCGGATTACCTCTACCGCCACACCCGCCGCCGGCCGATGATCATCCCGGTGGTGACGGAGTGAAGGCGAAGACAGGACTACGCCAGAAAGCGCGCCCTCCACGGGTCGACGGCGGCCCGGGAGGGCCGTTGATGATTTCCGTATGAAAGGCCCCTGCGCCTCCCTGTGGAGGAACCGTGCGGATCGACGTGGTGACCTTATTCCCGGAATATTTCGAAGGCCCCCTGCGGGTGAGCATCCTGAAGCGGGCGCAGGAGTCGGGCCGCGTCCGGATCGAAGTGCATTCCCTCCGGGCTTTCGGGCTGGGACGCCACCGCGTGACCGATGACGCCCCTTACGGCGGTGGGGGCGGGATGGTCATGCGGCCGGAGCCGATCTTCGACGCCGTGGAGCACATCCTCGCCGACGTCCCGCCAGAGGCGCGAGGGGAGATCCCTATCATCCTTCTGGATCCCGCGGGGCGCCGCTTCACCCAGGAGGTGGCCTGGGAGCTCTCCCACCATCCCCGGCTGGTGCTGATCTGCGGCCATTACGAGGGCGTGGACGAGCGGGTGCGGGAGCATCTGGTCACCGACGAGATCTCTATCGGGGATTTCATCCTGACCGGGGGCGAGCCCGCGGCCCTGGTGATCATCGACGCGGTGGTGCGCCTGCTGCCTGGGGTGCTGGGCGATCCCGAGGCTCCGCGCCACGATTCCTTCGCGGAAAGCCTTCTGGAACATCCCCACTATACCCGCCCCGCTGTCTACCGCGGATGGGAGGTCCCGGAGATCCTGCGCTCCGGCCACCACCAGGCCATCGCCCGCTGGCGCCGGATGCAATCCCTCCGGCGCACCTATGAGCGCCGGCCGGATCTCCTTCTCCGCGCCCCGCTCACCGATGAGGAGCGGATGTGGATCGCCCGCTGGGAGGCGGAACGGCGCGCGCTCCTGAGGCCGCTCCTCGAGGGGGAAACCCGACCGGCGAACGAAGAAGCCCTGGAGGAATAACCCGGCATGTCTCCCCGCAGGCTCTCCGATTTGCTGAGCGCGCTGCCGTTTCCTTACCGTCATACCGGGGGCGATCCGGAGATCCACGATGTGGCGACGGACTCGCGCCAGGTTCAGGCGGGCGCCCTCTTCGTGGCCTATCGAGGGTTGCAGCACGATAAGCATGCCTTTATCCCCGACGCCCTGGCGCGGGGGGCGGTCGCCGTGGTCGGGGAACGGCCCCGTGAGGAAATCCCCCTGCCTGACGGCGTGCCCTATGTGGAAGTCCCCAGCGGCCGGGAGGCCCTGGCCTGGCTGTGCGCCGCCTTCCACGCCTTCCCTTCCCGCCGGTTGATCCTCATCGGCGTGACCGGAACCGATGGCAAGACCACGACCGTCAACCTCATCCATTCGATCCTGACGGCCGCCGGACTGAGGGCCGGGATGATCAGCACGGTGAACGCGGTCATCGGGGATCGGGTTTACGACACCGGCTTCCATACCACCACCCCGGAGGCCCCGGATGTTCAGCGTTACCTGGCGGAAATGGTGGCGGCCGGCCTCACCCACGCGGTGCTCGAGACGACCTCGGAGGGCCTGGCCCAGCATCGGGTGACCGCATGCGATTTCGACATCGCGGTCCTCACCAACATCACCCACGAGCACCTCTATTTCCACGGCACCTGGGAGAACTACCGGGCCGCCAAAGCCCGCCTTTTTGAGCTGCTCAAAACCTCCGCCGACAAGGGCCTCCCCAAGACGGCTGTCCTCAACGCGGAGGACCCGTCTTTTGATTACTTCCGCCGGATCCCCGCCGACCGCTATCTGAGCTACGCGCTGGCGAAGCCGGCCGACCTCACGGTCGAGGCCCTTCGCTTTGAGCCGGATCACACCCGCTTCCAGCTCCGCACGCCCGTGGGGTCCATCCGGATCGAAACCTCCCTGGTGGGGGAATACAACGTCGCCAACATCCTGGCGGCTGCCGGGGTGGGGATCGCCCTGGGGTTGCCGCTGGAGGCGATCGCCGAGGGCGTGCGGCGCCTGCGCAGCGTCCCCGGCCGGATGGAGCGGATCGATGAGGGTCAGGACTTCCTGGCCATCGTGGATTTCGCCCACACGCCGAACGCCCTGGAGCAGGCCCTGCGCACCGCGCGGCGGATGACCAGCGGACGGGTGATCGTCGTCTTCGGGAGCGCCGGGCTGCGGGATGTGCAGAAACGAGGGATGATGGGGCACGTGGCAGGGCGGCTGGCCGATCTCATCGTGATCACCGCGGAGGACCCACGGACGGAGGACCTGGAAGCGATTATGGAAGCCATCGCGGATGGGGTGCGGGCGGAGGGGCGGGTGGAGGGCGTCGATTTCTGGCGCATCCCGGATCGCGCCGAGGCCATCCGGTTCGCGGTGGAGCTGGCCCGGCCGGGGGACCTGGTGATCGCCTGCGGGAAGGGGCATGAGCCTTCGATGTGCTATGGAACGGTGGAATACCCATGGGATGAGCGTGAGGTCATGCGGGCAGCCCTGCGGGAACGACTGGGGAAAGGCCGCGAGCTGATCCGCCCGTGGTGTCACCTTCGCCAGGCGCGGGGATCGGATGGCTCCATCCCCCAGGGGATCTGAAACTCGAGGCGCCCCGGTTCCCCCGGACCATCCGCGGGGCTTTGGAGAACAGGCAGGGCCGTTGAGGGCGACCTCGCCTCCTTCCCGATATTCCCTGAACCAGATCTTCGCAGGCCCTACACCGTTGGCCTCGTAAAACCCTCTCCGACTGGGTCCGTCCCCTCAGCGTCCAATCCCGCTCCAGGACCCGGAGAAGAAGGGGAACAGCGTAACCCCGGATTCAATTGGCAAGTTTTATAAAATTTAACTAAATTTGGAATTTAGAACTCACGCAATCCGCCTCCAGCAACGGGGTGTCAGAGGGCCCCTCTCCCAAATCCAGGGAAGCGGACCAGCGGCCTCACTCCGATCCGGATCAGGGAACCGGAAAGAGAACTGCATAGAATAGGGAAGCCTCAGGAGCACAGTGTGGGATGAGCCTTCGGGTTCGCATCAGTTTCGTCATTTTGCTGTTGCTGTTGCCGGCCCTCGGGCTGGCGATCGCCCGGGCGGAGGCCCGACGGACGCGGGAAATCAATCGGGCCCTCCAGAACCTGGAACAGGTGGCAGACCACGGCCGTGCGATTCTTCGGCGCCAGGAGGCCGAAGCCTTTGACTTCCTCACACAACTGTCCCAGCTCCCGGAGGTCCAGCAGGCCCTTTGGAACCCGGCAGCCTGTTCCCAGCGCCTGGCGGAGCTGCGGGCGCTTTTTCCGCGGTATGTGAACCTCGGGGTGGCAGATCGGAAAGGGGATGTCCGATGTAGCGCCGTGTCGCTTCCCGGCCCGGTGAACGTCGCCGATCGCCGATGGTTCCGACGCGCGCTGGAGACCGGCGCGTTCTCCGTAGGGGAATATCAGATCGGCCGCATCACGGGGAAGCCGGTCCTGGTGTTCGGAATGCCCGTTCCGGATCATGCAGGCGACATCCTCCAGGTTCTCTTCGCCAGCATCGAATTGCAAGAGCTGAGCGAACTGCTCGCCTCCCTTCCGCTTCCCTCCGGGGCCTGGAGCGCTATGTTAGACGCGGGGGGGATCGTGCTGGCCCGCTGGCCTGAAGGAGCGCCTTCCCCTGGAATGCCGTTCCCGGACCCCACGGTGAGCGCCGCGGCCCGATCCGGGAAGCCCGACCGCTGGATCCGTCAGGATCCGAACGGAGAGCGATGGATCGTGCTGGTCACGGCCATCCGTCCTGGCGAACTCATCCTGGTGGTGGAGGCCCCGACCCGCACGCTGTTCGCCGAGGCGGACCAGACGCTCTGGGGAGATCTGGGGATTTTGGGGGGACTGCTCCTTCTTCTGCTCCTCGGAGCCTACGCGGGAACCGAATGGGCGGTGCGACGGCCGATCCGAAGGCTGATGAATGCCGCCTCCCAGCTCGCGGCGGGGGATCCGCAGGCGCTCCCCTCGCTTTCCGGAATAAGGGGAGGCGAATTCGGGGCCCTGGCCGACGCCTTCCGGCAGATGGCCATCACGGTAGAGCGCCAGGCATCCCGACAGCGGACGTTGACGACGTTGCTGCTTCAGATGACCCGGGCCCACCCCCGGCTCGAACCGATGCTCGAGGTGGGGTTGGACTCCTTGCTGGAGGCCCTGGGCCTTTCATGCGGATGGATCGAGTTCCGCCCCCGCCCCGATGGATCCCCCCTGCAGGTCCGGCGGGGATGGTCCGCCCCACCGCCTTTCGATCTACCGGAAGCGCTGCAGGCCTCCGGCCTGCCGCTGGAACAGCCGTGGCTGTTTCCAGACGGGCCGGAGATCCCGGACCCCCTATCGGGGGTCCTGAAAGCGGCTGGCCTTCGTGCGGCCGCCTATTTTCCATTGATGCAAGAAGGACGATGGGCCGGCGGCCTGCTCCTCGGGACCGGGGAGCCCCGGGTCTGGACGGAGGAAGAGCGATCCTTTCTGGAGACAGCGGCCCAGGCGATCGGGCTGGTCCTGGAGCGAGCCGCTCTGTATGAGGCTGTGGCTCGCCAGGCGGAGGAGCTGGCCTTCCTCAACCGCCTGGCGCTCCAGGCCAATCGCGCCTCCAACCTGCAGGAGCTGCTCACCACCGCAATCCGGGAACTGGTCACCGTTCTGAGGGCGGATCGGGGAGCTATCGCGCTGATCGCGGCCTCCGGCGATCACCTGGTGGTGATGGCGGAATACAACCCCCTCGATACGCCCTCCGCCCTGGGCGAACGCATCCCCATCCAGGGCAATCCTTCCATGGCATGGATCCTTCAGGAGCAACGGCCTCTGGCGATCGAAGATGTGGCCACCGACCCGAGGATCGCCCCCGCGCGCGCCCTGCTGGAGCAGGTGCAGGTTCGCTCCCTGCTGATCGTCCCTCTGTGGATGGGGGACTGGATCGTGGGCACCCTGGGCATCGATCACGTCCGCGAACGTCACATCTTCACGCCGGAAGAGATCCGCCTGGCGGAGACCGCGGCCCATCAGCTGGCGGATGCCCTCAAACGGTTCCGGATGATCCGCATCCTCCAGGCCCAGGCGGATCGCCTGCATGTCCTTTATCAAACGGCCCAGGCGCTGGCGGAGCTCCAGGATCTCCCCACGCTGTTGAGCCACGCGCTGGAGGAGATCCTGACCCACCTTCCTGCCGACGGGGCCAGCGTTTACGTGACGGATGAGCGGAATCCGGAACTGCTGCGCGTGATTGTGGAAAAGGGATATTCCGCTGCGCCGGTTATTCAGGTTTCTGCTCAGGCGGCGGAAGAGACCATCACCGGTCGGGTGGCGGCGCGGGGGGAACCCCTCTGGGTGGAAGATTGCGCCGGCTATCCCTACCCAGCGGCCAGCCGCCAGATCGTCGAACGGGAAGGGATCCGAAGCCACGCGGCCCTCCCGCTGCAGCGGGGCGAAGAGCGGTTAGGCGTGCTGCACGTGATCTGGCGGACGCGGCGGACATTTGATCCGGAGACGCGGGATCTCCTGGAAAGCCTGGCGGATCTGCTGGCGGCGGGGATTTCCAACGCCCGGCTGGTGGAAGCGCTTCGCGAGACCGTGGCGCAGCGGGAGGCCCTGAACCGCGCCCTGGAGGAAGCGCTGGCCGCCCGGGAGCAGATGATCCAGAACGTCTCGCATGAACTGCGCACGCCCCTGGCCGTGGCGATGGGCTATCTCGATCTCCTGATCGACGGCGCCTTCGGCCCGCTGACCCCGGATCAGCAGGAGGCGCTTCGGGCCAGCCGGAACCGGCTGGGGGAGCTCCACCGCTATGTGGAGCTGCTGCTCACGCTGCAGGCCGCGCGAGAGGGAAAGATCCTGCGTCAACCGGTAGACCTGCGGCAGCTGATCCAGACCGCGGCGCGGATCGTTCAGTTAAGGCTGGATCCGGAGAAGCATCGCCTGGCATTGAACCTCCCCTCCCGGGCCGTCTGGCTGGTGGGAGAAGCGGAAGGCCTGGCGCGAGCCATCGGGGAGCTTCTGGATAACGCCGTGAAATTCTCGCCCGATGGGGGGCCGATCGAGATGGAACTGCGGATCGAAGGCGGAGTGGCCCGGATCATCGTGCGGGATGAAGGGGTGGGGATCCCCGAGGAAGTGGTGGGCCGAATGGGGGAGCCCTTCTATCAGGTGGATGGAGGGACAACGCGGCGGTTCGGGGGAATGGGGATCGGGCTGGCGGTGGCCCGGGCGGTAGCCGAAGCCCATGGCGGGCGCTTACGGGTGCGTCCGCGTTCCCCGCGGGGCACCGAGGCGATCCTGGAGCTTCCCCTTGGGGGAATATGAGCTCACCTCACTCACGCCGCTGCGCAACTGGAGGAGGAACAGGCGCTTGAGGACCCTTCCTATGTTCGCGCATCCGGAGCCCGCAGGGCCCGACGCAACTGCTCCACCTGCTCCCAGTAGGCCCGGGTCTGGCGGAAAGAGGGATCGCCGGCCCCCGGGTTCTCCACCACCTCCGGCCGCGTGTGGGGCGGGGCGCCCAGGATCAGGATCCGCTGCCCCATGAAGACGGCTTCTTCAATGTTATGAGTGACCAGGATCAGGGTCAGGGATTCCTCCTCCTTCAGCCGCCAGGTCAGCTCCTGAAGATCCTCCCGGGTCGGCGCGTCCAGCGAGGCGAAGGGCTCATCCATCAGCAACAGGTCCGGTTTCAGCACCAGCGCCCGCGCGATGGCCGTCCGCTGGCGCTGGCCGCCGGAGATCTGCCCTGGATACCGATCCCGCACCGGGGTCAGCCCCAGCCGCTCCAGCCATGCGCTCACCGGCCCGGCGATATCCGTCACCGGCGCATCCGCCGGGGCGTGGCGTCCGTCGGGCCCGTAGAACCGGCGGATGCGCAGGCCGAGGGCCACGTTCTCCCACACCGTCGCCCAGGGAAGGAGGCCATAGTCCTGGAGGATCAGGCCAGTGCGCGGACGCGGCCGCTTCAACGGCTGCCCATCGATCCGGATCTCGCCCCGCAGAGGCTGACGCAGTCCAGCCAGCAGGTAGAGCAGCGTGGTCTTGCCGCATCCCGAAGGGCCAATGATCGCCCAGGCCTCCCCCCGCGCCACGGACCAGGAGAAATCCTGGAAGAGCCATTGCCCGCCATATCCGAACCAGATCCTCTCCACCTCGATCATGGGATGGGATCCTCCGCTCTCTGTAATGGGACTTTGAACCATTTGAACCATTCGCCTGATGGTTCGCCGGCAGGGGCGAAAAAATTTTTCGCCCACGCATGGGAACTGGACTTTGGACAAACTCCTCCCTTTCCTCAAGGATGGGGGATTGGGGGTGGGTGGGGCCGCCTTCGGCGGCCCCACCCACCCCCAAATCCTTCAACTTCCCCCCTTCCCGCGGCCCTTTGGGCCGCGGGAAGGGGGGAAGGGGGGAGGGGCTTGCCTCGCGCAAGGGAAGGGCCTGAACGAGAAATCAGACGGCCCGTTTGTCCAAAGTCCAAATGGGAACGATGGACGGCTTTCTGAAAATGGGTCTCGACCCCGGGGCCATTCTCATCCCGGAAATCAAAGGGGGATGTCCCTTCACCCTGAAATCGATATGCGCCGAAATTTTTCGCCCCTACACAGGGGAAGATCAACCAGGCATTCCGAAAGGATTCTGGCACAAATGCGAAGGGTGGCGCAAAATTTCTACGAAACCAGCGACCTGGGGGATCCCGGCCCATGGATGCGAAGCTGAGCGTCTATGAGGGAGCCAGCCTGGAGGAGAAGCTCCGCGCCCTGCCCGCGCGGCCGGGCGTCTATCTCTTCAAGAACGCCCGCGGGGAGATCCTTTACGTGGGCAAGGCGGTCTCCCTCCGCCAGCGAGTCCGTTCGTATTTCCAGAACAGCGCCGACCTCTCGCCCCGAACCCGCCGCATGGTCCAGGAGATCGCGGATCTGGATTTCATCGTGACCGATTCGGAGCTCGAGGCGCTGATCCTGGAAGCGAACCTGATCAAAAGGCACCGGCCCAAATACAACGTCCGCCTGAAGGACGATAAACGCTACCCTTACATCCGCATCTCGGTCCAGGACCCCTACCCCAGGGTTACGATCACCCGGCGGATCGAGAACGACGGCGCCCGCTATTTCGGGCCCTATACCTCCGCCACGGCCGTCTACCAGATGCTGGACGAGCTGCGGCGGATCTTCCCCTATCTGACCTGTGATCGGACGATCACCGGGCAGGACCGGCGGGCGTGTCTGTATTATGACCTGAAGCGATGCCTGGGCCCATGCATCGGAGCGGTCAGCCAGGCGGAATACCGGGCGATGATCGACGGGCTGGTCCGCTTTCTGGAGGGACACACCGAGGAGGTGGTCCGGGATCTGGAATCCCGGATGTGGGCGGCGGCGGAGGCCCTCCAGTTCGAGCGGGCCGCGCAGCTGCGGGACCGCCTGCGGGCGATCCGGCAGGTGATGGAGCGCCAGAAGGTCGTCTCCACCGTGGCCGCCGACCGGGATGTGATCGCCATCGCCCGCGCGGACGGGGAGGCGTGCGTGGAGGTCTTCTTCATCCGTCAGGGCCGGCTGATCGGACGGGAGTATTTCGTCCTGGAGGGCCTGGAGGAGGCGGATCTCCAGGAGGCCCTGGCCGGGTTCCTGAAGCAGTTCTATCAGGCCGCTGCAGAGGTTCCCCCGGAGATCGTGCTGCCGGAACACATCGAGGAGGCGGCCATCATTGAGCAGTGGCTCCGCCAGCGGCGGGGCGACGCCGTGACGCTGATGGTGCCCCGGGAGGGAGAGGCGGCGGAGCTGGTGCGGCTGGCCACCGAGAACGCGGTGGAGACCCTGAATGCCTTGCGGGCCCGGTGGCTGGCGGACCGCCATCGTCAGGAGGCGGCCCTGCAGGAGCTGGCGGAGGCCCTGGGCCTCCCGGCGCCCCCGGTCCGGATTGAGGGCTTCGACATCTCCAACACCCAGGGAACCGCCGTGGTGGGCAGCATGGTGGTCTTCGTTCACGGCGTCCCCCTGAAAGCCCATTACCGCCGCTTTGTAGTGCGCACCGTGCAGGGTCGGCCGGATGATTACGCGAGCATGCGGGAGGTATTAACGCGGCGCTTCCGCCGCTGGCAGGAAGCGACCTCCTCGCAACGGCTTCCCGGTCAGAAACCCGATGAAAGCTTTGCGGTGCTCCCCGATCTCCTGCTGGTGGATGGTGGAAAAGGCCAGTTAGGGGTCGCCTTAGAGGTCCTGGAAGCCTTCGGGCTGCGGGAGCGGGTCCCGGTCGCGGCCCTGGCCAAGGAGCGGGAGGAGCTTTTCCTGCCCGGCCGCTCCGAGGGGTTGCTCCTGCAACGCCACGCGCCCGCCCTCTTTCTGATCCAGCGCATCCGGGATGAAGCCCATCGCTTCGCCCTGAGCCATCATCGGGCCCGCCGGGAGCGCCTCTCCCTGGCCTCGCTCCTGGAGGAGATCCCGGGCATCGGGCCGAAGCGCCGCCGGGCGCTGCTGGAACGCTTCGGCTCCCTGGAGGCGATCCGTCAGGCTTCCGTGGAGGAGCTCGTGGAAGTCGGGCTCCCCCGTGGGGTCGCCGAGCGATTGAAGGCCGCGCTGGGGTAAG
>JAEVEY010000040.1 GCA_016842045.1 Candidatus Thermoflexus sinensis | reverse complement strand
GAGCCGGGCGCCGAAGGCGCCCGGCTCGCCCCCAAACCCCCAGGGGACCAATCGTTTCGTGCCCGGCTGCGAACGAGGCGCTGGATTTGCAGGGGCGGGCCCAGGGCTCGCCTGGATGGAGACCTCTATCCGGGGTGTTTCTCCTGCGGTTCCATCGCCCGTCGCAGCCCCCACAGGAGGGCCAGCGTTAGCGTGTAGAACCCGAACGAGAGGGCGAACAGCCCCCGATAGCCGATGAGGTCCGCGATCAGGCCGCCCAGGGCGGTGGAAAGCAGGGCAACCCCCAGGATGGTGTTGGTGAGGCCGATGGTGAGGGGCCGATCGTGCCCCGGAGCGATCTCTAAGAGCAGCGACATCCCCCCAATGGCCGCCCCTGAGGCATACGCTCCGCTCAGGATGAATACCGGGAGCATCAGATAGGGGGCCAGGTCCGGCCACGGCCCGCGGAGCGGCCCCACCATGAGGGCCCACAGGACGCCAAGCAGACCGCTCAGGGTCGCCCCCTCCAGCACCGCTCGATGCCCTCGCCGGACGCTGATCCAGCTCCACAGCAGGTTCGAGAGCAGCGAGGCGCCGACGTTAAACCCCAGATACATCCCGATCATCGCGTCGGGCACCTGCAACTCCCGGACCGCGTAGGCGGTGAAAAACGGGGTGGCGATGGCGGCCCACATCAGGGCCACCCGGGCCCCCAGGAAGAGACGATAGGAAGTCCGTCGCCACAGGGCGCGGATCGCCTCCCGCCATGGGGTCGGCGGGGCATGTCCATCCGGCGCAGGGCTGGGCGGTTCCACCACCATCGCGAAAGCGGCCATGCCGATGGAGGTGAACACCGCGAAGATCAGGAACAGCAGGGCGACGTTGTGGGGGAAGGCCAGGCCGGCCTGCTCCTGAAGGAGCAGGCGAACCATCCCGCTGGCGGCCAGGCCCAGGAGCCCGCCGAAGAAGAGCCGGGCAGCGAAGAACACGCCGCGCTGGCGGGGCGGGATGGTCTTGCCCACGATTTCCATAAACGGCAGGCCGGAGATCCCGGAGGCCAGGGAGATCCCGAAATACGGTATGAAGAAAGCGAGGAGCATGCCCGTGGGGTGTGGGGCAGCCAGCCAGACTCCCAGGGCCATGGCGAAGGCGCCGGCCGCTCGCACCAGGGCCATCTGTCGGTAAAGGCCCAGGTAGTAAACGCGATGCCGCATCCGATGGGAAACCAGCAACTGGGGCAGGAACCACAGCCCGTCCCGCATCGGGGAAACCAGCGCCAGCAGGAGGTTCGGGGCCCCCAGGCGGGAGAGGAACCAGACCAGCACCAGGTTGGGATCCAGGATGGTCTCGGCGAAGATAAAGAGCGCCCCGTTCACCACCCCCACGGTGAAATTCCGGCGGAGGTGGGGATCATGGGATCCCTCCGGCGAGCGCAGGGAGGCTCGCAAGCGTGCGGACCGCATCCGCCAATCCCGCCAGATCCGCATCCGCATTTATCCCTCCGATGGAGCATGGCGAGCGGCTTCCACTTTCCCCAGCATGGGCAGCGCCCACCCCAGCCCTCCGATCACGAGAAACAGCGCGATGCCCATCCCGATCAGGGCGGGGAGGAGCGTCAGGGCCCGGGCTTCCGCAGAGAGCGGGGCGATAAAGGCGCCGCTCAGGGCGATGGCCCCGGCGTTCCAGAGGCCATGGATCAGCCAGGCGAAGAGATACGCCCCGATCCCTTCGAGGAAACGACCCCGGCGTATGCAGCTCCAGGCCCATCCCATCAGCCCTCCATTCCAGATGTGAAGCGCCGAGGCGCCCAGGCGGCCCACCGCCGTCAGCGCCCATGGGATCCCCGGTTGCCAGCTCAACAGGTTCTCCGCCAGCGCGAAGCCCGCTCCCCCGATCGCCCCCCACAGGATCAGCGAAACCCTGGAGGCCATGGGGTCCCGCATCCGCAGAACCGCAGGAAGGGGCTTGAGCGCTTCCTCAATGGCGGGAATCAGCACCACCGCCCCGATCAGGATCCCGATCCAGAGCCAGGGATCCGCCATCAGGCGCTCCACCCGCAGGGTCGGAATCTCCTCAGGCGAGAAGCCCTGAGGGAACCACATGTTGAGAAAGCCGGGTCCCTCCAGGAGCACCCGCCCCAGGAGCAGGGTGAGCGCCAGCATGACCACGACGATGCCCTCCAGGAACAGGGCCAGCGCGGGAACCAGGAAACCGCCCAGCCCCAACCCCCACCAGCTCGCACGATGGGTCCACGGGGCTTGCAGGCGCCAGCGCAGGAAGTTGAACCACATGAAGGGCCCCAGCATGGCCACCCCGATGTGGTATGGCGCGATCAGCAGGGGCAGCTGGGGGGCGAGGGCCTCGGCGATCGCGCCGGAACCGATGAGGATCACCAGGAGAACCATCGTCCGCCCCAGGGCCCGGGCCTCCGCTCCGGGGAAGGGCCGATCCGGCTCCCCCCGGGCGATCCGCATCCCTTCCCAGAACAGGCCGCCTCCGATCAGCAAGCCAAGGGCCAGCAATCCGGGAGGGGGCGCGGGAAGCTGGAACATCGCCGCCAGGGCCGCCAGGCCGATCCAGAGGCTGACCAGCACCCCCCCGCCCAGCACACCGGCCCCTATCCACAGGAGCCCCGTGGATGGAGCATATAGAGGGGCGATTTCCTGAACGGCAGGCGGAGAGACCTCAGGATACGAGGATTCCATCACCGGTTCCATAAAGGGTTTCCACGAATGGCGGGCACGAATACACGAATGATGCCGGGTAGGGGCAGGCTCGAAAGCCTGCCCGGATTAAGCGATCCCGGAGCGTTGCCCCTGCTGAAGGCGCGCCATTATGGAAGGCGGGGCCGTCCACGAATGGCGGGCACGAATACACGAATGATGCGTTCACGGTAAGGGCGACCCCCTATGGTTGCCCCTGTTGAAGGCGCGCCATTATGGAAGGCAGGGCCGTCCACGAATGGTGGGCACGAATACACGAATGATGCATTCACGGTAAGGGCGACCCTGTATGGTTGCCCCTGCCGTGAACGGCGCGCCATTATTTTGCGTGGGGGCTTTCCCTATTTCTCTTCTATGATCACCTCCAGCAACCGATCCCCGGGGGGCGCACCCGGATCCGTCTCCGGATCCCGCGGGCGGAGCGCGCGGATGACTTCCATCCCCTCGACCACGCGCCCGAAGAGCGTGTAACGGCCGTTCAGCTGCGGGAGCGGCGCCATCGTGATGAAAAACTGGCTCCCGTTGGTGTTCGGGCCCGCGTTCAGCATCCCGACCATGCCGGGCGTATCGAAGGTCAGCGTCTCCGTGATCTCATCCGGGATCGTATAGCCGGGCCCGCCGAACCCGGTGCCGCTGGGATCTCCGGTGATGGCGACCACATCGGTGATGACGTAGTGGAAGGTGATCTCGTTATACCATCCCTGCCGGGCCAGGAAGACGAAGTTGTTGACCGTGACAGGCGCCCGGTCCGCGAACAGCTCGATCACCACATCGCCCTTTTCGGTTTTCAGAACGGCCCGGTAATGACGAGCCGGGTCGATGCTCATCGGAGGTGGAGCCTCGAACTGCCGGTCCTGAAGCCGGGCCAGCTTCACCATGGCCTCCAGGTGGGCGTATTCCAGGTAATTCAGGGTTTGGGGCCACGGCCGGCCGTTCACCAGCAGGAAGGGCGTGCCGGGCAGCCCCAGGGCCACGGCTTCCGCATAAGCCGCTTCCACCTTCGCCCGATAACGGCCCTCCTCCAGATCCCGGCGGAATCGCTCCCCATCCAGCCCCAGGGATCGGGCGGCCGAGACCAGGGTCTCGGTGATGTTGGAGCTGGCGATCCATTCCGATTGATGATCATAAAGCCAGTCGTGCATCTCCCAGAACTTCCCCTGGGCGCCAGCCGCCTCGCTGGCCTCGGCGGTGATCATGGCCTTATCGTGGATGGTCCGCAGCGGGAAGTGCCGATAGATCACGCGAACTTCATTCGGGTAGGCGTCTACCAGACGCCGGAGCAGCGGCGCGAGCTGCCCGCAGTACGGTCACTGGAAATCGCCCCATTCAATGAAGGTGACCCGCGCCTCCGCCGCCCCTTTACTCCAGTCCTCCGGCGTGGGGAAGAGAATACGCTGGAGGTCCGGCGTCGCCGCCGGGGTTGCCGAAGGGCTCGGCTCCGGCGACGGGCTGGGCGACGGCGAAGCCGTCGGAGAGGGAGACGGCGTCGGGCGAACACACGCCGTCAGCGTTAGCAGAAGCCATCCGGCGATCCACAGGTGAATCTTCCGCATCCAACGCTCCTTTCCGTAGATTGAAAACAAGGGAACATATACAGACATGGGAACATGCGATTGCGCCCCCCGGGATCTTCTCCGGATTTGCTGGGGAAAAGCTGGCCCCAGTATAGCACACCCAACTCGCTTCGGATAACTGCCGCGATCGCGCCCCCCGGACGAACGATGCATAATGGGGGGAAATATCGATCCGCTGGAGGCCCATCGATGTTCGCCACAGGCTTCCGCTGTGGACGTTGCGGCGCGACGTATGAGCTGGATGAGGTTCGCTATGTCTGCCCCCGCGACGGCGCGGAGGGAACGCTCGACGTGCTGTATGACTACGAGCGTATACGAGCGACCCTGAGCCCAGACCGGTTGCGGGATCATCCCTCCCGCTCTATCTGGCGCTACGCGCCTTTGCTTCCCCTGCGCCCGGAGACCCTGAAACGAGTGGAAGGAGCGGGGACCCTCCAGGCGGTTGGATGGACCCCCCTATACCGGGCGGAACGGACGGCCCGGCGGCTGAGGTTGCGGGCGGTCTACATCAAGGACGATGGGCGCAATCCCACGGCTTCGTTCAAGGATCGGGCCAGCGCCGTGGCCGCCCTGAAAGCCAGCGAGGAAGGCGCCTCCGCGATCACCACGGCCTCCTCCGGGAACGCCGCGGCGGCGCTGGCCGGCATGGCGGCGGCCCTGAATCTGCCTGCGATCATCTTCGTCCCTCACACAGCCCCGGAAGCGAAGGTCGCCCAGCTGCTGATCTATGGGGCCCGGGTCTTCCTGGTGGAAGGCACCTATGACGAGGCCTTCGACCTGACCCTGGCGGCAGCGGAGGCCTTCGGCTGGTATTGTCGGAACACGGCCTATAACCCCTTCACCCGGGAGGGCAAGAAGACTGCGGCGTATGAGATCTGGGAACAGCTGGAGGGCCAGGTCCCCGATCGTCTGTTCATCCCGGTGGGGGACGGCAATATCCTCAGCGGGCTCTGGAAAGGCTTTCGGGATCTGGTTGCGCTGGGCTGGATCGAGCGCCCACCGATCCTGATGGGGGTTCAGGCCGAGGGGGCGGCCGTGCTGGCCCGAGCCTGGGCGGAAGGGCGGGAGGAAATCCAGCCGGAACCGCCGCACACCATCGCCGATAGCATCGCGGTGGGCCGACCTCGGGATGCGCGCTTCGCCCTGCGGGCCGTGCGGGAGACCGGCGGGGCGTTCCTCACGGTCACCGATGACGAGATCCTGACCGCGATGCGAACCCTGGCCCGGGAGGTTGGGGTGTTTGCGGAGCCCGCGGCGGCTGCAGCCTTCGCGGGCCTGGAGAAGGCCGTTCGAGAGGGTCAGATAGGAGAAGAGGAAACGGT
This sequence comes from Candidatus Thermoflexus sinensis, assembly GCA_016842045.1. Taxonomy (GTDB): domain Bacteria; phylum Chloroflexota; class Anaerolineae; order Thermoflexales; family Thermoflexaceae; genus Thermoflexus; species Thermoflexus sinensis. The sequence continues at coordinate 7,956 of JAEVEY010000040.1, read as the reverse complement.
AGTTGTGATGATCACCGGCAACGGCCTGAAGGACATCCCCAGTGCGATGCGCGCGGTGGGAGGGGCTCATCGCATCCCCGCGGAGATCCCGATGGCCCTGCAGCAATTAAAAGGGGCGCTCCGATGAGCTCCCCTTACATGACGCGTGGGGCACGGGGGAACCCCGTGCCCCACTGCGCCAGGAGGTGAGCCATGGGCCTGCCACTCCCCGGCCAGGCAGGCCTTGTGAAATTTATCTCGAAAAAGGTCGGTTGTCAACTTTTGGGGGCGACCCCGGAGAGCAGCCTCCACCTTAGAGCCTTACCCGAGGATAGGTCCTGCGGTATCACAGCGAGCCTCCCGCGCATTCCTCTGGATGCTCCTCGCAATACGGACGGGTTCCTGGGAGAAGCCCCCGGTGGGCGGCCACCCATGCGTAACCGGCATCGGCGATCCATCGGAAAGGAGGGACCCGGTAAAGGGTTCGGATCCATGGGCAGCCCAGGGCCTCGCTCAGGGCAGTCAGGATCGCTGCGGCGCCCCGGTGCCGCTCCCCATCGGGGGTGATCACCCACGCGGCCTGTTCGCAGGCCTCCCGGGTCAGGCCATAGCGCTCCGGGGCCCCCGGCTGCTGAAAAGGCACCACCCGGATCCGGTCCTTCCGATCCCAGCGCTTCACCCATTGAGCAGCCCGGGTGCAAAAGCCACAGTTCCCATCGAAGAGCAGAACCGTCTTCTCCACTTTCATCCTCCGGTTCCCCTCGATGGCGATGCGAGCCTGGAAGGGATCATGGCCTGCGGGGCCCAATCGTTTCTCTTCCCTTCGCCTTATAATTTCATAGGAGTTACGCAGCTGGTTTTCTCCTGGGGGTTTGGGGGGAGTCGCGCGCCGAAGGCGCGCGACTCCCCCTCAAAATCTGTTTATCCCCCTTCCCCACAGCCCTTTGGGCCGTGGGGAGGGGGTTAAAGGAGGGTGGGGCCATTCTACCTCTTCTCGCAAGACCCTGAACTGCGTAACTCCTATTGCAAATGGGCTTCGGACCAGGCGGGCTGCCCATCTGGATCCTCCCCGGATGGGAGGCGAGCCCTTTCTCTGAGGAGGATCTTCTTCCCCATTTTAGGGGCCGGATCGCGGGGCTTCGGCCCCCGGCCCAGCCTGGAAGACCCGGGGAGAAGGTGACCGGCGCAATTCCTGTTCCCTCAACCATTCATCATAATCGACCGGAGAGCTCACTCCTTCCCCTTAGAGGAAGTTTATGCGCATTCTGATCACCGGAGCCGGAGGACAGCTGGGGCGGGCCTTGCAGGAGGCCCTGGCGCTTCACACCCTGATCCCGCTGGCCCATGCCGATTTAGACATCCTGGACCGGGCGGCGGTCTTTCGGTCGATCCTCCGCCATCGGCCTGATGTGGTCATTCATGCTGCGGCGATGACCGATGTGGACGGCTGCGCCCGGGATCCGGAGCGGGCCTTCCAGGTGAACGCCCTGGGCACTCAGACGGTGGCGATGGCGTGTGCAGCGGCCGGGGCGGTGATGGTCTACATCAGCACCAACGAGGTGTTCGACGGGACCAAGGCGGAGCCCTACCTGGAGTTCGATCCCCCCCATCCGATTAACCCCTACGGTCACAGCAAGTGGGTGGGCGAGTGGTTCGTCTCCCATCTGCTGCGTCGCTTTTACATTGTCCGGACAGCCTGGGTCTTCGGTCCGGGCGGCAATCATTTCGTTCGCAAGATCCTTCGGCGGGCTGATGAAGAGGGAGCCCTTCGCGTGGTGCACGATGAGGTGGGGTCGCCGAGCTACACCCGGGATGTGGCGGCGGCGATCGCCCGCCTGATCGAGACGGGGGCCTATGGGATCTATCACTTTGTCAACGAAGGGATGTGCTCCCGTTATGAATATGCCCTGGAGATCCTCCGTCGGACGGGCCGGTCGCACATCCCGGTGACCCCGATCTCCCTGGCGGAGTTCCCCCGGCCTTCCCGGGTTCCTCCCTTCACCCCCCTGCGCAATCTGTGCGGGGCCGCTCTGGGGATCACCCTGCGTCCGTGGCCGGAGGCCCTGCAGGCTTACCTGGCGGAAGAAGGATGGCTGGTCGAATGAGGGAGCCGCTGATCTCGGTGATCATCCCCAACTGGAACGGCGCGGTTCATCTCCCCACCTGCCTGGAGGCCTTACGCCGGCAGACTTACCCCTGCCGGGAGGTGATCGTGGTGGACAACGGCTCCACCGATGATTCCCTCCGGATCCTCGCGCATTACCCCGAGGTCCGGGTCCTGGCCCTGGGATCCAACCGGGGCTTTGCGGGGGCCGTCAACGCCGGGATCCGCGCCGCCCTGGGGGAGATCATCGTGCTTCTGAACAATGATACAGAGGCGTCTCCCACCTGGCTGGAGGCGCTGGTGGCCGCCTTCGAGCGCCATCCGGACGCGGGGCTTCTCGCCTCCAAGATCCTCCTCTTCGATCGCCGGGATGTTTTCCACTCCGCTGGCGATTATTATCGGGTGGACGGCATCCCGGGGAACCGCGGGGTCTGGGAACAGGACACTGGCCAATACGATCGCGAGGAGGAGGTGTTCTCCGCCTGCGGGGCGGCTGCGGCCTACCGGCGGGAGCTTTTCCACGACATCGGGCTTTTCGATGAGGATTTCTTTTATTCGTGCGAGGATATGGATCTGGCCTGGCGGGCCCAGATCGCTGGCTGGAATTGCTGGTATGTTCCGACGGCGGTGGTTTATCACAAACTCAGCGCCACAGGCGGCGGTCCTACGGCCAGCTTCTACGACGGGCGTAATTTCATTTATCTCCTCGCCAAGGATTACCCGGCGGGATTGCTGCGGCGGTTCTGGCCCCAGATCCTGCGTGCCCAGCTCCAGATCGCATGGGATGCCCTCCGGGCGTGGAGGGGGGCAGCCGCCCGGGCCCGGCTGCGGGGGATGCTGGCCGGTCTCCTCACCTGGCCGCGCGTGGCCCGCAAGCGTCCCCAGGTCTTCGCCTGCCGCCGCCGCTCCGATGAGGCGTTATTGGAGCGGCTGACCCGCAGGCCCTCTCTACAATCCGGCTGATTGGGCCCCTGCCTCCCTCGCAGCCCTTTGGGCCAGGAGAATGATCCGGATGAGGGCGCCTGGCCCCTCAAGCGGAGCAAAGGGTAGAGGTCCTCGGAGGACGGGAAAATGCTCGGTTGCGATCCTGGTGGTGCCCGCTCAGGTTCCGCCATTGCCCCTCTCCACGCCGCAAAGCGGCGTGGAGAGGGGGTCAATCAAGCCCCCAGTTTAAGAGCAACGGGAAAACCCTAACTGGCCCGCCAGCTGGATTGACCTCCTCTCCCCTCCGGGGGACAATTCGTATGAATCCCGGTTCAGGAGCGATCATGCGCCGACTATGGATTGCGTTGTTGATTATGGTTGTGCTGGCCTGCAGCGCGGGGGCGGTCGTGCTGGTCTGGTCTGCTGCTCGCATGGTTTCCGCGCCTGTCCCTGCCACCTCAACGGTGGAATCCCTTCCCCCATCGACCGCGACGGTTCCATTCCCTTCCCCGACCCTTCCCTCGCCCACTCTAACCCGCACACCGCCCGCAGGAACGGCCACCCCCGATCTCCGGGTTTTCGATGGGATCGCCCGGTTGGTGGAGGAGATCCGGGGGCTGCGGGCGACCGGGCCTTACACGCGCTCCCTGATGACGCAGGCGGCGTTACGGGCGTATCAGGAGCAGAAGTTCGAGAAGGATTACACGCCGGAGGAAGCCCGTCAGGATACCCTCACCCTGGCTGCCTTCGATCTGTTGCCGCGGGATTTCAACCTGCGGGAGTTCCTTCTCGATCTCTACACCGAACAGATCGCTGGCTTCTATGACCCGGACACCAAACAGTTCTTCGTGATCAGCGAACAGGAGCGGCCGGGGATCCTGGAGCGGGTGACCTTTGCCCACGAATACACGCATCTTCTCCAGGATCAGCACTTCGATCTCGTGGCCCTTGGGTTCACGGATGAGGAGAGCAAGCGACCGAAAGATCTGGACGATGACGCGATGCTCGCCCGACGGGCTCTGGTGGAGGGGGATGCCACGCTCACCCAGCTGCTCTATCTGAGCCGTCTCTCCCGCGCCGAGCAACGGGAATGGCTGGAGGCTGTTCAGCGCCAGCCCAGCGAGGTCTTCGATCGCGCCCCCCGGGTGATCCGTGAGGAGCTTACCTTCCCCTACGACGCCGGCTTTGCGTTCGTTCAGACCCTGTATGAGCGAGGGGACTGGGATGCGGTCAACGCCGCCTTCCGGGATCCGCCAGCTTCCACCGAGCAGATCTTGCATCCGGAGAAGTTTTTCAGCCGGGAGCGGCCCATCCGGGTGACCCTTCCGCCGCTCACCGATACCCTGGGGAGCGGCTGGCAGCTGGTCGATGAGAATGTTCTGGGGGAGTTCTTCCTGCGGGTTTATCTGGAGGAGCGGCTTCCCGCGTCCCAGGCGGAAGGGGCGGCCGCCGGATGGGGTGGAGATCGCTATGCGGTGTATGTGAACGAGGCGGCCAGCCAGGATCTGCTGGTGCTCGCGGTGGCCTGGGATAGCGAAGCGGAAGCTCGGGAGTTCGTGGAGGCTTACCGGGTCTATGCGACCGCTCGCTATGGAGGAGGTCCGGCTCGCGAGGCCGAGGGCCAGGCGCTCTGGGTGGGAAAGGATGTGCTATGGCTGGAGTGGCGTGGGATGGATACGCTGATCCTCCGCGGGCCCAGCGAGGACGTGGTGGCTCGGGTCCGCGGCCGTATCCCATGGCCTCGTTGAGGCGGTGAGCATGGGCGTGCTGCCGTGCGCTCCATCCCTGACGCAGATCCTGGAGGCTGCCCGGATTTTGCGGCCATTGCTTCCAGCGACCCCGTTGCGGACGTTCCCGGTGTTGAATCGCATGCTGGGGGGCGAGATCTGGTTGAAGCTCGAAGCCTGGCAGCCGACGGGCTCCTTCAAAGTGCGGGGGGCGCTGGCCCGGCTGGCCCACCTCACTCCCGAGGAGCGCACGCGAGGCGTGGTCACCGCCTCCGCGGGCAACCACGGTCTGGCGGTCGCCTATGCAGCGCGGCTGCTGGGCGGGATCCCCACCACGGTTTTCGTGCCGGAAACCGCCGCCCGGAACAAGATACGGGCCCTGGAGGCTTTCGAAGTCCAGCTGAAGCGGGTCGGCCAGAGCTATGCGGAAGCCCATGAGGCCGCTCAGGCCTTCGCTGCATCCACCGGGGCATGCGATATCCATGCTTACGAAGACCTCTGGGTCGTGGCCGGGCAGGGAACGATCGCCCTGGAGATCCTGAATGAGCTTCCGCAGGCCGATGCCGTGCTGGTGCCGGTGGGCGGAGGTGGGTTAATCAGTGGGATCGCAACAGTCTATCAGGCCCTGTCCCCGCAGACCCGGATCATCGGGGTGCAGACAGAGGCTTCCCCGGCCCTGGCGGCTTCATTACGGGATGGGCAGCTTTACGCCGATTATCCGGCGGGCCCGACTCTGGCGGACGGTCTGGCGGGCGGTGTGGGGGCCCTTGCTTACCACCTGGCCCGCCAGGGAGCCATTCACGAGGTCGCGGTGGTCCGGGAGGAAACCCTTCTGCAGGCCATCGGGTTGCTGGCGGTGGAAGCCCATCTCATCGTGGAGGGATCCGGCGCGGTGGGCCTGGCGGCGCTTCTGGAGGATGCGGAGCGCTGGAAGGGGCGGAGCGTGGTTCTCATCCTCTCCGGCGGCAACCTGGATGGGGAAATCCTGCAGCGGGCGGTAACCGCTTTCCTCGCCGGGGATCTCAGATAGTCTACCGGCCCCACGCTGGGCGGGGGGCTCTTGACCTCTGGCCCAGCCCCAGGGCGTTTGAGCGTTCCCAGGGGGGATGGGGTGAGCCGGGCGCCTTTGGCGCCCGGCTCACCCCAAAACCCTCTTCTTCGCAACCCAAAGGGCCGTGGAGAGAGTCCTGTCCCGCTGACTATCGCCCCTGATCCCACGAAGGAGGGTGAAGGGCGAAACCTGACAACCCAGCTTGAATCATTCAGGAGGCGAGGGTTCCATGAGCGCGTTACGACATTTCATCTCCCTGTCGGATTGGTCTCCTGAGGAGATCGAAGGGCTGATCATGGAAGCTGCCCGAATGAAGGCGGAATGGAAAGCCGGGGTGCGGCCGCCGATCCTGGCCGGCAAGACCCTGGGGATGATCTTTGAGAAGCCTTCCCTGCGCACCCGTGTCTCCTTCGAGATGGCCATGCGCCATCTGGGTGGAGACGCTATCTATCTGTCGCCGCAGGAGGTTGGCCTGGGCAAGCGGGAGAGCGTGGCCGATGTCGCGCGGGTGCTCAGCCGTTATGTCGATGCGATCATGGCCCGCGTCTTCGCCCACTCCGTCCTGGAGGAAATGGCCCGCTACGCGACCGTCCCGGTCATCAACGGGCTTTCTGACGATGAGCACCCCTGTCAGGCCCTGGGGGATATGCTGACGGTTTACGAGAAGAAAGGGCGCCTGCGAGGGCTGAAGCTGGCCTTTGTGGGGGATGGGAACAACGTCGCCACCGCCCTGCTTTACATCTGCGCCATGCTGGGGGTGGACTTCGCGATCGCGACGCCTCCGGGTTATATGCTGAAAGAGCCGGTCATCGAGCGCGGGAAAGCCTTCGCCGCTCGCAGCGGCAGCCGCCTGCTATTTACCCATGATCCGGCTGAAGCGGTGCGGGACGCCGATGTGATCTACACGGACGTATGGGCGAGCATGGGGCAGGAGGCGGAGGCGGAGATCCGACGGCGAATCTTCCCACCCTATCAGGTCAATACCGCGCTGGTGGCGAAGGCGAAACCGGACGTCATCGTGATGCATTGTTTGCCCGCTCATCGCGGCGAGGAGATCACCGATGAGGTGGCGGACGGCCCTCATTCGGTGATCTTCGATCAGGCGGAGAACCGCCTCCACGCCCAGAAGGCCCTCCTGGTTCGCCTGCTGAGCAGGTGAGGAACGGTAGGCTTTCCCCCAGGGGCCGGGAACGGAAGGCGCCCAGCCCGCCTCCCCAACTTCCCTCCCCGCGGTCCAGAGGGCCGCGGGGAGGGAAAAATTTGATGCTGGGGGTGGGTCGCCGAAGACGACCTGCCTCCACCCTGAAACCCTGACGACCAATCGCAGAGGCTAACGGCGTAAGTTCTGGGTCGCCCCGAATCGTTCCTGGAAAGCAGCGAGGAAGGGGCCCAGGGTGGCTTCATCGAGGATCACCACGCGGATCTCCCGGGGCGGCTCTCCAGGATGAGCGGCGGCGAAGGCCGCGATGGTCTCCCAGAAGATCGGAGCCGCCCGTTCCTTCGGAAAGCCGAAAATACCGGTGCTGATCGCCGGCAGCGCGATCCGCTCGTATCCCTGCTCCCGCGCGGTCTTCAGGACGTTTCGGATCGCCTCCGCCAGCAGGTGATCTTCCCCCTGGGTCCCGCCTGCCCATACCGGCCCGACCGCGTGCAGGATCACGCGGGCTTTCAGGCGTCCGGCGCCCGTGATCGCTACCCCACCCACCGGGACTGGCCCATGGCGACGCACCCACTCATCGCTCTCCGCCTGGATCTGAGGACCGCCTTTTCGCACCAGCGCGCCGGCGACGCCGCCCCCATGCTGTAAATAGGCGTTTGCGGCGTTCACCAGGGCATCTGCCTCCTCCTCGGTGAGATCCCCATGCACCAGCACCACGCGATGGCTGGAGGGAAGGGTCGTTTCCGCAACGACCCTGCGAGGAACTCCCATAGCGAACCCCTCCCACAGTGAAGCTCAGGCTTCCATGCCAGGCGGGCACAGAAGCCCAGGACAGGCATAGAGACCTGCCCCTCCTATAGATTTCATCAGGATAAGACTTACGCAGTTCGTTCCCCGTGGGGGCTTTGGGGGCGGAGCGGGGCGCTGAAGGCGCCCCGCTCCGCCCCCAAAAGGATTTTTCTCCCCCCTCCCCACGGCCCTTTGGGCCGTGGGGAGGGGGGAGAAAGGGGGG
>JAEVEY010000010.1 GCA_016842045.1 Candidatus Thermoflexus sinensis | reverse complement strand
AAGCCGGCTCCATCACGCTCTCCCGGATCCAGGTGGCGCGTTCGGACGGCCGGGAGGGTCTGGTTCTGGGCCTGGGATGGCTGGTGCTGGTCCTCGGGATCACCGCGCGTCTTGGATCGTTCCGCTGGTCGTCTTCCAAGAGCGCATGAGACAGGCGACGTGGTGACCCGCTTCCACCTCCACCAGCTCCGGCGCGCGCCGGGCGCAGATTTCCTGGGCGATCGGACATCGGCCATAGTAAACACATCCCGCTGATCTGTAAATCATACCTTTCTTCTCTTCCCCCCATGGCCCGAAGAGCTACAGGCAGGTGGAAATCGGCCGAGGCCCGCGTTGGAGGCATCAGGCGTTCACAGTTGTCGCATGGCCCATTCCGCGTGTTCGCGGAGCATCGGATCTTCATGTTCCCGCCACGCCTGAATCCAGGGACGCAACGCTTTCGCTCGCAAATTCCCGGCGACCACCAGGGCATTGCGCACCAACCCCCGCCATTTGGCGCGGCGGATGGCGCTGCGACGGAATCGAGCCCGGAAGGCCGCTTCGTTCATCTGTAGGACCTCTGTTAACCGCATTCGGGCGATTCCCTCCCAGGGCTGGAAGGCCGACTCCGGGGTTGGCCGGGCGAACCGCTGGTTCCAGGGACATACCTCCTGGCAGATATCGCACCCGAACAGCCAGTCCCCGATCGCCGGACGCAGATCCTCCGGGATCCCCTCCCGCCGCTCGATCGTCAGATACGATAGACAGCGCTCCGCCTCCAGCGTCCGATCCAGCCGGATGCATCCGGTCGGGCACGCATCAATGCATCGGGTACACGTCCCGCAGTGATCAAATGGGAAGGGCGGATCGGGCTCCAGATCGAGGTCCACCAGGAGGACCCCCAGGAACAGATAGGATCCGAGGCGGGGATGAATCAACATGCTGTTCTTTCCGATCCACCCCAGCCCGGCCTGCATCGCCCAGGCCCGCTCCAGCACGGGCCCTGTATCCACGTAGATCTTTCCTCGCACGGGCCGGCCAGCTTCCTGGTTTAAGAACTCCAGGAGGGCGCGGAGGCGCTCTGCAATGACCTCATGGTAATCCTCTCCCCAGGCGTAGCGCGCCACCCGGCCGCGCGGCTGGTCATCGGGCGGAGGGTGTTCCCCCGTGTAGTAGTTCATGGCCACAACGATGATCGAACGGGCTTCCGGCCAGAGGTTCCGCACGTCACGGCGTTTCTCGATGGCGTCGGGACGAGCGAGGTAAGCCATGGTGGCCGCGCGGCCTGCCCGGATCCATTCCTCATACCGATCGGCAGAAGGAGCAGGCCCAGCCCGGGCCACTCCCACAAGATCAAACCCAAGGTTCCGGGCGCAGGCTTTCAGCCGGGTTTTCAAGTCCACCGCTTCACCTTCATCGAGGGCTTTTGGGGGTTAAGCTGCGAACCTTCCGCCTCCCAGCGCACTCGTAAAAAACGAAACAATGGCAATCCGCCTGCAAGCGGGGTGGAGCTATCGCGTCCGGGAAAGCAACGCCCGGGCGAGATCCCGCAGGGCCTCTCCATACGGATTTCGGAGCCCGGCGCGTTCCAGGGCGGCCATGGCCTGCTGAGTGAAAACCGCGGCCATCGCCTCCGCCTCCGCGCGGGCCCCACTGCGTTCCAGATCCTGGAGCAGGAGCTCTAAAGAGGTTTGCGGGTCGCGGTAGCGTTCGGCGAACTCCGGGATCCGATCCATCGCCAGGATCACCGGAAGGGTTTTCTTCCGCGCCCGCAGATCATCGGCGGCCGGCTTGCCGGTCACCGCCGGATCCCCCCAGATCCCCAGGAGGTCATCCTGGATCTGGAAGGCCATCCCCAGGGCTTCCCCGAACGCCTCCAGGTTCTCAGGGGGATGATCCGCGAGGCGCGCGCCGATCCCCATGGCCGCCCGCAGTAACGCTGCGGTTTTCCCACGGATCATCTCCAGATATTCCTCGATCGACACGCGAGTCGCCTCTTCGAACAACAGATCGAAGTGCTGCCCCCGGGTCAGCATCAGGCAGGCGGCGTCGAAGCGCTCGGCCACGTCCAGGATCCGTTCCGCGGGCACTCCCCGTTCCTGAAGCCGCCAGAGGGCCTGATGGGCGATCGTGAAAAGGGCGTCGCCGGCATTAATGGCCTGAGCGATCCCCCACAGCGCCCACACGGTGGGGCGGCCCCGACGGGTCTCGCTGCGATCCTGGATGTCGTCGTGGATCAGAGAGAAATTGTGCAGGAGCTCGATTGCTGCTGCAGCCGGCAACGCCTGAGCGGGGTCGCCGCCACAGGCCGCGCAGGCCAGTAAACAGAGCATCGGACGGATGCGCTTCCCGGCGTCCTGCCGTGCCGGTCGGAGCTGCGCGTCCACCCATCCGAGATGATAGGCGAGCATGCCGTAGAAGAGCCGCTCGGAGGGATGGGCGGGTTCCCCCACGGCTGCCCGCATCTCTGCCTCCAGGAGCGGCATCCATTCCTTGAAAAACGTTTCCCAGGAAGTCATATGGTTGCCTCAAATCTCAAATAGGGAAGGGAGGTATGGAGGCGGGCAGCTTCGCTGCCTGCCTCCATACCTCAGGTTTCCACCAGTGGGACCGAACGAAGGGCCTCCAGATTTCGGGCCCCCACGCAGAACATCGCGATCCGCAGCTGGCGGGTGATGATCTCGATGGTCTCCACCACAGCCTCCGCGGAGACCACGGCCGCCCGCAGGAACGGCCCGGCCATCCCGGCCAGCGAAGCCCCCAGCGCCAGCGCCTTGGCAACCTCCACCCCGTCCCGAATCCCTCCGCTGGCGATGATCGGGAGATGGGGCGCGCCCCGTCGGGCCATCCGAATGGCCTCCGCGGTGGGGATCCCCCATTCCCGAAACGCCGCCGCCACCTGCCGGTGCACCTCATCGGGCGCCCGATGCATTTCTACCTGGCTCCACGAAGTCCCTCCGGCCCCCGCCACGTCGATGGCCGCGACTCCTGCCTCAGCCAGGAGCCGGGCGATCTCCTCGGAGATCCCCCAGCCCACCTCCTTCACCACCACCGGGACCGGGAGGGCTTTGCACACGGCTTCGATTTTCCGGAGCAGCCCAGCGAAGTTCGTATCCCCCTCCGGCTGGAGGGCTTCCTGGAGGGGGTTCAGATGGAGGATCAGAGCGTCCGCTTCCACCAGCTCCACCGCCCGCCGGCAGTGATCCACCGTGTAACCGTAATTCAGCTGCACGGCCCCCAAATTGGCGAAGAGGAGGATATCCGGCGCGTAGCGGCGGACCTGGAAGGTGGGCAGGAGCTCGGGATGTTCCAGGACGGCGCGCATGGAGCCCAGCCCCATAGCGATGCCGCGGATCTGGGCGGCCTCGGCCAGATTCCGGTTGATACGGGCGGCCTCCTCCGTGCCACCAGTCATGGAGGAGATCAGCAACGGGGCTTTCAGGGGTTTCCCGAAAAACGTGGTGGAAAGATCCACCTCCTGAAGATCCAGCTCGGGCAGGGCCCGGTGGATGAAGTGCAGCCGTTCGAAGCCCGTGGTGAGCTGTCCGAAGCTGACGTCCTCTTCCAGGTTGATCCGAATATGGTCCGCTTTCCGCTGTGGGATCCCAGACACGGGCTCAACCCTCACCTTGTAACATGGTTCTCCATCCGGTGTTTTATAAGTTGAGGAGGATCTGTTGCAAACTCGTGATGTCAAGCCGGGTTGATCTTTCTCCAAAGGTTGTGGGGGTGGGCAGGCCGCTTCGGCGGCCCGCCCACCCCCAGGATCTCTGCTTTCCCATGCGGCCCTTTGGGCCGCCGGGAGGGGGAAAGCAGATCCTGCGGGTCCGGGAGCCGAAGGCCCTCCGGCCCCGCACCTCAGGATCACGCAGTGGCGGGGCGAGCGGCGAAGCTGCCCGCCCTCCCGCTTCTTCAAGCCCCCGCCTGGAGGAGGGGAATTCGGGAGGCGGATCGCCTCCGGGTCAAAGAATGCTGCAAGAGATCCGGATCGCAGCCGAGCAGAGCGGAGTCATCTTACTTCGGCGCGGAAAGGTGTGTCAAGATCCCCCGGGCTTTGCTTCGGCAAGGGGATTTTGAGACATGGAGGTGCCCTTCAGCGCCCCTCATCCCTCCCTTCCCCGTAGCCCGAGGGTTTGTGGGGAGGGGACAGGGGCTGATTTTCAAACACTTCAGGCTTCCTTGACGTTCCATGCAGGTCAGGTAGAATGCTAACTAAACTCTGGCCGGGAGGTTTCTATGAGCACGGTCTTTGAACAGGTGCGGGATGTGATTGTGGAGGTGCTCGGCGTGCCGCCGGAGAAAGTAACGCCGGAAGCCCGTTTCCGGGAGGATCTGGAGGCCGATTCCCTGGATCTGGTGGAGCTGATCATGGCTCTGGAGGAGCGGTTCGGAGGTGAGATCTCCGATGAGGACGCCCAGAAGATCACCACGGTGGGCGAGGCGGTTGCTTACATCGAGAAACACATGGTGAAGTGATCCGCTTCCCCAGCAAGGACAGGGATCGGGCTTCCGAGCCATTGTTGGTTTCCCCTGGAATGATTCGCCGGACAGAAAGCTGCGCGCATCCCCTGCGCAGCTTTCTGTTTTTCATAAGGAGTTGCTCTGTTGCGGACAGGGATCGTTTGCAGGATTTCTGTGTGGGGTGAGCTGCATAAGCGGCCCACCCCGCACAGAATATCTCGGATGGTGATCAGCGTTGATGGAGAAGAGCTGAAGGGCCTCTTTTGCTTGAAAACGAGCAGGCTCGAGAAACCGCGAGATGTCGCTCCGCTTTTCGCAGCCCTCAGGAGGGGGACCACTGAATTTGCTTGCGATCCGAAAATGCGCTAAAGGTGAAGTGGATCTGTGATGCGATGATTGTGGAAAGGCTTTCAGGATCGGGAAGGCTATTGGAATAGGATCTTCCAGCGGGGGGCTTCATCCGCCCCAGATGAGCACTACAGAACAGGAGGTTATCATGGCCTCGAGCGGGACGCCCCCGGTGATCCGCGCGCCTCGGGGGAAAACCTTAACCTGTAAGAACTGGCAGATCGAGGCCGCCTATCGCATGATCCAGAACAACCTGGATCCCGATGTGGCGGCCGATCCGGCGAATCTCATCGTTTACGGTGGCCGCGGCAAGGCGGCCCGCAACTGGGAATCCTTCTACGCGATCCTGGAATCTCTCCGCAACCTCGAACCGGATGAAACGCTCCTGGTGCAGTCCGGCAAGCCCGTCGCCATCTTCCGCACCCACGAGCTCGCCCCTCGCGTCCTGATCGCCAATAGCAATCTGGTCCCCCACTGGGCGACCTGGGAGGTCTTCGATGAGCTGGAGCGCAAGGGCCTGATCATGTTCGGCCAGATGACCGCCGGGGCCTGGATCTATATCGGCACCCAGGGGATCCTTCAGGGGACCTACGAAACGCTGGCGGCCTGTGCCCGGACCCACTTCGGGGGTAGCCTCAAGGGGAAGTGGGTCCTGACCGCCGGGCTGGGGGAGATGGGTGGCGCCCAGCCCCTGGCGATCACCATGAACGAGGGAGTGGGCCTCATTGTGGAGGTGGATCCGCGCCGGGCCCGGCGCCGCCTGGAACACGGGTTCCTGGATGAGATCGTTGAGGATCTGGACGAAGCCCTGCAGCGGGTGGAGCATTACCGGAAGGCCGGGCAGGCTCGCTCCATCGGGTTGCTGGGGAACGCGGCGGAAGTCTTCCCGGAGCTGGCCCGCCGGGGCATCATCCCCGATGTGGTCACCGATCAGACCCCTGCCCACGATCCCCTGATGTATGTCCCGAAGGGTCTCACGGTCTTTGAAGCGGAGGAACTGCGGGTCAAAGATCCCCAGACCTATATCCGGCGGGCGAAGGAGAGCATGGCGGTCCACGTGGAGGCCATGCTGGCTTTCCACCGGGCAGGTGCCGTGGTCTTCGATTACGGCAACAACCTGCGCCAGCAGGCCTATGAGATGGGAGTGAAGGACGCCTTCGCCTATCCGGGCTTCGTGCAGGCTTACATCCGGCCGCTGTTCTGTGAAGGGAAAGGCCCCTTCCGCTGGGTGGCCCTCTCGGGGGATCCGGAGGACATCTACCGGACGGACCAGGCGATCCTCGAGCTCTTCCCGGAGGATGATAGCCTGCGCCGGTGGATCACCATGGCCCAGAAGCGGGTGCGCTTCCAGGGCCTTCCGGCCCGGATCTGCTGGCTCGGCTACGGGGAGCGGGATCGGGCGGGGCTTTATTTCAATGAGCTGGTGCGGAAAGGGGAACTGGGCGCGCCCATTGTGATCGGGCGGGACCATCTGGACGCGGGGTCGGTGGCCAGCCCCAACCGGGAGACGGAAGGGATGAAAGATGGCTCCGATGCCATCAGCGACTGGCCGATCCTGAATGCGCTGCTGAACGCTGTGGCCGGCGCAACGTGGGTGGCCTTCCACCACGGCGGCGGGGTGGGGATCGGTTTCAGCCAGCACGCGGGAATGGTGGTGGTGGCGGACGGCACGAAGGAGGCCGAATGGCGCCTGGAGCGGGTGCTACGGACCGATCCGGGGCTGGGGGTGGTGCGCCACGCTGATGCGGGCTATGAGAAGGCCATCGAGGTCGCCCGACGGCATGGGATCAAAATGCCGATGCTTCGGAAGACGGATTGAACCAGCGGCCGACACCCTTTTCCGTTGGGGAGCCCGGCAGGTTACCTCCGGCGGTTTATCTGAACCCGGGCGGGAAGGGATAGTCTTGTCAATTTTATCGTCAAGATCCCGCGACGTGTAAAGCTTCTGGAATTCACACCCGGGTTTGCTATAATTTCAACAGGAGGCCTCTATGGGATTTACCGTAAAAGACTTCCCGGATCTTATTCGTCTGTTACGGGAACACGAGGAATGGCGGGAGCAGCTGAGGATGCTGATCTTAACGGAGGAACTGCTGCGGCTCCCGCTGGAATTCCGGGCCTTCCGGGATGAGATCTTTGAGTCATTCCGGAGGGAGACCGAGGCCCGCTTTCAACAGCTGGCGGAGGCCCAGCGGCGCACGGAGGAGCGGGTGGAGCAGCTGGCGGAGGCTCAGCGGCGTACGGAGGAGCGGGTGGGACGGCTTGAGGAAGCGGTGGCTGCTCTGGCGGAGGCCCAGCGGCGCACGGAGGAGCGGGTGGAGCAGCTGGCGGAGGCTCAGCGGCGCACGGAGGAGCGGGTGGGACGGCTTGAGGAAGCGGTGGCTGCCCTGGCGGAGGCCCAGCGGCGCACGGAGGAGCGGGTGGAGCAGCTGGCGGAGGCTCAGCGACGCACAGAGGAGCAGCTTAGGAAGTTAGGGGAAATGGTGGCTGCCCTGGCCGAGGCGCAGCGACGCACAGAAGAACGGCTGGATCGGATGGAACAGCGGATCCTGCGCCGCCTGAATGCCTTTGGCGCACGCTGGGGATTACGAAGCGAGGCCGCCTGGCGGGAAGGGATGCGGGCTGTTCTGCAAGACATCGGATTCCAGGTGGAACGGTGGACCGCCTCTGATCCTGAAGGGGAGGTATTTGGCTACCCTGCCACAGTGGAACTGGACGTGGTGATCCGAAACGGGGTGGTTATGGTGATCGAGCTGAAAGCCTCTGCGGGGCGGGAGACGCTCCCGACGCTGGAGCGCAAGGTGAGGTTCTATGAGAAGCACACCGGCCGGTCAGTGCAGCGACGCATTCTGGTAACGCCATGGTATGAGCCGGGGGTTGCGGAGCAGGCCCGCTGGATGGGATGGGAACTTTATGGGGAGCCGGAGGAGATTATCGGTGAGTGATGGCCCGGGTGTTTTCGCGTGGTCTTGCTGGGGGGACTTGATATGGACTGACGGATGCTCTTTAGCGGGGGGCGCTGGGGATGAGCGCTCCCCGTTCTTTATGCGATGGATAGAACGAAGAAATCTTCCGCCGGCGTCCTGAGGAGAAGCAATGCGCGTTGATCTGTTTATCCGTCACGCTGCTCAGGTGGTTACCCCGCTGGGGCATCGGCCGGTGCGGGGGATGGCGATGGGGAACCTGGAGCTCATACCAGATGGGGCAGTTGCAATCCGGGATGGCCGGATCGTCGCCGTAGGCCCCACATCCACGGTGGAGGCTCAGATCACCGAGGCAGCGGAGATCCTGGAGGCACGGGATCAGGTCGTGGTCCCGGGGTTTGTTGACCCCCACACCCATCTGGTCTGGGCTGGTGATCGCGCCGCCGAGTTCGAGCTGCGCCTGAAGGGAGCTACCTACCTGGAGATCCTCCGGGCCGGAGGAGGGATCCTCTTCACCGTTCGGGCGACTCGTGCCGCTTCCAGCGATCAGCTGATCGCCGAGACCCGTTCCCGGATGGATCGAATGTTGCTGCACGGCACCACCACGGCGGAGGCGAAAACCGGATATGGGCTGGAGTGGGAAACGGAACGCCGTCTCCTGGATGTCCTTCATCATCTGAACGGCGCTCATCCGCTGGACCTGGTGCCCACGTTCCTGGGCGCCCATGCGGTTCCAGAGGAACACCGGGAGAACCCGGAGGCCTATGTGGGACAGCTGATCGAGGAGATGCTTCCGCGGATCGCTGCCCAGCGATATCCAGTGGAGGGCCCCTGGTCTCCTCCCTGGGCGGATGGACGGGCAGCCTGGTTCTGCGATGTGTTCTGTGAACGCGGGGCGTTCAACCTGGATCAGACCCGGCGGATTCTTGAGGCAGCGAAGGCGCTGGGCTTCGGCCTCAAGGTGCATGCGGATGAGTTTGAACCGGCGCTGGGCGCAACGCCCCTGGCGGTGCAGCTCAGGGCAATCAGCGTCGATCACCTGGTGAGCACGCCACCGGAACATCTGGAGCTCCTCGCTCGTTCGGAAACCATCGGCGTGACACTCCCGGGAACCCCCTTCGGGCTGGCGACCGGACACTATGCGCCGGGGCGACAGCTGATCGATGCGGGGGGCGCCCTGGCGATCGCTACGGACCTTAACCCGGGGACCTCATGGTGCGAGTCGATGCCGATGATGATGGCCCTGGCGACCCGATATATGAAGCTCACCCCGGCGGAAGCGCTCACCGCGGCGACCCTCAACGCCGCGTGCGCCATCGGCCTGGGCCGGGAGATCGGGAGCCTGGAGCCCGGCAAGCAGGCGGACCTGGTGCTCCTGGATGCGCGCGATTACCGGCACCTGGCCTATCGCTATGGGGTGAATCTGGTGCACACGGTGGTGAAGCGCGGGAAAATTGTTGTTCGGGAAGGGCGCATCGCGCAGGATGAGGAGTTGCACCGTTAATCATTCCCCTACGCAAGCGGGAAGGGATCCATTCGCCCTTCGGATGGTAGCCAGTGGTGCAAGTCTTCCTCATCCAACCTCCAGGGAGGGTGCAAGGATGATTATCGGTCAGCGGATCCCGATGCGAGATGGACATCTGAAAGTCACCGGTCGTCTGAAGTTCGGGGCGGATCTCCGGTTGCCGGATTTGCTGCATGCCCGCTTGGTGCTCAGCCCATATGCCCACGGCCGCATCCGCTTCATCCGGACGGAACGCGCCTGCACCGTCCCGGGTGTGGTGGCCGTGCTGACGGCAGCCGATCTCCCATGGTTCCAGCGGGAGCCGGAGAGCCATGCCCGGGCTCTGTTAGCCTGGGAGCGGGTCGTCTACTATGGCCAGCCGGTGGCCGTGGTGCTGGCGGAGAGCGAGGCCGCAGCGGCGGACGGGGCGGCGCAGGTGGAAGTGGAGATCGATCCGCTGCCGGTCCTCATCGATCCTCTGGAGGCGATGTCTGAGGATGCGCCGCGGATCTGGCCTGGAGGCCGACCGGGCGCGCGAGCGGATGCCGGGGCCCATGCCGCGGATGTCGGTGGTCCGGAGGAGGCCCCATCGGCCCGGCCCAGCAACATCTCGGATCACGTTCGTTACACGCGAGGGGATATCGCTCAGGGCTTCCGGGAGGCGGATCTGATCCTGGAGTTCACCTACCGCACATCTGCAGTCCATCAGGCTTACATCGAGCCCCATGTCGCCACGGCGGCCCTGGATCCGGCGACGGAGACCTTAACCATCTGGACCAGCACCCAGGATCCCTTCGGGGTGCGCGAGGAGGTGGCTGATTTCCTGGGATGGCCGGAGAATCGGATTCGCGTCATCCCGACCCCGGTGGGCGGTGGCTTTGGAGGGAAGTTCACCCTGCTGGAACCACTGGTCGCCGCCCTGGCGCTCCACGTCCGGCGGCCGGTGCGGCTGGCGCTGACCCGACACGAGGAATTCCTGGTCGGAACACCGGCTCATGCCTCGATCATCACTCTGAAGACCGGGGCGAAGCGGGATGGGACGCTGACGGCCCTCCAGGCCCGGGTGATCTTCGACGCCGGCGCTTTCCCGGGCGCCCCGCATCGGATCGCGGCCAATCTGCTCGGCAGCTTCTATCGTTTCCCACATTATGAGATTGAAGCTTTTGAGGTGTTGACGAACAAGCCGGGGGTGGGCGCTTACCGGGCGCCGGGCGCGCCCCAGGCGCTCTTCGCGCTGGAATCCCAGATGGATGAGATGGCCCGCCAGTTGGGGCTGGACCCTCTGGAATTCCGGCTGCGGAATGTAATGGAGGAAGGTGATGAGCTTCCCAGCGGGAAGCGCTATGGCCCCATCGGCCTCCGGGCGTGTTTAGAGGCACTGCGGGAGCATCCGCTGTGGCGGGAGCGACGGAAAGGGCCCGGGGAGGGCATCGGGCTGGCGGTGGGCGGCTGGCACGGCGGCCTGGAGCCGGCGGCGGCGATGTGCCACGTCGATCGCGATGGCGTGGTGCGGATCTATGTCGGCGCAGTAGACCTCCAGGGAACCCACACCGCAATGGCGCAGCTGGCGGCGACGATCCTGGGGGTGCCGGTGGAACAGGTGCGCATCCTCCAGGGCGATACCGATATGGCTCCCTATGCGGGAGCGAGCGGGGGGAGCAAGACCACTTACACGGTCGGCCTGGCCGTGCAGCGGGCGGCGGAGGAAGCCCGACAGCAGATCCTGCGGATCGCTTCCGAGCACCTGGAGGTGGCCCCGGAGGATCTTGAGATCCGGGATGGCCAGATTTACGTGCGGGGAATTCCGGAGCCCCGGATGAGCCTGGGAGAGGTGGCCGGGCTCTCTCAGCGGTTCGGCGGGAAGTTCGAGCCGGTGATCGGCCGCGGCTCCTCCGCGCAAACCGAGCAGGCTCCTGGCTTCGCGGCCATGCTGGTTCGAGTGCATGTGGACCCTGAGACCGGTCACGTAACCGTTCGGGAGGCGGTGATCGCCCAGGATGTGGGGCGTGCGATTAACCCTCTGCTGATCGAGGGGCAGATGCACGGGGGCGCGGCCCAGGGTCTGGGATGGGGCTTATGGGAAGCCCTGCGGTATGACGAAAACGGCGTGGCCCTGACAGTCTCCTTTGTGGATTACGCGCTGCCCACCGCCACGGAAGTCCCCCCCATGGAGACCCACATCGTGGAGGTTCCCAGCCCGCATGGCCCCTTCGGGGCGCGCGGGGTCGGGGAGCCGCCCGTCGTCCCCGGCGCCGCCGCTGTCGCCAACGCTATCCGGGATGCCACGGGGGTCCGCATCACTGAGCTCCCCATCACCGCAGAGCGGATCTGGACCGCGCTCACTGCTCATCTGATTGAGGAGACCCGGTTCCAGCATGAATTCGGGTCATAGCCAGCCCGAGGGAGAAGCTGGGGGCGTTCGCTGCATCCCGGTGTTTGCGTGCGTGAGGCGATGTGCTTTTGGCGCGCGGATCACGCGCAAAATGATTCAACATTACGATAGGGGTAAGGCAATGAAGTGATCCGCTGCTCTGGCGCAGATGAGGAACTTTGTTCACTCTCCTCCCCATGCCGCGAAGCGGCGTGGGGAGGAGAGTGAGGGGACAAACGCTAAGCCCGAGAGGGAGCATCTTCTGAACTCAGGGAGGAGCCATGGGTGTAGAGGTTCTGCGCAACTATATCAACGGCGAGTGGGCGGCCTCGACCACGGAGAGTTTCCTGGAGGTCCGCAACCCGGCCCTCGATGAGGTCATTGCCCGAGTTCCGCTTTCCACCCCCGAAGAGGTTGATCGCGCGGTGGCGGCGGCCCAGGCCGCCTTTGAAACCTGGCGCCATCTCCCCATTCAGACCCGAGCCCGCTATCTCCTCCGTCTGCGAGATCTGGTGGAACAGCATTTCGATGACCTGGCTCGCACCATCGTCCAGGAGCACGGCAAAACGCTGGAGGAAGCCCGGGGGGAGATGCAGCGGACCCTGGAAAACATCGAGGCGGCGGCCGGGATGTTCGTCTCGTTGATGGGTTATCATACGCCGCAGATTGCGGATGGAATCGATGAGGAATGCCTCCTGGAGCCGGTGGGCGTCTTCTGCTGCATCGCCCCCTTCAACTTCCCGGCCATGATCCCCGCCTGGTTCTTCCCCTACGCCCTGGTGGCTGGTAATACGTATATCGTCAAGCCTTCGGAAATCTGCCCCATCACCCAGAACCGGCTCTTTGAGCTGATCCATCAGGCGGGCTTCCCACCCGGGGTGATCAACCTGGTCAATGGCGGGAAGGACGTGGTGGATGCCCTGCTGACTCATCCGGGTATCGCCGGGGTTTCCTTCGTGGGGTCCACGCCGGTGGCTCGATACGTTTACACGACTGCCACCGCGCACGGCAAGCGCGCACAATGTCACGGCGGAGCGAAGAACGCTCTGGTGGTGATGCCGGATGCGGAGCTGGGGCGGACGGTCCCGGCAATTCTCTCCTCCGCCTTCGGATCGGCAGGGCAACGCTGTCTGGCCGGCTCCCTGGTGATCGCGGTGGGGGAGATCCACCGGCCGCTCAGAGAGGCGCTGGTGGAGGGTGCCTCCCGGATCCGGGTGGGCTACGGGCTGGAGGAGGGCGTGCAGATGGGCCCCGTGGTTTCCCGCAAGGCCCTGGAGCGGATCCATCGGTACATCGAGATCGGCCTGCAGGAAGAAGCCGATCTCATCCTGGACGGCCGGGGGATCCGGGTTCCGGGATATCCGAAGGGCTATTTCATCGGGCCGACGATCTTCGATGGGGTGCATCCTTCGATGACCATTGCCTGCGAGGAGATCTTCGGGCCAGTGCTGGGGATCCTTCAGGCTCGGGATTTGGAAGAGGCTCTTTCGATCATCAACAGCTCGTCCTACGGGAACGCCGCCTCGATCTTCACCCGGGATGGAGGGGCGGCCCGGGAGTTCAAACGGCGGGTGCGGGCAGGCAATGTGGGGATCAACATCGGCGTGGCCGCCCCGATCGCGCCCTATCCGTTCTCAGGTCAGAAGAACTCCTTCTTCGGCGATCTCCACGGCCAGGGGATGGATACCCTTTATTTCTTCACGGATCGCAAGGTGGTGATCACCCGATGGTTTTAACCGGGACCCCTCCCTTAGCCGACCAGAGGGCCATGAGGAGGAGCTCCTGGACTTCCCCTGGATAGGAGCCAGCGGCGTCAGTTTTAACGAATTAGGAGTTACGCGGTTCGGGGCTCGCGAGAAGAGGTAAAATGGCCCCACCCCCCTTGATCCCCCCTCCCCACGGCCCTTTGGGCCGTGGGGAGGGGGGATCAATATATTTTTGGGGGAGTCGCGCGCCGAAGGCGCGCGACTCCCCCAAAAACCCCCA
>JAEVEY010000189.1 GCA_016842045.1 Candidatus Thermoflexus sinensis | reverse complement strand
TTGATCCTTCAGCAACTGGAGCGGGAATGGATCGCTGGCCGTTCGGTTCCGGAACTTCGTCCGGGGGATGTGGTGCGAGTGCACATCCGGATTCGAGAAGGGGATAAGGAACGGGTGCAGGTTTTCCAGGGAACAGTGATCCGCATCCGGGGCAGCGGCACGGGGCGCACGTTCACGGTGCGGCGGATCGCGGCCCATGGGATTGGGGTGGAGCGCACGTTCCCCCTTTACTCCCCCCGGATCGATCACATCGAGGTGGTGCGTCACTCCCGGGTTCGCCGGGCCCGACTGTATTACCTGCGTGAGCGCTTCGGCAAGGCGGCCCGTCTGAAGGAACGCCTGATCGCCGCCCCGGAGGCGGCGGAGCTCCCACCGGAAGAAGCGATGGAAGCCCCTGAGGCCGAATCCTGAGGCAGCGAGCCCGGGAAACGCGGAGGCGGGGAGATCAGTGACCCTTCAGATGGCGGCGCAGG
Organism: Candidatus Thermoflexus sinensis; assembly: GCA_016842045.1. Taxonomy (GTDB): domain Bacteria; phylum Chloroflexota; class Anaerolineae; order Thermoflexales; family Thermoflexaceae; genus Thermoflexus; species Thermoflexus sinensis. Next base: position 13,436 of record JAEVEY010000189.1, on the reverse strand, counting down.
CGACGACGCAGATCCCCCGGCCATGGCTCCGTCGGGTGCTGAGGGCGGGTCTGAACCACGCGTCGGATCGCGGCGCGGATCTCCTCCGGATCGTAGCTTTCGAGCGAGGCGGCCAGGCGTTGCAGGAGCTGCTGTTCCTCCGGCGAGAGGGAGCGGCCGATCTCCTGATCCAGCTGGGTGAGCGCCAGCAACAGCGCCCGCTCGTCTTCAGAGAGATCCGGTAACCGTTCCAGCAGGCGTCGGATCACCTCTGGGGGGATCGCGGATCCCGATGAGTTCACGGGTCCTCCTTATAGGGGGTGTGGATCCCGTTGCCTTTATTTTAATAGACTTAGGAGTTACGCAGTTCGGGGCTCGCGAGAGGTAGAATGGCCCCACCCCCCAAACCCCCATGAGAAAACCAACTGCGTAACTCTTATCAAAACCAGGCAAAGCTCTACTCCGGCTCCCGGATTGGGCGAAGAGCGGATTCCAGGATGTAAACCGGCATCCCTCCGATCATGCAGGATGCCCCGAATTGTTGCCGGCATAGCGCCCCGGGAAGTTTTATACGATAATGCCGCGCCGCGCTCTCCACCGGGATCGGATTCCCCATCCCGTCCATTGCCCCCTGCAGCGTCCCGCGCCGTTCCAGAACGATCGATTGGGCCAGGGGAGAGCGGGACCAGGCGACCCAGACTCTCCCATCGGGCTTTTGAATCTCTACCACCGTCGCGCGATCCCGGCGGACCAGGCGCGCGTTGGTGAACCCGGCGAGGACCCGAATGGCGACGCGGTAGGCCTGATAAGCAGGACGCGGCGAGCCATCCTCCCGCACCAGGCCGAAGGGCTCGGGGTTGGCGAAGTGATCCCCCGGGTTATCGATCAGCTTATAAACCGCCAGCCGTTCCGTCCCGGCGGCGAGGGCCAGCGCCAGGGCCTGACCGATGAAGGCCGCCTGCTCTTCCAGAGTGATCCGGAACATCGGGCGGGGGACCGGCCAGATGGGATCTTCCGAGGGAGCGGCGTTGGTCTCTGTCAGCCAGATCGGCCTGTCGAAGCCATGATCCTGCATCCGCTCGTGATGCCAGCGGATCAGGTCGTAGAGGCTGTCCGGGTTGAAGTAAAGGTTGACGCAAAGGCCATCGAAATACCGGTTATATCGAGGCGCCTCCGGATCGCGGTCCAGAGCTTCCAGGAAGCGCTCGAAGTAAGGCCGGCGGCCGTAAACCGCATCCCACCAGTAGGTGAAGGCCCCCAGGAGCACCCGGTTTTCCCGGTTGAGCCCTTTCAGCGTGCGGTAAGCGACCCGTAGCAGGCGGACGAAATCCGCCTCGCTGCCGCCCCATGTGTAGCCGGGATAGGAAGGGTCCCAGATGTCCGGTTCGTTCCAGATGATCCAGGTGCGGATGTAAGGATACGTGGTGGCCAGGCGTCGCAGGAAGGCGGCCCATTCGTTCTCCGGCCGGCTTTCGTCTTCGTAGAGGCCTCTCGGAACCCCGGGGACCCGGGGATCGGCGCGGGCCCATTCGGGCGTCCCCAGCACCAGGGCCACGATCTCCCGTCCGGCCCGGTGCTCTGCCTCCAGGCGTTCCGCCGGCCATGGCGGGTTCCAGTCTTCCGGGCCATTAGGCTGGATCTCGTGCCAGGCAAACCGGACCCGGGTCCACGCGATACCCAGCTCGGCTGCCCAATCGGGGGCCTCCGGGGATTCCACCACGCCAAAACGAGGATCCGGCGGCGCAGCGGCCAGCAGGAGCAGGCCGAGGATGAGGGGAATCCTTCGACTCCGTTGGCTACAGCACATCGGTGACCTCATAGAGGCGACGGTATTCCCCCAGCGCGAACCGATCGGTCATCCCGGCGATGTAATCGCACACCACCCGGTGGAGATCCCCTTCCTCCTGGATACGATCCTGGACCCAGTAAGGGAGCTGCTCCGGCTCCTGCAGATAGGCGCGGAAGAGGGCCTCGACGATGCGCTCCGCCTTGGTCTGCATGCGCACGACATGGGGATGACGGTAGAGACGCCGGTAGAGGAAGGCTTTCAACTCCTGCACCTTTCCCGCCATCGCCTCTGAGAACCCCACCAGAGGAACCGGGTGGTCCCGGATCTCATCCGGGGAGCGGGGCTGGAGCTCCTGGAGGCGCTGGTCGGTGGCGGTGATGACATCGGTCACCAGGATCCCAATGAGGCGGCGCACCAGGCGGTAGCGAATCAGGTCGTTAAACCCCTTCCCATCCCAGCCGATGGAGCGCTGGAGCTCCTCCCAGAGGGCGAGGCCTTCCAGGTTCTCGGGGTGGATGAGGCCGGCGCGCAGGCCATCGTCGAGGTCGTGGGCCGTGTAAGCCAGCTCATCGGCCAGGTTGGCGATCTGGCCTTCCAGGGTCGGACGGCGGTGGGGCTCGAAGTCGCGGATCAGGGGGTGATCGTATTCGGTTTCGTGTTTGACCAGCCCCTCCAGGACCTCGTAAGTGAGATTCAGGCCCCGGAATTCCGGGTAACGGCGTTCCAGGTGGGTGACGATCCGGAAGGACTGGGCGTTGTGTTCGAACCCGCCGTGATCCTGCATCAGCCGGTTCAGGGCCTGCTCCCCGGCGTGGCCAAAAGGCGGGTGGCCCAGATCGTGGGCCAGGCAGATGGCCTCTACCAGATCCTCGTTGACGCCGAGGGCCCGGGCGATGGTCCGCCCGATTTGCGCCACCTCCAGGGTGTGCGTGAGGCGGGTTCGGTAGTAATCCCCCTCCGTGATGATGAAGACCTGGGTTTTATGCTTCAGGCGACGGAAGGCCGTGGTGTGGAGGATGCGATCCCGGTCCCGCTGGAAAGCAGTGCGATACGCATGCTCCGGTTCCGGATACTGGCGGCCCCGGCTGAGGCGGCTGCGCTGGGCATAGGGAGCGAGGACCTGATCCTCAATGGCTTCGAGATCTTCGCGGGTGCGCATTTCGGGTTCCCCATCATGTAGGGGCGAGGCATGCCTCGCCCCTACATGGGTTGTAGACAGGCCTGCCGCGTCGAATGCTTTACAGGCCGCGGCGGGTGCGGATGGCTTCCAGGGCGCGGCCGAGGAAGGCCTCCAGGCTCATTCCTCCCAGATCCTCCCCGGTCCGCAGGCGCACGGCCACCGTGCCGGCTGCCTGCTCCCGATCTCCCACGATCAGCATGTAAGGCACTTTCTGCAGCTGGGCATCCCGGATCTTGGCCTGCATGCGCTCGCTGCGGTCATCTATCTCCACTCGCAGGCCGGCCGCCCGGAGCTTCGCTCCCACTTCCTGGGCATAAGGGATATGTCGGTCGGTGATGGGGATGACCACTGCCTGAACAGGGGCCAGCCAGACCGGGAAGGCTCCGGCGTAGTGCTCCGTCAGGATGCCGATGAAGCGCTCGAAGGAGCCGAAGATCGCCCGGTGGATCATCACCGGCCGCTTCGGCGTGCCATCCCGATCCATATATTCCAGCTCGAACCGCTCCGGCATCTGGAAGTCCAGCTGCACGGTGGCCAGCTGCCAGTCGCGGCCGATGGCGTCTTTCACCTGGACATCGATTTTGGGGCCGTAGAAGGCGCCCTCGCCCTCCTTCAGGCCGTATTCGATCCCCCGGCGCTCCAGGGCCTGACGCAAGGCATCCTCCGCGATCTCCCACAGCTTCGGATCTCCCATCGCTTTGGGCGGCTTCGTGCTCAGGAAGAACTCCGGCTCGAAGTCGAAGATCTGGTAGAAGCTATAGATCAGGTCCAGCACCCCATCGATCTCCTCCAGGATCTGATCGGGCCGGCAGTAGATGTGCGCGTCGTCCATGGTGATCTGCCGCACCCGCAGCATCCCGTGGAGCGTGCCCGAGCGCTCGAAGCGGTGCAGCCGCCCGATCTCATTCAAGCGCAAGGGGAGATCCCGGTAGGAGCGCAGGCGGGACCGGTAAATGATCGTGGACTCGGGGCAGTTCATCGGCTTGAGGGAGAACTCCTGGCCCTCGACCTCCAGCAGGAACATGTTTTCCTTGTAATGCTCCCAGTGGCCGGATTGCTCCCAGAGTTTCCGATGGACCAGGATGGGTGTGGAGATCTCCTGGTAGCCCCGGCGGTCGTGCTCCTCCCGCCACAGCCGCTCCAGCTCCCGGAAAACGATCATGCCTTTCGGATGCCAGAAAGGCGCCCCGGGCGCGATCTCGTGGAAGGAGAAGAGATCCAGCTCGCGACCCAGGCGCCGGTGGTCGCGCTTCCTGGCCTCCTCCAGGCGCCAGAGGTATCCCTCCAGCTGCTCCGGCGTCTCCCAGGCCGTCCCGTAGATCCGCTGGAGCATCGGGCGGCGCTCATCGCCGCGCCAGTAGGCCCCGGCCACATGCAACAGCTTGAAGGCTCCGGGATGGATCTGGCCGGTGTGCTCGACGTGAGGGCCGCGGCACAGATCCTCAAAGGTGTCATGCCGGTAGGTGGTGAGGACGGGGCGCTGGCCCGGTGGGAGCGGGTTGCCGTATTCATCCGTGCCCCGCTGCAGGATGTCCTCGATCAGTTCCAGCTTATAAGGCTGATCTTTGAAAAGGGTCCGGGCCTCCTCCGGCGTCACCTCGCGACGGATGAAGGGGTGATTCCCGGCGATGATCTCCCGCATCCGGGCCTCGATCCGCTCCAGATCCTCCGGTGTCAGCGGCCGGGGCAGGTCGAAGTCATAGTAGAACCCGTCCTCGATAGGCGGCCCGATCCCCAGCTTGCCCTCCGGGAACATCTCCAGGACCGCCTGGGCCATGATGTGGGCGCATGAGTGACGGATCCGATAGAGCCACGTATCCTGATAGGGCACGATTTTCTTCTGAGGCATCTCCAGCCTCCCAGGCTATGATGGAGCCTTGTGTGGCGATCGGAACCTCCGGGCGTGAATCGTGGAGAGAGTGAGATGAAGCCCTTCGTGTCCGTCTCCGCACGCCGACCCCTAAAAAAACGCGCCTCTCGCCCCATCGGGACGAGAGGCGCGGGCCTCCCGCGGTTCCACCCCATTTCGATCGCGCGATCCGACGCGATCGCCCTCTTCGCCGGATAACGGCGGCAGGCCGTTCATCCCTACCCCGGCGGTGCCGGATCGGGATGACCCCTCCAGGGCGGTATCCTCAGGACCTCCACGACGGGCCCTCCCAGCCTTCGAGGCCCGCGCTCTGGCGTGGGGCTCCCTGAGGACGTGTCCCCTTCTTCGGGTTTCCAGATATGGAATTGCCCGCCCTCAACCGGGCGGGCCTTTCCAGATGGGCGGTAGAGGACTCGAACCTCTGACCTCCGCGTTGTCAACACGGCGCTCTCACCACCTGAGCTAACCGCCCATCCTAATGAAAATTATAGCGAAAAGAAGACCGGAGGGCAAGGATCGCGCCTTCGGGCCTTCGGCGGGACAATGTTCCCGGGACGCTTACATCCCTGCTCCAAAGGCGGCAGCCTGGGCAGGTCGGTGAAGACCCGGCGTTTGCCCCGCCGGGCTCGGAACGGGTTCGGAAGGTCGCCACGAGGAGACAAAATACACCACATTAGGCGGTCTGGGGTGGGCAGCTTCATCGCCCACCCCAGACCCTGGGAACGCCTGGGGAAGCCAGCAACAGCTCTATTATGTGACGATCCTGTTAGTCCTCCTGCATAGCGATAGAGATCTATGAAGCTCCCATAGGGGAGGGATCCTGAGCAGCCAGGGACTCAACATCGCTGACCCGACCACCAATACCGGGCGCAGGACATCACCCCCGCTGGCCATACGGAGGTGTAATATTCCACTCCCGGTGGATCCGAGGGATTCGGACTGGCTCGATAGGCCGATCGTGTGTTAATAAACGCATCATAAACCCCCGAGCTTATCTGTGCAGTTCCCCTTCCAGTGCAATAATAACAATCTTCAAGATACTGCATCTCAATCGAACAGGAATAACCGACACAATGCCAGATTCGAGCGCCCACGAAGATGTAATACAGGGGGGCGGGCGGAGAGGGACCATCCCCATCCGCTGAGCACTCCCCCTGACCACAGGCCATAGGTTCCGGCGTTGGCAACGTTCCCGGCTCCCGGCACGTAGAGGTTATGACGATCCTCGCAGTTCGGGGGCGGGCAATCATGAGCGCTGGCCCTGAATGGGCTCTCCAGCAGATTCCTGCCCAGGATCCCCAGCATCCCCAGGATCGCAACGCCCAGAAGCCATCGAGCCCTCCTCTTCATGGCTCACCCTCCGACTGCTGGAACTGTTGCTGCGCTTCCTGAAATTGCGCCCGAAGCGCATAGGCTCCTTCAATGGTGGATCGGACGCGCCTCCAGAGCAATTGAAGCTCCAGGTCCGAATCCAATCGGCCGATCGCCTTGCCGAACGAACTAAACAGGGGGCGGCGGATGCCCGGCGTATAGGCATCTCCAGTTTGAATGAGACGTTCCAGCCACGCTCCCAACCGGGCCCGATCCTCCGGCTCTCCCAGAACCTGAGAGTAAACCAGCGTATACTCCAGGGGTCCCATGGGGATCACGGCCTCGCGGGGGTCCCGCAGGCGGCTCAATCCCAGGATCGGCGCCAGCGCGTCCTGATCCACTCCCAGGGCCACGATCACCACCCCTTCTCGAAAGCGCGCCCGCAGCCACTCCTGATCACCCGGGCTCATGGTCCGGAACGCCTCGGCATCGATCAGCAGGGCGTCCAGGGGGCGGGTCATTGCCGCCAGGCGCAGGCCCAGCCAGGAGGAGAACTCGACAATGCCTTCGGCTTGCCGCCTCTCCCGGGTAAGCAGGCCGCGTGGAACGTTGGGGGGACCCAGGAAGGCGATGAAGGGGTTGTGGGGGAGCGCGGCGGCGTGAGCGGGGGAGGGAGTCAGCGCAGCCGGGAGTCCCCGCTGCCCGAACCGGCTTCCCGCCTGGACTCCGAATCCCAGGAGCAGCAATCCGAGGACTGTGATCCGGCCTGCAGGCCCCAGCCTCTTCCAGAGATACATGGCAGACTCTCGGATCCTGAGGGATAGGATTCGTCTATGGGACACCGCACTCTTGCACGCGTAGCTTGAGCAAGTTAAAGCTTGTCCTGGTCTCCTCGTTCAGTGGTCCGCCAACAAAAAGTAGCACTAAGGTGCGTCCTGTTACTCCGATAAACCAATAATATACGCCCCCGGTATCCGGAGAGATGAAGCGAACAACCTGACCTTTTACACCCTGAGGAGCGGAATCCTTCTCTACGATAGTCGGTTGAAGTCGCTCATCCTGCAAAGCGTATACAACAAGGCGCGCGGCCTGTTCCTCTGCCTGAGCTGAGTCCCGATACCGATATAGATAATGGCCGCCGTGGATCTGTTTCCCCAGGAAGGAGACCTTGTAGGCTTCCAGGAATTCGTGCACGCCGAAGGAGCGGCTGTTCTCCGAATTGATCGGCTGCGACGCATCATCGAACGATGTCGGCCCAGCGCTCAGCACTTCAACGTCATCCGGCAGATCACTTTCCTGAAGGGCCATCTCCGCAAGCGGACACTCAGGTTGGGCAAAAACATGGTTCCAGGCAAAAAGGAGGCCATAAGTCGCAAGGAGTATGACTGCCATTACGATGAGCCATCCCTTCTTGCTCTTCATGGTGATCCTCCTCAGGATTCAGAGTGACACCAGCTTAATCAATCCAACACGTGGCCTGATAATTACTGCCCTGCCATCGTTCGGGTATGGGACCGAAAAGGCAAAGAGTGGAATAAAGCCAGCACTTGGGACACAAGAGCACGTTGCGGTTGCTACCCCACCAATTCCAGTTCCAAATACAACCGTTCGAACAAGTCGTCGGATCTCCTCCTGGTCCCAGATAGTGCTGGTTATAGCAATACGAGCCGCTGAAGAAAGCACCATAGTGAGGCTCCCAAATCGGATCGCTGAAGGCATAGTCGACCTTGTTCGCAGTGATGGTTCCCCACCATTGGGGTTGAGGGGGAGGTGGGGCAACCTGTGCTGAGGTGGATCCTGTAGATAACAAAATTCCCAGCGCGCCAAGGAAGACCCATCCGGGTATCCTTCTGACCCGCATCGCGCACCTCCCGCAAGGAGTTTTTCCTGCAGTAAGAGCTTACGGTAATTTGTTTCCCCCATGGTCCCCACCAATGGGGGATGGTCTGTCCCCCGTGATAGGGGACAGGTGAATTGGAACAGTTCGGGGGACCCGGAGGCCAGCTGAGCGGAGAAAGGGGTGCGGAACATATCCGTTGAGATAGGGAGTCAGGCGGAACCAGTGCCCCCGATGGCCAGCGAAATATCGCGAGTGATGAAGCAACCCGCCCCAGATCGCCCAGAGAATTCTCCAATCAGCGCGCCGGACGCGGGGCCAGGGCCCGGGTCGCGCGCTCCAGAGCGGCTCGCGTGGAAGATTCGGAGAGGCCATTGACGATTGAATCTCAACAGCTTCCCCCATTCCAGTAGTAGTTGGCACATGATGCGGAATAATCGGGGAGTGAAGTGTAGTATTCTGCGCCGTGAGCTAACATCGAGCCCTGCAGAACCGTTCGGGTCCCCGCCTTTCGATCATAAACGCCTGAAGCAACCTCATTGGTGCTTACGTGAGTGCAGTTAAAACATGAGGCCCATTTCCGATCCTGGATCCGGCAACTTCCCATGTAACAGTGCCAGATTCGGGTTTGCACGTAGGTGTAGTAGAGCGGCGTGCTCGTCGATCCTCCAACACCATAGGCGTGTAGGATGCCATCGTCCCAACCAGTGGTCCCTGCTTTACCAACATGGCCGATCCCCGGAACATAAACACCCCATAGCATCTCAGCTCTGGCGGCTCCAGGGATGGCTGTTGCGATGAGCAGTCCAAGGCAAAGCCCTCCTCGCCACGGAAGCTTTCGAAGCCGCATGCTTCTCACTTCCTTTCCAGAGCTCGGACGGCTTCCAGGTATTGGGTTCGGATCTCATACACTCCATGAATCGCCGTGCGGAGCCGATGAAATAGCAGATGCAACTCCTCTTCCGAATCCAGCCGGCCAATGGCTTTGCCTCCTCCGTGATACACTGGGCCGGATACTCCGGCTGGCGCCTGAACTTCCTTCTGCTCCCAGAACGGCCCCGCTCCTCGCACAATCGTGATGTCCATGGGATCTCCCAGCATCACCTCATAAATCATCACATACTCCAGGGGTCCCATGATGAGGACAGCTTCCTGGGGGTCCCGCAGGCGGCTCAGCCCTAAGACCGGCGCCAGCGCCTCCTGATCCACTCCCAGGGCCACGATCACCACCCCTTCTCGAAAGCGCGCCCGCAGCCACTCCTGATCACCCGGGCTCATGGTCCGGAACGCCTCGGCATCGATCAGCAGGGCGTCCAGGGGGCGGGTCATTGCCGCCAGGCGCAGGCCCAGCCAGGAGGAGAACTCGACAATGCCTTCGGCTTGCCGCCTCTCCCGGGTAAGCAGGCCGCGTGGAACGTTGGGGGGACCCAGGAAGGCGATGAAGGGGTTGTGGGGGAGCGCGGCGGCGTGAGCGGGGGAGGGAGTCAGCGCAGCCGGGAGTCCCCGCTGCCCGAACCGGCTTCCCGCCTGGACTCCGAATCCCAGGAGCAGCAATCCGAGGACTGTGATCCGGCCTGCAGGCCCCAGCCTCTTCCAGAGATACATGGCAGACTCTCGGATCCTGAGGGATAGGATTCGTCTATGGGACACCGCACTCTTGCACGCGTAGCTTGAGCAAGTTAAAGCTTGTCCTGGTCTCCTCGTTCAGTGGTCCGCCAACAAAAAGTAGCACTAAGGTGCGTCCTGTTACTCCGATAAACCAATAATATACGCCCCCGGTATCCGGAGAGATGAAGCGAACAACCTGACCTTTTACACCCTGAGGAGCGGAATCCTTCTCTACGATAGTCGGTTGAAGTCGCTCATCCTGCAAAGCGTATACAACAAGGCGCGCGGCCTGTTCCTCTGCCTGAGCTGAGTCCCGATACCGATATAGATAATGGCCGCCGTGGATCTGTTTCCCCAGGAAGGAGACCTTGTAGGCTTCCAGGAATTCGTGCACGCCGAAGGAGCGGCTGTTCTCCGAATTGATCGGCTGCGACGCATCATCGAACGATGTCGGCCCAGCGCTCAGCACTTCAACGTCATCCGGCAGATCACTTTCCTGAAGGGCCATCTCCGCAAGCGGACACTCAGGTTGGGCAAAAACATGGTTCCAGGCAAAAAGGAGGCCATAAGTCGCAAGGAGTATGACTGCCATTACGATGAGCCATCCCTTCTTGCTCTTCATGGTGATCCTCCTCAGGATTCAGAGTGACACCAGCTTAATCAATCCAACACGTGGCCTGATAATTACTGCCCTGCCATCGTTCGGGTATGGGACCGAAAAGGCAAAGAGTGGAATAAAGCCAGCACTTGGGACACAAGAGCACGTTGCGGTTGCTACCCCACCAATTCCAGTTCCAAATACAACCGTTCGAACAAGTCGTCGGATCTCCTCCTGGTCCCAGATAGTGCTGGTTATAGCAATACGAGCCGCTGAAGAAAGCACCATAGTGAGGCTCCCAAATCGGATCGCTGAAGGCATAGTCGACCTTGTTCGCAGTGATGGTTCCCCACCATTGGGGTTGAGGGGGAGGTGGGGCAACCTGTGCTGAGGTGGATCCTGTAGATAACAAAATTCCCAGCGCGCCAAGGAAGACCCATCCGGGTATCCTTCTGACCCGCATCGCGCACCTCCCGCAAGGAGTTTTTCCTGCAGTAAGAGCTTACGGCAATTTGTTTCCCCCATGGTCCCCACCGATAGGGGACGGACTGTCCCCCATGATGGGGGATGGGGAAGCAGGGAAGGTCCAGGGGCGAAGGGGTGGTCGTATGGAAGCGCGGGATGTCGCCCTCCGAACCTTGATTTTCCGGTATGCTGTTGCAATGGGGAGATCGGAGTTCGTCCTTCCTCCCTCCTCTATTCAGTGGGGAAGTGATTTGTTGGGGATCGGGCTGGCCTTCTATGACGGCTTCCAGCAGGGCGTGCTCGTCCGGGAGCGGTTCAAGGGTCCAGAGGGCGGCCCAGATAGAGACAGGGGCGCGAAACTTGGCACGCCGATGCAGCGGCGTGAGAACACCCTCCGCGCGAAATCCCGAGAGGGTGAAGATTCCCAGAGACCCCTACAGTTGGCCACGATAGGATGAGCTTGATTGGAGACTCCGCTTATGGATCTTCCACGCGAATTGCAATCCGTTGCGAGCCGAGCACAAAGGGAGCCCAGACCTCTCGTTCCCGGATCGAGCGATACGGGTCGAACACATAGACGACCTGCATCTGATAGATTCCTGGTGTGGAGGGGAGTATCACCTCGCCTGCGAGGATTGCTTCTGTGTCCGGCTCCAAATGAATTGTCCACACTTCACGGCCACGAAAAGGGATTTGCCGGAAGTTCCAGAAGAAGATCAGGGCATAATCTACCCCTTTATCTCCCCCCAAATTAGAGGCCCACAGAGCGATTGGCTGTGGCTGGCCCACTTTTCCATCCACCACGGTCAGCTGCCGCCCGGGGCGAGAAGGGTGATCCCATGGCCCCTGCGAGGGACGGACCAAGGCGACCCCGAGACTGAGAGTGACTCCTCGAGGGATGGGGGCTCCATGGAGAACAGGCCGCATCTCCCGGGCGGGACGGTTACTGAGGCCCACGCGAATCCGGGCTCGTCGGCCGACCAGCCGCGGATCCATGGAGAGGCGATCAAAGGGATTGGTGGAGAAATCCAGCGGGTCCAGGAATGCGATAACTATCAGGTCATGCAGTCCTTCCTCCGGAAGATCGATGCGCATAGGGAGCTCAATATCCCCCCCGGGAAGCAGGGGGATTAAGTGAAGCATTCCATATTTTCCGTTCAATTCGAAAGGGATCTGCTGATAATCCAGAATGGCCGTCACCAGGACGGTGATAGGTTGTCCCACGTGAAGAATCAGATAGGGGGCAAAAGGCTGACCAGGAGGCAGCGAGATCTCCTCGGTCTGCGGCCTCTGGAGCGGAGGCAGATGTCGGTGCTCCGGCCAGACGAAACCTATGCCTGCCCGACGGGATGGGAACCCCCAATCCACGGCAGGTCGTTGGACCTCGTGAACAATCACTCCAGGGATTTCGCCAGGCGGAAGAAAACGGTCCGCCGGTGGGCGACATCCAAGGTCCCAGATCAAGGTGAGCCACGCGAGGATCCTAAGCCATCTCTTTACATGCATCGCATGAAACTCTCCAGGATGCTGAAGTCGGGGAAAATACTTGAGGCGGCAAAGCCGTGCCGCAAGCATTCTCTCGCCCATGTATTTTCATCCGATCCTTCCACAGCCTTCTCTGTTCTCCCTGCGCCGCCTTGCAATATGAGTGACAATGGAGAAGGGCATAGAGGACACGATCGAAAGCGCGAATAGGGCTTGTTCTCAACGGGGCCTGAGGCCCGGGGGGTGTCTCCTGCCCCTCTTAAAACCCCTGGAAGAAAAGCCAGCAACCTAATATTATGGAAAACCACTAAAAGAGACATCCAGTCGCAACATCGCTGGTTTTGAAATCGTTATCCTGGTAACCATCTGTGTGAAAATGGCGAAATGATTCGGCGTAAATGTTGCGACAAAAACCAGGATACCAAAAATATGTAATACAAGTGGCGCGGTGCCCTGAGCGATAATCTTGGCAGCGTGACCACCAAGCGGAGTCGGAGAGCGGCCGAAGGAAGCCATCCACCAGGATTTGCTGCTCAAAAAGGTCGGAGTCGCTTGTGTGCGATCCGTAGTGCCCAAATCCTGGGGGTTCCCAGTGAATCCAGGCGTCGGTATATCCGCTACGATAAAGAGTCAGAATGCTGGAGAAAGATGAGGGGGGGCCTGCCTCCCTAAGCGATCGAATTGGCACTCGTTGGATTGCCCCTGGCTCAAAAACCTTATACCCATTTACTCCTGGTATCATTCCGGGAAATGATGGGCCTCGTTGAGGATCCAGGAGAGTTGTAGTGTTTGATTCGGATTGTGGCGTAGTCTGAATAGGAGGAGTTTCCGTTTGCGCATGGACAGACTTTGTGTCCATCCGCCAATCGAAATAGTTAGCGCTTAGAAGGATGATCAGGCTGATCCATCTGAGCATTTTCCGGATCCACATCGCGCACCTCCCGCAAGGAGTTTTTCCTGCAGTAAGAGCTTACGGCAATTCGTTTCCCCCATGGTCCCCACCGATAGGGGACGGACTGTCCCCCATGATGGGGGATGGGGAAGCAGGGAAGATCCAGGGGCGAAGGGGTGGTCGTATGAAAGCGCGGGATGTCGCCCTCCGAACCTTGATTTTCCGGTATGCTGTTGCAATGGGGAGATCGGAGTTCGTCCTTCCTCCCTCCTCTATTCAGTGGGGAAGTGATTTATTGGGGATCGGGCTGGCCTTCTATGACGGCTTCCAGCAGGGTGTGCTCGTCCGGGAGCGGTTCCAGATCCAGCAAGGCCGCGCAGTGCGGGTCCTTCAGCCCGCCCTGGGCCAGCCAGCGGGCCAGA
>JAEVEY010000012.1 GCA_016842045.1 Candidatus Thermoflexus sinensis | reverse complement strand
CGCCCGGCTCGCCCCCAAAATCTCTTTTATCCCCCCTCCCCACGGCCCTTTGGGCCGTGGGGAGGGGGGATAAAGGGGGGTGGGGCCATTGGCCCACACTATCTCACATCCTCAAAACAAATCTGGATGAAGCACTACGAACAGGAAAGACCCTATTTGTAGTCGGGCACGGGGCGAAGCGGAGTGCCCGTTATAGGCGTTCCCAAAAAGGACAGGGCACGAGCTTGCACTACTATGAACAGGTTTTTTGGAGGACGCGTCTCCCAATGCGCCGATGCTCAGATTTGGAGACGAGTTCGCAATATAAAGAAAAGACAGGGAAATCCGGATGATTCTGCGCGATAGATGGAGGGCCGTGGAGAGCGCTCCGGTGGCAATGCGGTGGGGAGCGACCATCCTCTGGATGCTGGGGATCTTCCTCCTGTCCGCCCAACCGCATCTGCCGCAGGCGCCGGAGCCATGGCTCGACACGCTGCTCAAGAAAACCGCCCACGGGCTGGAGTATGCAATCCTGGCGGTTCTGGCGCGCTGGACCCTTCAGGCGCATGAGGTGCCCCATGCCGGTCGATGGGCGTGGGGGTGGGCGGTTCTTTACGCTCTCACCGATGAGGCGCACCAGGCACTGGTCCCCGGTCGACATCCGAGCGGCGGGGACGTGCTGATCGACGGCCTGGGGGCGGCGATTGGGCTGTGGGTCCGAAGGGAGATCCTTAGGGCGTGGAGGGTTTCGATAAGATCGAGATAGCCCCCATTGGGGGACGGGACATGCGATTCAATGGGGGCGGAGGCAGGGCCTGAAGGATGACGAAGAGGTTCTCCTGCCGGCATCCCACAAGGAGAGCGCGAAGATGCCCCGGCTGAACCACGTGGCGATTGTGGTGGAGGATCTGGAGGCGGCATTGCCGTTCTTCCGGGATCTCCTGGGACTGCCTCTGGCCCGGGTGGCGGATGTGCCTGAGGAGGAAGTCCGGGTGGCCTTCTTCCCGATGGAAGGCGGGGAGATCGAGCTGGTTCAACCGACGACTTCCGAATCCGGGGTCGCTCGTTTTCTGTCCCGCCGGGGACCAGGATTACATCATATCTGTGTTGAGGTGGAGGATCTCGAGGCGACGCTGGAGCGGCTGCGGTCAGCAGGGATTCAGCTGATCCACGAGGCCCCTCTGATGGGGAGGGATGGGACCCGGTATGCGTTCATTCATCCGAAGAGCGCCTTCGGGGTGCTGGTGGAGCTCTATGAGCGACCCCGGGCGGGGACTTGATCTACCCTGTCTGCTTCGTAACTCGGGGCTTGGGTCAGAGCCTTCGGCTCCCACCCCTGATCTTGATAGGAGTTACGCAGCTGGTTTTCTCCTGGGGGTTTGGGGGGAGTCGCACGCCGAAGGCGCGCGACTCCCCCCAAAATATATTTATCCCCCCTCCCCACGGCCCTTTGGGCTGTGGGGAGGGGGGATAAAGGGGGGTGGGGCCATTCTACCTCTTCTCGCGAGCCCCGAACTGCGTAACTCCTACTTGAAAAATCTTTCGGCGCGGACAGGGAATGCGTCCCGCATACGGGCAAAAATGGGAGCCATAAGCGGAAGCGGGATGGTGATCCTGGATGGCCGGGTGATCAACGATCGGTTCCCCGGGATCGGGCGCTATGCCTACCGGTTGCTGGAGGCGCTCCTGAACCTGGAGCCGGATCTGGAGATCATCCTGCTCCACACCCCTGCGTTGCCGAATCGACGCTGGGATCTGGAGCGCCTGGCGGAATCGCCTCGTCTTCGTCTGGTTCCGGTTCCCATTCCCCCCTTTCATCCGGCGGAGCATGGGATCGTTCCCTGGCTGCTACGCCGGTGGCCGAAGGCTCTGATTCACATTCCTCATTATGCGGTTCCTGTGGGGCTGCTCGCCCGATCCAGCCCGCTTGTGGTGACCTTACTGGATCTGATCCCTCTGCGTCTGCCCGAGGCCTGGTCCGCCTTTCAACGCATGGTTTATCGTCTGTGGCATCGTATGGTCCTCGCCCGCGCGCGAGCGCTCTTTTTCCTCTCTGAGGCCACTCGCCAGGATTTCCTGCACTTCTTCGGCCCCCTTCGGGGGCTGGCCATTATTACTCCGGCTGCCGCCGATCCCCAGTACACCCCTCGCCCGTTGCAGGAGGTTATGGCCGTTCGACGGCGTTACGGCATTCGATCCCCATATGCTCTTTATGTGGGCATCAATAAGCCGTCCAAGAACCTTCCCCGATTGCTGGAAGCCTGGCGGAGGGTTCGGTTCCGCTGGCGCACCGACAGGGATTCCCCCGTCCTGATCCTGGCCGGGCCGTGGGATCCCCGGTATCCATTGAGGGTGGGAGAGGGCGTTCAGCATATTGGGATGGTGTCGGAGGAAGAGCTGCCCGCGCTTTACACCGGCGCGCGGCTCTTTGTTTTCCCCTCGTTATGGGAGGGATTCGGCCTGCCGGTCCTTGAAGCCATGGCCTGTGGCGTCCCGGTGGCCTGTTCGGACATCCCGGCGCTGCGGGAGGTTGCGGGGGAAGCCGCCCGGTTCTTCGATCCGTGGGACGTGGAGGCGATGGCGCTGGCCATTGCGGCAGCCTGGGATCAGGCGGAGGATCCGGCATGGCGCGCGCAGTGCCGGGCGCGGGCGACCCGGTTCTCCTGGGAAGAGACTGCGCGGCACACGCTGGAGGTGTATCGAACGGTGGGTGGTTACGGCTCGTAAGCCCTGTTCCAGGGGAAATCCCGCCGACCGCCATCCCCCAGGGGTCAGTTTGGGATCGGGAAGATGGTCTTCAGCGCTCCAGCTTAACCCCTCTGGATCTCCTCGCTGCAACTTCGGCTTCTTCCGCCCCCTGATTGTATCAGCGTTCGCCCGAAAAGCCGAGGCCACCTCTTCATTGTGCGTATCTGAGGGGGAAGGTAGGCCCATGCCCTGGCCTCGAGAGGAGGTCTTGACAAACGATTGATTCTGATTAAAATCAAAAGCAGATCGTTCGAAACAAATCGAAACCCCATGATTCGATTCCCTCATGAACGACGGCAGGCGATCCTGCGGATCCTGGAGGAGGAGGGGCGGGTTTCAGTAGCGGATTTGAGCCGCCGGTTCGCTCTTTCCGAGGTAACGATCCGCAAGGATCTGGCGTGGCTGGAAGCCCAGGGTTTGCTGATCCGCACCCATGGGGGGGCATTGCCGGCCGACCGCAACCCGGCGGAGCTGGCCTTTGAGGTGCGAGAGCGTCTGAATCGGGAGGAGAAGCTGCGGATCGGTCAGGCGGCGGCCTCGCTCGTGCAGGATGGGGATAGCATTGCCCTGGATGCCAGCACGACTGCGATGTATCTGGCTCGCTTCCTGCGGGATCGCAGGGAGCTAACGGTTGTCACGAACGGCATTCGGGTCGCGATGGAGTTCGCCGGCCGGCCGGGCATTACCGTGTTAATGCCTGGCGGCACACTGCGCTGGGAAGCCTTCTCGCTGGTGGGAGCATGGGGCGAGGATATCCTGCGTCGGGTTCACATTGAGAAGGCCTTCGTCGGCGCGAAGGGCTTAACTCTGGAGGAAGGGCTGACCGATGTGAACCCCGAAGAGGTTCGTCTGAAGCATGCGATTGTGGAAGCGGCCAAGGAAGTCATCGCCATTGTGGATCACACGAAGTGGGGTCGGGTTGCGTTCGCCACGTTCTGTCCTCTGGATCGAGTCCGGCTGGTGATCACGGATAACCAGGCGCCCCCTGATATGGTGGAAGCGGTTCGACAGCGCGGCGTGGAAGTCTGGCTGGTCTGATTCCATCATCCTGGACCGGAGGGGCTTTGATGGCGCGGCGGCGTTCCTCGAAAACCCATGGGCATCGAGTGTGGTATATCCCGGATGGCTATCTTCCCCCTCTGACTTCCGGGCAGGTTGACCTGGTCAGTCATGAGTCCTTATGTCTCCTTAATCCTTCCACAAAGGAAGCCCACGTTACACTGACGGTGTATTTCGAAGATCGTGAGCCGATCCGTGGGATTTCCCTCAGGGTTCCTCCGGAACGCACCTGGCATGTCCGGTTAGACAATCCCGAGCACCTAAGCGGCCATGTCCTTCCCCGTGGAGTTCCCTATGCCCTGAAGGTAGAGAGCGACGTGCCGATCATCGTTCAGCTCTCACGGATGGATGTGACCCAGCCGAACCTCGCACTGATGACCACGATGGGGTATCCCGTGGAATAGGGAGGGGCGATGGCTTCCCCGATTCTGATCCTTCGCAACCTTTACAAGGCGTTTCCCGGAGTGCAGGCACTGGCCGGGGTTTCGCTGGATCTATATTCGGGGGAAGTCCATGCCCTGGTCGGGGAGAACGGGGCGGGGAAGTCCACGCTGATTAAGATCGCGGCGGGGGTTTATGCCCCGGATGCAGGGGAGATCCTCTTTGAAGGTCGGCCGGTGCGATTGGAAGGCCCCCGACATGCGGCAGCGCTGGGGATCGCCGTGATTCATCAGGAGCCCTACTTGTTCCCCACGCTCTCGGTGCTGGAGAACCTGTTTGTGGGCTTCCAGCCACGCCATGGGCCGCTGGGCCTGGTGGACTGGCGGACGATGGCACGGCGAGCGGAGCTGGTGTTTCATGAGCTGGGGATTTCGCTGCCGCTGGATCTGCCTGCTGGAGATCTGAGCGCGGCCCAGCAGCAGCTTCTTCAAATTGCTCGGGCACTTCTCCAGGATGCCAAGGTCCTGATCATGGACGAGCCAACCTCCTCGCTTTCCCAGCGGGAAGTCCAGACCCTCTTCGAAATCGTCCGTCGCTTGCGGAGCCGCGGCGTAGGGATTCTGTATATCTCTCATCGTCTGGAGGAAGTTTTCGCACTGGCCGACCGGGTGACAGTGCTACGAGACGGCCAGTGGGTGGGCACCTATCCGATCACCGCGGTCACACCGGAGACGCTGATCGCCCGGATGGTTGGCCGCGAGCTCACACAGCTTTTCCCGCATATCCCCCATCCTCCTGGTGAGGTCCTGCTGCGAGCTCATAACCTCTGCCGTTCGGGTCTCTTCGAAGGAATCTCGTTTGAGATCCGAGCGGGAGAGATTGTGGGGATGGCTGGCCTGGTAGGTGCTGGCCGCTCGGAGGTGGCTCAGGCGATCTTTGGCATTCTCCCCCTGGATGCAGGCTTTGTCGAGGTGAACGGGCGCCGAATCATGCCTCGTGCGCCGTGGGAGGCCATGGCCGCCGGTATCTTTTACATCCCGGAAGATCGCCATCGCCAGGGGGTTGTGGCCCCGCTTTCGGTTCGGTCGAACCTGACGCTCGCTATATTGCAGCGGTTGACTCGCTTCGGGTTGATCGATGAGCGGGCAGAGCGGGCTCTGGCCCAGACTTATCGAGAACGCTTGCGGATTCGGATTGCAGATCTGGAGCAGCCAGTGGGCACGCTCTCCGGTGGCAATCAGCAGAAAGTGGTCCTTGCCCGCGGGTTAGCGACCCGGCCCCGGGTGCTGATCCTGGATGAGCCCACGCGAGGCATCGATGTGGGAACCAAGGCGGAGATCCATCGATTAATGGATGAGCTGGCCGCCCGGGGAATGGGGATCCTGATGATCTCTTCTGAGCTGCCGGAGATCCTGGGGATGTCGGACCGCATTTTAGTGATGCGGGCGGGCCGATTGGTGGGCGAACTGCAGCGGGATGAGGCGAGTCAGGAACGGATTATGGCGCTGGCCATGGGGTTGGTTTCCGGAAATGGCCATAGCGATATCGGGACGCGGAGGGAAAGCGCATGAAATGGAGGGGACGGGAGCCGTTTCTGCTGATCATTAATGGGCTGCTGATGGCTATCCTGACAGCCACCACCCCCTTTCTTCTGCGCCGGGATGTAGCGGGGGCAGTGGCTTTAGACCTGAGCGCCCTTCGGCTCTTGCTGGACAACTACGCGGCTACCTTCATCGGGGCGGTGGGGATGACTCTGGTCATCCTGGCCGGGCAGATCGATCTCTCCGTGGGCTCCGCCCTGGCGCTTTGCGCGGTGGTTGCCGCTCAGGTCTCTCAAATGGGGTGGCCGGTCCCCCTGGCTTTTCTGGCTCCTATTCTGGTGGGCACGCTGATCGGTTTGGTGAACGGGACCATCGTGGCTTATGGCCGGATTCACGCCATTCTGGTCACGTTAGGGATGATGACGATCCTCCGTGGCCTGGTCGTTCATCTGGTCCCGGCGGGGTGGGTGGCGACCAGCGATGCTTTCAAGGCCGTGGGGCTGGCGCGGCCGTTGGGGATTTCCACGTCGATCTGGATCGCGGGGATCTTTGCCCTGATCATCGCGCTTCTAACGCGCTATACCCGCTGGGGGCGGGAAATTTATGCCGTGGGGAGCAATCCTCAGGCTGCAACCATCATCGGTATCCGTCCCCATCGGATCTGGTTTACTGTCCTGCTGTTCAACGGGTTCACCATCGGGCTGGCCAGCGCGGTGCATGCTTCTCGCTTCGGTGTGATTCAGAACAACATCGGACAGGGGTTTGAGCTGTTGCTGATCACGGCAGTGGTAATTGGAGGGACCAGCATCTTCGGGGGTTATGGAAGTGTGTGGGGGACTTTGCTGGGCGTGCTGTTCCTGGCCCTTGTCCGTTCGGCGTTGATCTATTTCCGCATACCGGCCCTCTGGGAGCAGGCAGTATATGGGGCATTCCTTCTGTTCGCCGTTGGCCTCGATATCGCCCGGACGCGGTCCTGGTCCCGGGCGTTGCGAGGAGGAGCCGCATGAGGGGGATGGCGGGCGTTCTGGCCCGTGGGTTGACCCGTGAGCGGATCCTGCTGGTCATTGTGGTGGGGCTGTTAGCGGTCATCGCCTACCTCACTCCCAAGTTCCTGACAGCCACCAATCTCCAGATCACTTCTCGTTATCTGGTGGAGGTGGGCCTGGTGGCCATCCCGATGACCATGATCATCCTGATTCGGGGGATTGATATCTCTGTCGGCTCAATCGTGGCTCTCTCCACCATTGTCCTGGGATTCTCCTGGAGCGTTTATAAGGTCCCGATGGTGCTGGCTATTCTTCTCGCCCTGGTGGTGGCAACGCTGTGCGGCTTTCTGAATGGTCTGGCGATCACCCGGCTGCGGGTGCCGGACCTGGTGGTCACATTATCCACGCTGGCGATTTATCGGGGAATCGCGGAAGGCCTGGGCGGTGGAGGACGGGTCTATCTCTATGAAGATCCGCTGATGCGTTTTCTGGGCGAAGGGCAGATCCTGGGGGTTCCTGTGGGATTGTTTGTATTCCTTCCCGCTGTGGTAGGGGCTGGGGTGATGCTTGATCGAAGCGCCTGGGGACGATCGCTTTACGCCATCGGGCATAATGAGACAGCGGCTCGCTTCGCTGGGATTCGTGTCGATCGGATTCGATTGCTGGCTTATACCTTCTCCGGCCTGGCCAGCGGATGGAGCGCGGTTTTCCTGGCGGGGCGGTTGGGGACCGCTCGAGCTACTGCCGGGTTGGGGCTGGAATTTGAAGTGATCACCGCGGTGGTCGTGGGAGGGACCGCGATTTCCGGCGGTGAGGGAAGCATCTGGGGAAGTGCCCTGGGCGTGGTGATGGTCACTGCCTTGCGTAACGGGTTGAATTTGATCGGCGTGCCCTCGCCGATCCAGGCCATGATCATCGGTGCCCTGTTAATCCTTACCGTGCTTGTGAATGAGAACCTGCGGCTGCGGATCCGGGGATGGGTTCGGCCAATGATCCAGGCTCCTGCGCATGAAGCCGAGCCGGCGCATGCGGCCAACCCGTCCTCTTCTCAAGAAAGGAGGTGAATACCTCTTCTGTATGCCCCATTCCGCTTAACTTTCTTTAAATTTTCATATCTCAGGAGGAGGGAGGTTGCCATGAAGCGCTCGTTGCCTTTGCTGGTTGTGGGGATGATGCTGGCGGTGATCCTGGCCCAGTGCGCACCGACTCCCACACCATCGCCGGCACCGCCGCCTGCAGCGCAGCCGACGGCTACCGCCCCTGCTCCGGCTGCGGCCCCCTCGCCGACGGCCGCCCCGGCCCGGAAGTTCGTGATTTACCATGTGCCCAAGGCCGTGGGCATTGAC
The DNA here is from genome assembly GCA_016842045.1 of Candidatus Thermoflexus sinensis. Classification (GTDB taxonomy): domain Bacteria; phylum Chloroflexota; class Anaerolineae; order Thermoflexales; family Thermoflexaceae; genus Thermoflexus; species Thermoflexus sinensis. The sequence continues at coordinate 6,146 of JAEVEY010000012.1, read as the reverse complement.
TATTTCAAGTCAGCCAACCAGGGCATGGAGGAGGCGGCGAAGGAGCTGGGCGACGTCGAGCTCCATTATGAGGGTTCCATTAATGCCAGCGCGGAGGAGCAGATCAAGGTGCTGGAGGACATCATCACCAAGAAGCCCGATGCCCTCATCGTCTCCGCCAATGATCCTCAGGCGCTGGTCCCGGTCTTGAAGCGGGCGATGGAAGCCGGCATCACGGTGGTGACTTATGATGCCGATGTGCTGCCGGAGGCCCGTATCTTCTTCATCAACCAGGCCACTTTTGAAGGGATTGGCAAGGCTCTAATTGACGAGGCGGCCAAACAGGTCGGGCCGGAGGCCAAGATCGCCATCATCTCCACTTTCCCTACGGCCCCAAATCAGAGCCGCTGGGTGGAGGAGATGAAGAAGTATATGGCCCAGGCCTACCCCAAGATGCAGCTGGTTGACATCCGTTATGGAGAGGACGATCAGGCCAAGAGCCGCCAGCAGGCTACGGACCTGATCGCTGCCCATCCGGACGTCCAGTTCCTCATCGTTCCCACCTCGGTGGGTTGCCCGGGTGTGGCCGACGCTCTGGAGGCGGCGGGCAAGGTCGGTCAGATCAAAATGACCTGTCTTGCCACCCCCAACGGGATGCGGGCCTATGTCAAGCGGGGCACTCTGGAGGCCTTCTATCTGTGGAACGTGGTGGACCTGGGCTATCTCGCGATGTATGTGACCCATGGCCTGCTGACGGGCGAGATCAAGCCTACCGACAAGGTGGTGAAGGCCGGTCGGCTGGGCGAGCGGGAGGTGGGGCCGGATAACGTGATCCTGCTCGGCCCGCCCTTCCGCTTCGATAAGGACAACATCGATCAGTTCAATTTCTGATCCACGAAGATCAGGGGAGGGCCGGAAGGCCCTCCCCTGATCCTGATAAGGGAGGAGGAAGGGTCATGACCAGTGCACCCGGGTATGAAGCCCTAGCGGAGACTCTGACCCGTCGAGGTGTGGATGTAGAGGCTGTCAAAGCATCCCTGAAGCGGCAGCGAATTGAGACACCCTCCTGGGGTTACGGGAATTCCGGCACGCGGTTTAAAGTGTTCGCGTGGCCGGGAGCAGCTCGGAATATCTATGAGAAGCTGGCAGATGCAGCCGTGGTGCATCGCTTCACTGGCGTCTGTCCCACGGTTGCGATCCATATTCCATGGGATAAGGTGGAGGATTGGGAGGGATTGAAACAATACGCCGCGGATCTGGGCCTTCAGATCGGGGCGGTCAACCCCAATTTGTTCCAGGAGGATGATTACAAGCTGGGAAGCGTTTGCCATCCAGACCCACGGGTACGGCGTCGGGCTGTAGAGCATATGCTGGAGTGCATTGAAATCGCGGAAAAAGTGGGCTCTTCCATTCTGAGCCTCTGGTTTGCCGATGGAACGAATTACCCTGGTCAGGATGATTTCCGGGCTCGCAAGCACCGGATGCTGGAGGCCCTGTCTGAGGTCTACCGGCGAATGCCGCCCGGGATGCGGATGTTAATCGAGTATAAATTCTTCGAACCTGCCTTTTACCATACAGATCTCGCCGACTGGGGTATGGCTTACGTCCTTGCCACCCATCTGGGCCCTCAAGCACAGGTCCTGGTGGATACCGGGCATCATCCTCAGGGGACCAATATTGAGCACATTGTGGCCTTTCTGCTAGATGAGGGCCGTTTGGGCGGTTTCCATTTCAATAACCGCAAATACGCCGACGATGATTTGATCGTCGGATCGATCAATCCCTTTGAGCTCTTTTTGATTTTCAACGAGCTGGTGGCTGCTGAACAGGATCCGCGGACCGCCGATACAGCGCGGGCAGTGGCCTATATGATCGATCAGTCTCACAACATCGAGCCCAAGATCGAGGCAATGATCCAGTCGGTGGTCAACATCCAGACCGCCTACGCAAAGGCGTTGCTGGTGGATCGGAAACAGTTGCGGGAGGCCCAGGAGGCCGGGGATGTTCTGGAGGCTCACCGGATCCTCCTGGAGGCCTATGAGACGGATGTGCGGCCGCTGCTGGCCCAGGTCCGCCTGGAGATGGGCCTGGATCCGGATCCTATCATTGCCTTCCGGCGGAGCGGATATGCAGAGAAAGTGGCGCGGGAACGGGGAATCGCTGTGGCGGCCAGTGGTTATCCAGGAGCATCATAGAACGATGGTCACGGGGCGAGCCTATCTCCAGTTTTCCTTCCTCGCGGGATTTTAATACAGATTGGTGTTTCTGGGAGGCAAAGCCGGATGCGAAGGCGTCTGGCTTTGCCTCCTGAACACTCCAAATATCGATACTGGGGAGGGATAAGGGATGCCGCGCAACCTCTGGAATGAGGCGGAGGCGGCAGGTTTAAGCGAACTGGAGTTGCTGGTCTACCGCTCCCGTCTGCTGGGAGCAGATCGGAGCGTGTGCAATATCTTTGGAGGAAACACCTCGGCCAAGTTGATGGATCGCGATTTCCGCGGGCGTCCAGTGCGCGTGCTGTGGGTGAAAGGCTCCGGCTCGGATCTGGCCACGATCACCCTGCATGGGTTCGCAGCCCTTCGGCTGGATGATGTGTTGCCTCTGATGGAACGGGAAAGCCTCTCGGATGAGGAGATGGTGGATTATCTATCCCATTGCTATCTTAAGCCAGGAATGCCTCGCCCTTCGATTGAGACCCTGCTCCATGCTTTCATACCGGCTCCTCATGTGGATCATACCCATCCAGATGCTATTGTCAGCCTGGCTACCTCCGAGAACGGCCCGGATCATGTGCGGCGTCTGTTCGGTGAGCGGGCGGTCTGGATCCCTTATGTGCGGCCCGGATTCGCGCTGAGCAAGTGGATCGCCGAGGCAGTGCGGGCTAACCCGCGGGCCGAGTGTGTGGTGATGGCGAAGCACGGTCTGGTGACGTGGGGAGAGGATGCTCGCTCATGCTACGAAAACACAATCCGGATCATTCAGGAGGCTGAAGATTACATCGCCGAGCGAGCGATGGGGCGGCGGATCTTCGGCGGGGTGCGTGTTCCCGCGCTGCCGGAGGACCAGCGCCGGGCGATCATGGCGGAACTGCTCCCAATTCTGCGGGGTGCGGTGAGTCGAACCCGCCGCCATATTCTCCGCTATGATGACGGCTCGGAGGTGCTGGACTTTGTGGGCAGTGAGCGGGCACGGGAAATCGCCATGGTTGGCTCCGCGTGCCCGGATCATCTGGTCCATACCAAACACTGGCCGTTGTTTATTGACTGGGACGGCTCCGATGTAGAGGGCTTAAAGGCTCGCCTGAAGGAGGAGGTTGAACGTTATCGCGAGGCTTACGTTCGGTATTTTGAGGAGAATCGGGGGCCTCAGGATACGATGATGGATCCTGCCCCGCGCATCATTCTGATCCCGGGGCTGGGGCTCATCGCCACCGGCAAGGATGCCTTCATGGCTGGGGTGGCCCGGGATCTCTATCATCGAGCCATCGCGGTCATGCGGGGGGCCACCGCGCTCGATCACTTCGTCTCGCTCACGCCGGCAGAAGCGTTTGCCGTGGAATACTGGCCGCTGGAGCTTTACAAGCTGACCCTGCGCCCGCCGGAGCGAGAGCTGGCGGGGCGCGTAGCGGTGATCACGGGGGGAGCCTCTGGCATCGGTCGGGCCACAGCCTACCGGATGGCCCAGGAAGGGGCTCACGTAGTGATCCTGGATATTAACCGGGAAGGGGCAGAGAACGTGGCGGCGGACCTGACGGCCCGCTACGGCGAGGGGCGGGGGATGGCCATCCCTTGTGACGTTACCGATGAGAGCCAGGTCGCTGAGGCTTTCCGCCAGGTGGTTCTGACCTACGGAGGCGTGGATATCGTGGTCAATAATGCAGGGATCGCCCACTCCGCTCCAGTTACAGAGACGTCCACCGCCGATTGGGATCGTCTTTATCACATCCTGGTGCGTGGATATTTCCTGGTGGCCCGTGAGGCTTTCCGGATCTGGAAGGCCCAGGGAATCGGGGGGAGCATGGTAATCGTGGCTTCGAAGAACGCTCTGGTGGCAGGGAAAAATGCGGCGGCTTACAGTTCAGCCAAGGCCGCGGAAGTTCACCTGGCCCGTTGCTTGGCGGAGGAAGGCGGCGAGATCGGCGTGCGGGTGAATGTGGTCTGCCCGGATGCGGTGATCCGTGGCTCCAGCATCTGGGATACGCGATGGCGCGAGGAGCGGGCTCGCACTTACGGCATCTCTCCGGAACAGCTGGAGGAGTATTATCGCCAGCGCACCACCCTGAAAGTCAATGTATACCCCGAGGATGTGGCCGAGGCCATCCTCTTCTTCGCTTCGGATCGCTCTGCGAAAACGACAGGAGGGATTCTGACGGTGGACGGCGGGGTTTCGGCCGCGTATGTGCGATGAGGCGGACGAACCCAGGTCCCAAAACAGGAGAGGATCTATGGACTCCCCACAGATAGAGGCCAGCGGCGGAAGTTACAATTTCAAATTGGGGGTGCCCATGATCCGGATGATCGCCGTTGACATAGGGGCGGAAAGCGGACGGGTTATGTTGGGATCCCTGGAGGATGGTTTTCTCTCGGTTCGGGAAGTTCATCGTTTTCCTAACATCCCCGTACAGGTTCGTGGAACCCTTTATTGGGATATCCTGCGTCTCTTCAATGGAATCAAAGAAGGGATTGTGCGAGCCGCTCGTGTCGCGGGAGGATCCATCGCGTCCATCGGAGTGGACACCTGGGGAGTCGATTTCGCCCTCCTGGATCGCCAGGGTAAGTTGATCGGAAATCCAGTTCATTATCGGGATCGGCGCACAGCAGGGATGATGGAGGAGGTCTTCCGACGGGTGCCACCCGAGGAAATTTATGCCCGCACAGGCATTCAATTTATGCCCATTAACACGTTGTATCAGCTATTTTCAATGGTCCGTCGTGGAGATCCTCAACTGGAGATCGCCCAAACGTTTCTGACGATCCCCGATCTCCTTCATTACTGGCTGAGTGGTGTAGCCGTTTGTGAGTTTACTAACGCGACCACCACGCAGTGCTATGATCCCCTCCATCGCGACTGGGCCTGGGATTTGTTGAGGCGTCTGGAGATCCCCACTCATCTGTTTCCGGAGGTTCGCCCGGCCGGCACGGTGCTGGGACCGCTTCTGCCTGAGGTCGCCGATGAGATGGGCCTCTCCGGCGTGCAGGTGATTGCCCCTGCCAGTCATGATACCGGATCCGCAGTGGCGGCGGTTCCCTTCCAGCATCCTGACGCCGTGTATATCAGCTCCGGAACCTGGTCGCTGGTAGGGGTGGAGGTTCAAGCGCCGGTGATCCATGAACAGGCGCGGCGCTATAACTTCACTAACGAGGGCGGAGTGGATGGAACCTTTCGATTGTTGAAAAACGTCATGGGCCTGTGGCTGCTTCAGGAATGCCGTCGAACCTGGGCCCGGAAGGCCGGGCTGCCTCTTGAGGAAGATCCAGGGTCCTCCAGGATCCATGCAATCCGTGGAACTCAACAGGCTTGGGACTACGAGGCTTTAGTCCGCCAGGCGGAGATGGCCTCGCCACTTCGCTCCCTGATTGACCCGGATGATCCCCGATTCCTTCCCCCAGGGGACATGCCAGCCCGCATTCAGGCGTTTTGTCGGGAGACCGGCCAGCCTGTTCCTGAAGAGCCCGGAGCGATCGTCCGCTGTATCCTGGAGAGCCTGGCTCTCAAATATCGATGGGTGATCGAGCGCCTGGAGGAGCTACTAGGGCGTTCTATCCCGGCGATCCATATTGTAGGAGGAGGGGCTCGAAATGCCGTGCTCTGCCAATGGACCGCGGATGCGACCGGGCGCCCCGTCCTGGCCGGCCCGGTGGAGGCCACCGCGATTGGGAATCTGATGGTTCAGGCCATGGCGTTGGGCTACGTTAGCAATTTGAGGGAAGCTCGTGAGGTGATCCATCGCTCATTTGCCCCTGTAATCTATGAGCCGCACTCTTCAGCAATGTGGGATGAGGCCTATGAGCGTTTTGTTGCCTCAATCCTCCCCTTTGCTGAAGGCTTCCAGCGGAGCCCCACGGAATAGCAACCTGCGCTAAACTCAATTCGGAATCCTTTCGGAGGCCGAGTTCCATGTCCATTCCCAGCCCGGCTTTTCGTTCGCGCATCCGGGAGGGCATGGG
>JAEVEY010000191.1 GCA_016842045.1 Candidatus Thermoflexus sinensis | reverse complement strand
CGCGGGCAAAGCGACGGCGCAGGGTGTCCAGCGGACCCTGGAGCACGATACGGCCTTTGTGAATAAGGGCTACCTCGTCGGCCAGGGTCTCGACATGGGCAAGCTGGTGGGAGCTCAGCAACACCGTCCGGCCCTGATTGCGCAACTCCAGAATGAGCCCCTTGACCAGCTGAATGTTGAGCGGATCCAATCCCTGGAACGGCTCGTCCAGGATGATCAGGGGCGGGTCGTGCAACAGCGCGGCGGCGATCTGGGCCCGTTGTTGCATGCCGTGGGAGAGCTCATGCACTTTGCGATGGGCCCAGTCCTGGAGTTCAAGACGGGCCAGCCAGGTCATGGCGCGCTGGCGGGCGGCAGCGGTGCTCAGGCCTTTGAGCGTGCCCAGGTAGACCAGCAGCTCATCCGGGCGGGCGTCGCGATACAGGCCGCGCGCTTCCGGCAGGTAACCCACCTGCTCGCGCGCCTCGTGAGGCGCCCGCCCGAACAGGCGTGCCTCGCCCTCATCGGGGAAAAGGATGCCCATCAGAACACGGATCGTCGAGGTCTTGCCGGCGCCGTTGGGACCGAGCAGGGCGAAGACGCATCCCGGCGCCACGGTGAAGCTTACGTGATCCACAGCGGTGAAGCCATCGTAGCGTTTTACCAGATCGCGAATCTCCACAACCGCAGGCATCCTGGACCCTCGACCCACGCCTCACAGGACCTCCGGCGGTCGGTACTCTCCCCACACCTGGCGCAGGACCCCACAGATCTCCCCCAGGGTGACGTCGGCGGCGACGGCTTCCACGAAGAGGGGCATGAGGGGCTCGTCGGGCCGACGGGCGGCCTCCTCGATGCGGGCCAGCAGGGCGGAAACCCGTTCCCCATCCCGTCGGGCCCGCAGCTCCCGCAGCCGTGCCTTCTGGGCTTCCTCGATGGCCGGATCCACTTTCAGCCGCTCCAGATCGGCGGGTTCCTCTTCCACCTGGAAAGCGTTCACCCCCACGATGATCTGCTCGCCGGATTCAATGGCCTGCTGGGCTCGATAGGCCGATTCGGCGATGGCCCGCTGGATGTATCCGCTCTCAATCGCCCGCAGAGCCCCGCCCATGGCCTCCACGCGATCGATCTCCTCCAGGGCCCGCCGTTCGATCTCCGTCGTCAGATACTCGATCACATAACTGCCCGCCAGCGGATCGATCGTGTCGGCCACGCCGGATTCATAGGCCAGGATCTGCTGGGTGCGCAGGGCCACCCGCGCCGATTTCTCCGTGGGAAGCCAGAGGGCTTCATCCATGGCGTTGGTGTGCAGGGACTGGCAGCCGCCCAGGATGGCCGCCAGGGCCTGGACCGTGACCCGGATGATGTTGTTCTCCGGCTGCTGGGCGGTGAGGGTGCTGCCGCCGGTCTGGACGTGGAAGCGAAGCATCATCGCCTCCGGGCGGGTGGCCCCCAGGCGATCCCGCGCCAGGCGCGCCCACAGCCGACGGGCGGCGCGGAACTTGGCCACTTCCTCCAGGAAATGATTGTGGGCGTTAAAGAAGAAAGAAAGCTGCGGTCCGATGTCATCGATGGAAAGGCCCGCCCGGGCGGCCGCCCGCACATACTCCAGGGCATGGGCGAAAGTGAAGGCTACCTCCTGCACAGCCGTCGCCCCCGCTTCCCGGATGTGATAGCCGCTGATGCTGATAGGATTCCAGTTAGGCACATGGCGATGGCAGAAGGCCATCACATCCACGGTGAGCCGCATGGAGGGCTCGGGCGGGAAGATGTAAAGGCCCCGCGCCACATATTCCTTCAAGATATCGTTCTGCACCGTCCCTCGCAGCTGCTTCCAGTCCACACCCTGCTCCCGGGCCAGGGCCAGGACCATCGCGAGCAGGATGGCGGCCGGGGCATTGATGGTCATCGAGAGGCTCACCCGGTCCAGCGGGATGCCGTCCAGGAGGCGTCGCATATCGTCCAGGGAGCAGATGCTTACCCCCACCCGGCCCACTTCCCCATGGGCCAGCGGATGATCGGCGTCATAGCCCAGTTGCGTGGGCAGGTCGAAGGCCACGGAGAGCCCGGTCTGGCCCTGAGTTAGGAGATAGCGATAGCGCTGGTTCGACTCCTCGGCGGTGCCGTAGCCCGCATATTGCCGCATCGTCCACAGGCGGCCCCGATACATCGTGCGGTAGATCCCGCGGGTGAACGGGAACTCCCCCGGGAACCCCAGGTCCTCCAGGTAATCCAGGGGGACATCGACGGGGGTGTAGAGAGGGTCCAGCGGGATGCCGGAGGGGGTTTCGAAGCGCGGGCGGCGCTGTGGGGCCTCGCGGATGCTCTCCAGCCACCGCCGCCGGGCCTCCCGGATCTCTTCTCCAATCCGGATCTCCGTCGCCATAAAGGCCTCCATTCGCCTGAAATCAGAACAGGGGGCGCCTGACGGGTGCCTGTCTTCCTTTTCTGGCCGTCTGGGCCAGGGAGAGTCCTCGTCCGTCGGGTTCCATGCTCAGCCCAGCACCACCAGGATCTGGTTCTGCTCCACGCTCTGGCCGGGTTTCACCCGGATGGCCTTCACGGTGCCGTCGCGGGGGGCGCGGATCTCGTTCTGCATCTTCATGGACTCGAGCAGGACCAGTTTCTCCCCTTTGCGGACGGTGGCCCTCCTGTACGGGGACAGCTACGATGAGGCCGGGCATCGGGGCTTTGACGGCCACCTCGCCGGCCGGCCCGTGCCGATCGCCGGAGGCCTCCCGCAACCGCCGCTCCCGTTCATCCTCCACCCGCACCGCGAAAAGGTATCCGCGGACGAAGACCCAGTATTCCCCTTCCCGCTCTTCCACCAGAGCCTCATAGGAGGCGTTGTCCAGAAGCAGGGAATAGACATGCTGCTGGTCGATCAGACGGAAATCCACCGTCCGCTCGACGCCCTCGCACAGGATACGATCCTCGCGGTTGATCTCGATGGTGAACGTCCTATCGTTGAGGGTCGCGATGTATTTCATAGCTCATCCGCTCCTCCGCAGTTGCTCCCAGCGCCCGGCCCATTTCCAGCCGTTGATCTCCCGGGTCGCCCGCCGGGCCACATAGGTGGCCGCCTGGCCCCGCCGGTGGGCCACCAGGGTGGCGATGATCGCGGCCACCTCCTCCAGCTCCGGCGGCGTCTCTTCATCCAGAGAGAAGCGCTCCTCCACGAACTTGGTATCGAAGTGGCCAGCCAGGAATCGGGTGCTGTTCAGGATCGCCTGATGGAAGGGGATGATCGTCTTGATGCCGATGATGCGGAACTCCTCCAGCGCCCGCCGCATGCGCAGGATGGCCTCGCCCCGCGTCTCGCCCCAGGTGATCACCTTGGCGATGAGGGAATCGTAATACGGCGTGATCTCACAACCCTCATAGACCCCGCTGTCCACCCGGACCCCCGGGCCGGTGGGCTCGGCCAGGGTGATGATACGGCCGGTGGAGGGCATGAAATTGTTGAATGGATCCTCGGCGGTGATGCGGCACTCGATGGCCCAGCCGGTCTGGCGGATGTCCTCCTGGCGGTAGCGCAGCTTCCGGCCCCGGGCGATACGGATCTGTTCCTTGACGATGTCCACCCCGGTCACCATCTCGGTCACCGGATGCTCCACCTGGAGCCGGGTGTTCATCTCAATGAAGTAGAAATTCCGATCCCGGTCCACCAGGAACTCCACCGTCCCGGCGTTGACGTAGCCGATGGCCTGGGCGATGCGCACGGCCACCTCGCCCATGCGCTGGCGCATCTCCTCGTCGACGATGGGCGAGGGGGATTCCTCGATGAGCTTCTGGTGGCGGCGCTGGATCGAGCATTCGCGTTCGCCCAGGTGGATCACATTGCCGTGGGCGTCGGCCAGGATCTGCACCTCCACGTGGCGGGCCCCTTCGATCAGTTTCTCCAGGTAGACGTCATCATCTCCAAAGGCTGCCATCGCCTCCCGGCGGGCCGCCGCCAGGGCATCGGGCATCTCCTCCAGGGAGCGGGCGATGCGCATGCCCTTTCCGCCGCCGCCAGCGGAGGCCTTAATCAGGATGGGGAAACCAATGCGCCGGGCGGCCTCCATCAGGTCCTCATCTGAGAGTCCGCCGTCGGTGCCGGGGACGATGGGGACGCCCAGGGCTTTGGCCATTTTGCGGGCGGTAGCCTTGTCGCCCATCGCCCCAATGGCCCGGGGCGGGGGACCGATGAAGGCGATCCCGGCCTCCTCACAGGCTTCGGCGAAGTCGGGCCGCTCGGCCAGGAACCCGTAGCCCGGATGGATCGCGTCGGCGCCCGCCCGACGGGCGACATCGATGATCTTATCGATGCGCAGGTAGCTTTCAAGGGCCGGCGCGGGGCCGATGCAATACGCCTCATCGGCGTAGCGCACGTGCAGCGCGTTGCGGTCGACCTCGGAGAACACGGCCACGGTGCGGATCCCCAGCTCGCGGCACGCCCGGATGATCCGCACAGCGATCTCGCCGCGGTTGGCAATCAGGACCTTGCGGAACATATGGAACCCCCTGTGGGAAAGGGCCGAGGGATCAGAGCGGGATGTTCCCGTGCTTCTTGGGCGGGTTCTGATCCCGCTTGTTCTGGAGCATCTCCAGGGCGTTGATGAGGCGGGGACGGGTTTCCTTCGGCTCGATGACGTCGTCGACGAACCCATAGGAGGCAGCGACGTAGGGGTTGGCGAACTTCGCCCGATACTCCGCCACCAGCTCCGCCCGCCGGGCCTCGGGATCCGGCGCTTCGGCGATCTCCCGCCGGAAGATGATGTTGACGGCGCCCTCCGGCCCCATCACCGCCAGCTCTGCCGTCGGCCAGGCCAGCACGAGGTCGGCTCGAATGTGTCGCGAGTTCATCACGCAGTAGGCGCCGCCGTAAGCCTTGCGGGTGATCACCGTGATCTTGGGGACGGTGGCCTCGGCGTAGGCGTAGAGGAGTTTGGCCCCGGCCTTGATGATGCCGCCGTGCTCCTGGGCGACCCCCGGCATAAAGCCCGGCACGTCCTCGAAGGTGATGATGGGGATGTTGAAGGCGTCGCAGAAGCGCACGAACCGCGCCGCCTTCTCGCTGGCCTTGATGTCCAGCACGCCGGCCAGCACCGCCGGCTGGTTGGCCACGATCCCCACACTGTGCCCGCCCAGGCGGGCGAAGCCGATGACGATGTTGGGAGCGTAATCCGGCTGCACCTCAAAGAAGTCGCCGTTGTCCACGATCAGGCGGATCACTTCTTTGATGTCATAGGGGCGGGTGGGGTCGTCGGGGACAATCGTGTTGAGGCGTTCCTCCATCCGCAGAGGGTCATCGCCGTTCGGCACATAGGGCGGATCTTCCATGTTGTTCGAGGGGAGGAACGAGAGGAGCTTGCGGATCATATAGAAAAGGTCGGCCTCCGTGTCGGCGGCGAAATGGGCCACACCGCTGATGGTCGTGTGGACATCCGCCCCGCCCAGCTGCTCGAAGGTGACTTCCTCATGGGTGACCGCCTTCACCACGTCAGGTCCGGTGATGAACATATAGCTGGTCCCCCGGACCATGAAAATGAAATCCGTGAGGGCGGGGGAGTAGACGGCGCCGCCGGCGCAGGGGCCCAGGATGGCGCTGATCTGGGGGACCACGCCCGAGAGCATCACGTTGCGCAGGAAGATATCGGCATAGCCGCCCAGGGAGAGGACGCCCTCCTGGATCCGGGCGCCGCCGGAATCGTTGAGGCCGATGATGGGCGCGCCGTTCTTCATGGCCATGTCCATGATCTTCACGATCTTGCGGGCATGGCCCTCCCCCAGGCTCCCCCCGAGCACGGTGAAGTCCTGGGCGTAAACATAGACCAGGCGCCCGTCGATGGTCCCCCACCCGGTCACCACGCCATCCCCCAGATAGCGGCGCTCCGCCAGCCCGAAGTCGGTGACCCGGGTGGTGACGAAGGGATCCACCTCACGGAAGGAGCCCTTGTCCAGCAGAAGCTCCAGGCGCTCGCGGGCCGTGAGCTTGCCCTTCGCGTGCTGTTGAGCGATCCGCTCCGGCCCGCCGCCCAGTTGAGCCTCCGCGCGCAAACGCCGTAACTGCTCCAGCCGATCCTCTATGAGCTCGATCCGCATAAGTCCGCTCCGGGTGTGGAATAAGAGCCACCCAATGGATAAGGACGCGTTTTCATTATAACCTGGGGATTCGGAAACCCAGAAAGAACAGGCGGGGGAAGAAGCAGCCTTGCGGAACGGTCCTGTTAGGGCCGCTCCATCCGTCAATGCCTGCGTTTGCGAATAAAATGGAGATCGAGGGGGGAAATCACATCTGTCCTCTTCTTTTCGCCCACAGGAGGCCACGATGGCTCATGCTCGTCTCCTTCGCCTGGAAGGGCTTCAGGCTCCCGTGGAGATCCGGTTCGATGAGTGGGGGATCCCCCACATCGAGGCGCGCACGCTGGCCGATCTGTTCTTCGCCCAGGGATTCGTTCACGGGCGGGATCGCGGCTGGCAGATGAGGTTCAACCGTCTGGTCGCCCTGGGCCGCCTGAGCGAGGTCTTCGGGCCCATGGGGCTGGAGATGGACCGCTTCGCCCGAGGAGTGGGATGGGTGGAACACGCGCGGGCCGGCCTGTCGCGGCTTCCTGACGATCAGCGGAGACTCCTCCAGGCCTATGCGGCAGGAATCACCGCCGCCTTCCGCTGCGGCCCCACCGGGCCGGAGGATCTTCTGGTTCCGCTCCCTGATTTCCCCTGGACGCCGGAGCATAGCGCGGCCTGGGGGCTGGTGGTGGCCTGGTCGCTATCCTGGAACTGGGATAGCGAGCTGTGCCGGGTGGCGATGGCCCGGGCGCTGGGGGAGCGGGCGGCGGATCTCGAGCCGGAAGCGGTCTTCGGTGAGACGGCCCTTTTCCCCGAGACGATGGGGATCGAGCCGATGGCCGGACGGCTGTTGCAAATTTACGAGGAGCTGGCCCGCTGGCTCGGCCCCCGCGAAGGGATCGGGAGCAATAACTGGGTGGTGGCCGGGTCGCGAACCGCCACGGGCGCTCCCCTTCTGGCCAACGATCCCCATCTTCCCCTTTCGCTCCCCAGCCTCTGGTATGAACAACATCTGGTTTGCGAGCCGGAAGGGTTCGCGGTGGCGGGGGTGACCGTGCCGGGCCTGCCCGGGGTGGTGCTGGGGCACAACGAATGGATCGCCTGGGGAGCGACGGCGGTGATCGCCGACACCCAGGACTGGTTCATCGAACGGTTCGATCCGGAGGACCCGCTTCGCTATGAAACCCCGGAGGGATGGACCCGGGCGGAGATCCGCGAGGTTGAAATCCGGGTGAAAGGGGCCCGCAGCCCGGAGCGGTTCCGGATGCGGATCACCCGCCACGGCCCGGTGCTCACGGATGTGCTGCCCGAATATGAGCCCGAAGGGATCCGCTGGCCGCACATCGGCCTGGCGCTGGCCTGGGCCGGAGTGCAGGCGGAAACGTGGTTCGAAGCGATCCTACGCCTGAACCGGGCCCGCGATTGGGACTCCTTCCGGGAGGCATTGCGTTGCTGGCCAGGGCCTGTGCTCAACTTCGTCTACGCCGACCGGGATGGCCACATCGGCTACCAGATGGCCGGACGGATCCCCATCCGTCGTCAGGGCCACGGCCTGACTCCGGTCCCCGGCTGGAGCGGGGAATACGATTGGATCGGGGAGATCCCCTTCGAAGAGCTTCCATCCTGCTTCGATCCACCGGAGGGAATCCTGGCGACGGCCAATCACCGGATCGTCGGGCCCCACTATCCGTATTTCATCAGCGCCGAGTGGATGCCGGACCACCGGGCGCGGCGGATTCTTCAGCGGCTGGAATCCACTCCCAACCTGACGGTGGCCGACTGCCTGACCGTCCAGGCGGATGTGGTTTCCCTGGCCGCGCAGGAATGGAAGACATGGCTGGCGCAGGTGGAGCCAGCCGATGAGGAGGAGGCGTGGCTGCTGGCCCAGGTCAAAGCGTGGGACGGGCAGATGGATGCGGGAGAGGTGGCCCCGACGGTCGTGGCGACCGTGGAGTGGATGCTGCTGCAGCGGCTTCTGAAACCTCGCCTGGGGCGGGCATGGCGTCGGTATCTGGGGGAACCCCTGAACGCCTTTCTGCCCGGCCACTCGTTTTATCGGACTGCTCCCCACGCGCTGCGGGAGATCCTGCGGCGAGGGGATCCTTTCTGGCTAAGGGAGCGTTCGGCGGCGGAGTGGGTCGCGGAGGCGTTCCGGGAAGCGATTCGATGGTTGCGAAGGCGGCTGGGGGAGAACCCCGCCCGATGGACCTGGGGGCGCATCCATCGGGTGACCCTCCGGCATGTGCTGGGCCAGGTTCCGGTGCTGGCGCCGTTCTTCAATCGGGGCCCCTTCCCTCTGGGCGGCGACGGCGACACGCCGCTGCAGGCGGGCTTTCATGGGAATCAATTCGGCGGTCCCCTGGGGGCGCTCCCTTCATGGCGGTTCGTGGCCGATCTCGGCAACTGGGATCGTTGTCAGGCGGTGCTTCCAGGCGGCCAGGGCGGCTCCCCCACCTCCCCCCATTACTTCGATCAATTCCGCCTGTGGTATGAAGGGCGGGCCCGGCCCATGTTCTGGCGCCCGGAGACCGTTCGTGTCCACACGCGCAGGATGTGGCGGATGGAGCCTTTGGGGTGAGGGACCCTGCTCGCAGAAGGACCAGACTTCGGGTAGAGGCCGCCGAAGGCGGCCTCTACCCGAAAAGATCAGCCTGATCGATTATGGAAGGACCCCCCACAAAGCCAGGGTTTATTTTTTTCGGGTGATGCGCACTTCCCCAGGGGGAGGACCCCATGAGTGTGCAGATCACCGTCTATGGAGGGGCCGGCGAGATCGGCGGCAACAAGATTTTGATCGAGATGGGCCGGGGAGGCTTCCGCCGGCCCGAAGAGATCCGCATCCTCATGGATTTCGGACGGTCTTTCAGCCGCTATGGCCGCTACTTCGATGGGATCTTCGTTCGAGAGCGGGCCACCCGGGGCCTGCTGGATCTGATGGCCACCGGCCTGATCCCGCCCCTGGAGGGGTTATATCGAGATGACCTGACCCCCTTTTTGAACACGCCTCCTCTCGAGGAAAGCAACCCGGAGGAGCCGAGCCGCCATAGAGGACAGGGGAGCGATGCTCTCTCCTGCTTCTGGCAACGCTTCCGGGGCCGGAAGGATTACCGGGATCTGCGGCGGGAAGGGCTGGCGGTGGACGCCATTCTGCTTTCCCATGCCCATCTGGACCACTGTGGTGATCTGAGCTTCGTGCGTCCGGAGATCCCGGTTTTCTCCTCCCGGATGACGGCCTTCATTGCCAAAGCGATACAGGATAGTGGGAAGCCCGGCGCTTTCGGGGTGGTTTATGTGAATCCTCACACCACGAAGGAGAACGGCCTGTTAGAGGCGGATCGAACGAGAGGATATCTCTGGCGGCGATGGGGTTTTCTCGACGGGCGGCCTGAAGGAAACCCCAACCCCGAAGATCCCTTCGCCAGCGCGTGGAGCTTCTGGATCTGGCCGCCTGTCAGGAATAAACAGCCCGGATCCGGGGTGGGCTCCGGCGAGGAGCCTTTCCCATTCAACCTTCGCTGGTGGCCCCTGGATCACTCCCTTTTCGGCGCCACCGGCTTCGCCCTGGAGACCCCAGCGGGATGGATCGCTTACACCGGCGATATCCGGTTCCATGGGAAGAAGCGCCAGCTCAGCATCCGTTTTATGGAAGAGCTTTCGCCGCTGCGCCCGCTGGCGTTGCTTTGTGAAGGGACCTATCTGATGGCCCACAGGCATGGGACCGAAGAGGAAGTCCACCGGAACTGTCTGTCTGCGGTTCGGGCGGCGCAGGGTCGGTTCGTGGTCGCGGATTTCGCCCCTCGCAATGTCGAGCGTCTGATCACCTTCCTGGAGATCGCCCGTGAGACCGGGAGGCGCCTGGTGATCCAGCCGAAAGACGCTTATCTGCTCACCGCGATGCGCCTGGCGGATCCCGCGTCCGTTCCCGACCTGAGGGAGGAGCCCTATCTGGCGGTCTACGATGATCCCAAAGGCCAGCAATACCGGTGGGAACAGGTTACCCGTCAGGCTTACCGGGATCGTCTGGTCGGCTTCAACGAGCTTCGGGCCTACCCCGGCGATTATATCCTGGCTTTCAGCCTCTGGGATATGCCCGATCTGCTGGATAT
Organism: Candidatus Thermoflexus sinensis; assembly: GCA_016842045.1. Classification (GTDB taxonomy): domain Bacteria; phylum Chloroflexota; class Anaerolineae; order Thermoflexales; family Thermoflexaceae; genus Thermoflexus; species Thermoflexus sinensis. The sequence goes on along the minus strand of JAEVEY010000191.1, from coordinate 4,093 downwards.
CGAGCATGTCATGGGGGAGAGGCCTGGGGGGATTTATATCTACTCGAACAGCCAGGCCTATGATGAGGAGAGCAAGGTGGACCTGGTCCGGTTATGGAACTGGATCGAGCACTTTGGGATGGAACCGAGAGGGCTCCGGCCGGCATCCCGGGATGCGCTGGGGCGGGTGATCGAAGTGGAGGTAGAGCCCGGGTTTCACGCCTCGGGCCACGCAAGCGGACCGGAGTTGCTGGAGTGGGTGAGGGAGGTGCATCCTCGCGTATTGATCCCTATCCACACCGAACAGCCCGAGTGGTGGATCCGGGAGCTTGGGGGGACCGGCATTCGGGTGGAGATCCCGGAGTATGCCCGGCCGATTCGTCTCGAATAGACACCGAGAGGGGCCCGATGATCCCTCTTCTCTGCTTCCAGGCCTGCCTTTGAAATCCAGCCCGGTGATAGAATGAATAGATGCATCCCGGTGGCCGGAGACAGATCCCTCCGGGTAGCAGAGCGATGGGCTCGGTTCCCACAGCTCACGGGAGGTCCTCGACCGCGTTGTCCATGGTGGTGCTGGACGGAAGTTACGGCGAAGGCGGCGGGCAGATCCTGCGCTCGGCTCTGGCTCTCTCCGCGCTCACCGGACGGCCGGTGCGGGTGGAGAACATCCGGGCCCGCCGTCCGAACCCCGGCCTTCAGGCGCAGCACCTGAGCGCCGTGAAGGCGGCCGCCATGCTCTGCCGTGCCCAGGTCCAGGGCGCCACCCTGGGCTCGACCACGTTGACCTTTGTTCCCCAGGCCCCGCCTTCCCCAGGCACATATACCGTGGACGTGGGGGCGGCCCGGGCGGGGGGCAGCGCCGGCTCCGTGACGCTGATCCTTCAGGCCATCCTGCTGCCTCTGGCTTATGCCCCCGGGACGTCGCGGGTGACGCTGCGGGGCGGCACCCATGTGCCCTGGAGCCCGCCCTTCCATTATGTGCGGGATGTGCTGTTGCCGTGCCTGAGCCGGATGGGGTTGCAGGCCGAGGTCCGTCTGGAGCGCTGGGGCTGGTATCCGGTGGGCGGGGGGGAGATCCAGCTGTATGTTTACGGCCCGCTGGAAGGGGATGGATGGTATCGCCTGAAACCGATCACCCTGGACCAGCGGGGGCCGCTTCGCCGGTTGTGGGGGTGGGCGGCGGTCTCGAACCTGCCTCTGGAGATCGCCAAGCGGATGGCGGGGCGGGCGAACCGGCTGTTGCGGGAGGCCGGTCTTCCCGATGAGGTGGAAGCTATTCTGGCGGAGAGCCCGGGGCCGGGGGCGGGGATCTTCCTGATCGCGGAATATGCCCACATCCGGGCGGGCGCTTCCGCTTATGGCAAAAAGGGTGTGCCAGCGGAGAGGGTGGCGGAGGAAGCCGTGTCGGAGTTCCTGGCCTTCCACCGTTCCAGCGCCGCGGTGGATCCGCACCTGGCGGACCAGCTGATCCTTCCCCTCGCCCTCTCGCGGGGCGCCTCCCGCTTCACCACTTCCTGCATTACGGGCCACCTGCTGACCAGCATCTGGGTGGCCTGTCATTTCGTGGGGGATCGGTTCGAGGTCCGGGGGGAAGAAGGGAAGCCAGGCGAGGTGATCGTCCATCCGCTGGAGGAAGATCGTCCATGATCGAAATCGTCTTTCTGGGGACCTCCGCCTCCGCGCCATCGATCCGGCGCGGGCTGCCGGCCCACGTGGTGATGTTCGAGGATCGACGGTTCCTGGTGGATTGCGGGGAAGGGACCCAGCGGCAGCTGCTCCGGAGCGGGCTGGGATTCCGGCGGCTGGAGACTATCCTGCTCACCCATGCCCACCTGGATCATATCCTGGGGCTGGCCGGCTTCCTCTCGACGGTGATGCGCTGGGAGATCCTCCCGCGGGTGGCGATCTACGGCCGTCGCGGGGCCATCGAACGCGTGAAGGATCTCATTTACCGGGTGGTCCTGCGGGGGGTGCGGCCGTCCATCGAGATCTCCTTCCACATCATTGAACCCGGGCTCCTGTTTGATGACGAAAAGTTCAGCGTCTATGCCTTTCCGGTCAGCCATCGGGGAGGGGACAGCCTGGGCTATCTTTTCCGGGAGAAACCGCGGCGTCCTTTCCTGGTAGAAAAGGCGGAGGCCCTGGGGATCCCGCCGGGCCCGGAGCGGCGCCGTCTGGTGCAGGGATACCCGGTTACCCTGCCGGATGGGCGGGTGGTGACGCCGGAGGAGGTGCTGGGGCCGCCGGTGGAGGGCGCCTCGCTGGCCCTGGTGGGCGACGCCGGGCGAGTGGATGATCTGGTGGAAGCGGTGCAGGGGGTGGGAGCCCTGGTGATTGAGGCGACCTATCTGGAGCCGGATCGCGAGCTGGCCCGTCGTCACGATCACATCACGGCGGCGGAGGCGGGATGGCTGGCGCGGGCGGCCGGGGTGCGCCATCTCATCCTGACCCACCTCTCACGGCGGTATCGGGAGCGGGAGATCCGCCAGGAGGCCCAGGCCTTTTTTCCCCACGTCTGGGTGGCACGGGATTTCGATCGCTATCGGATCCTGAAGGACGGTCATCTGGAGGTGGAGCGGGCGGAGGTCCATGAAATCGAGGAGGAACGGGATGTCCTTGCGGAAAGCGAGCGTGCTGGAGCTGGCCACGGCGGCCTATGAACTGGAGGCCCGGGTGCTGCGGGGCCTCCTCCGTCGGGATGCGGAAGGCCGCTGGTGGGTGGGCGAGACGCCGGTGGAGGAATGGCTCTCCGCCTATGAGGGTCATGAAGCCGTCCTCATCCTGGCCTCCCTCTCGGAGGAAACCCCACTGGCCCCACGGGTCTGCCGCACATGCGGCCGGGAATACGTGGGCTGGGACTGCCCGCATTGTCGAGAGGTCCGCCGCCGCCTGCGGGGACGGTAGTTTACTTTGTGGAGCAACGCTCCTCAATGAGGGCCAGGCATTGAGGAGTATGGAGGGCGCGCTCTCCACACCCCTCAACTTTGATTTTTGGTTTTGGTCCCCTGGGGATTTGGGGGCGAGCCGGGCGCCGAAGGCGCCCGGCTCGCCCCCAAAATCTCTTTGGGGTGGGGCCATTGGCCCACACCCTCTTATATCCTCAAAACAAATCTGGACGAAGCAATAGGCTGAGGGCCTCCTCTCAATCCTCAAATCCGGGTTTGGGGGCGGAGGAAAGGCTCCATGGAGTCCAATGAGTGGTCTCGAATAATCCAATGGGCGATCTGGGGGATCCTGATGTTGCTGGTCATGCGCTGGATTTCCCGAAGTCGTCTGCAAACGCCGGCGGGGACCGGGGTTTGTCGGCTGGCTTATCCCCGGAGCATTAGAATCATCGGAATTGGTGGGCTCCTTTTTTTCAGCGCTATAGCGGTTCTTTCCTCAACGGCCTCGGACACCCCTCCGGCCATCCCGCTCCTGTTTCTGGGATTTGCCCTGATAGGTGCCTGGCTCGTCGCTGAATCCTTTTGCGTCTGGCACGAGATCACCAGGCAGGGGATTACATACCGGCGTCTGATCGGCCGGGGGGGCCATCTGCGCTGGTCCGAGCTCCGGCAGGTGCGTTACTCTCCCTGGATGGGGGTATTTGTTCTGCGGGGCTCAAATGGGGAGACGGTTCGTGTCTCGACTCTGATGACCGGCTTGCCGGAATTCGCCCGGATGATCCTGGCATGGGCGCCACCCGGGACGATCGATGCGAAAACCCTGGCGATCCTTCAGGAGACCGCCGTGGGACGACCTCCGGGATTCCCGATCTGAGTCCACGTGGGGGAAATTCAGAAGAGTGTTCTCCGATGGGCAAGACCAAGCTCAACGGGAGTTCAGGAATGGTAAAGGTGATCACGCTGTATCGCACTCCCACCGATGCCGCAGCATTCGAGCGCTGGTATGAGCAGCATCTCGCCCGCATCGAGCGGATCCCCCATCTCCGCCGGCTGGAGGTCTCCCGGATCTGGGGGACGCCGGTCGGCGCCTCGCCGTTCCATCTCATGGTGGAGATGTATTTCGACGATCGCCCCGCGATGGAGGCCGCGTTGCGTTCGCCGGAGGCCATGGAGGCCTCTGCCGATCTCTCCCGCTTTATGGCGGGTCAGGTGCTGGTGATGTTTGCGGA
>JAEVEY010000198.1:9869-14371 GCA_016842045.1 Candidatus Thermoflexus sinensis | reverse complement strand
CTGGCTTCCTGTGGGGTGAAGATGGCTTCGCTCGTGGTGCTGGTGGATGGACATTCCCTGGCCTATCGGGCGTATTACGCGTTGCTTCGCCAGGGGCTTCAGACCCGCAAGGGGGAGCCGACCCACGCGGTCTATGGCTTCACGTCCATGCTCCTGAAGGTCTGGCGGGAGCACCGGCCGAATTACATGGCGGTGGCGTTCGATGTGGGGCGGACGTTCCGCCACGAGACGTTTACGGAATACAAAGCCACGCGGGCGGAGCGCCCGTCGGATTTCGACACGCAGCTGGCCCGCATCCATCAGATCATCGATGCCTTCGCCATCCCCAAGCTGACCGCGGAGGGTTACGAGGCCGATGATGTGATCGGCACGGTGGCTTACCAGGCCCTCCAGCGCGGCATGGAGGTCCTCATCGTCACCGGCGACACGGACACCTTCCAGCTGATCCGACCGGGCATCCGCGTCCTGACCTCGCGCCGCCATTTCGATGACATCGTGATCTATGATGTGGAAGCCATCCGCGAACGCTACGGCCTGGAGCCCCACCAGCTGGTGGACCTCAAGGCCCTCACGGGGGATCCCAGCGACAACATCCCGGGGGTCCGGGGGATCGGAGAGCGAACGGCCACGGAGCTCCTGAAGCGCTACGGATCGCTGGAGAACATCTACGCGCACCTGGATGAGATCCAGCCCGAGCGGATCCGCCGGTTGCTGGAGGCCGGGCGGGAGCAGGCATTCCTGAGCAAGGACCTGGTTCGGATCCGAACCGATGTTCCCATCACGGTGGATTGGGAGGCCTGTCGGGTCGGGCGCTACCAGCGGGAGGCGGTGCTGGCCCTTTTCCAGGAGCTGGAGTTTCGGAGCCTGATGAACCGGCTCCCCGATGGCGCAACGCCTCTGGAAGCCGCCCAGGCGGTCGAGGAGGAGGCGCCGAGGCCGGCCAGCCAGCCCGCGCTCTTCCCGGAGCCCGTGGGGCCGGCGGTGATCCAGCCCCTCGTCGTGCCGCCCTTGCGGACGGAACATCTCCCCCGTCCGACGGAAGCCACGGTGGTCACGGATGAGGCCGGGCTAAGGGCGCTCCTCGAGGCGCTGGAGCGGGCGCCCCGGTTCGCCTTCGACGTGGAGACGGACGCCCTCTCCCCCATGTCCGCCGGCCTGGTCGGCCTTTCCTTTGCGGTGGAGGAGGGCCGCGGCTACTACGTTCCGGTGGGCCATCGGGACGGCTCGCCCCAGCTGCCCCTCGCCCGTGTCCTGGAGGCGCTGCGGCCGATCCTGAGCGATCCCGGACGCCCGAAGATCGGTCACCACGCCAAGTTCGATCTCCTGGTCTTAGCCCGCCACGGGGTGGAAGTGCAGGGCCTGGCCTTCGATACGATGGTCGCTGAATGGGTGCTGAACCCCGCCGCTTACGGGCTCAGCCTCAAGCACCTGGCGTGGCTCCGGCTGGGCGTGGAGATGACCACCATCGAGCAGCTGATCGGGAAGGGGAAGGGCCAGCGCTCCTTCGCCGACGTCCCCGTCTCCGCCGCCGCGCCCTATGCCGCCGCCGACGCCGACCTCACCCTGCGCATCGCCCGTGTCCAGGAGGAGGAGCTCCGACGGCAGGGATTGTGGAACCTCTTCACGGAGATCGAGATCCCCCTGATCCCGGTGCTGGTCCGGATGGAGCTGGCGGGCATCCTCATCGACGTCCCGCTCCTCCAGCAGATGTCGAAGGAGTTCGAGCGACGGATCCAGATCCTGGCTCAGGAGATCTACCGCTGGGTGGGCTATGCCTTCAACCTGGATTCGCCCCGCCAGCTGTCGGACGCGCTGTTCGGGAAGCTGCAGTTGCCGACGGCCAACATCCCCCGGACCGGGACGGGAATGTATTCCACCTCCAGTGAGGTGCTGGAGGGCCTGCGGGGCGCGCATCCGGTGATCGATCTCATCCTGGAATACCGGCAGCTGGCCAAGCTGAAGGGCACCTACGTGGACGCGCTGCCCCGGATGATCCACCCGGCCACCGGGCGGATCCACCCCATCTATCATCAGACCGGGACGGTGACCGGGCGGATTTCCGCCAGTGATCCCAACATTCAGAACATCCCCATCCGCACGGAGCTCGGCAAGCAGATCCGCCGGGCGTTCATCGCCCCGCCCGGCTCCGTGCTCCTCTCGGCGGATTACTCGCAGATCGAGTTGCGCATCCTGGCCCACATCACGAAGGATCCGGGGCTGATCGCGGCCTTCCAGGCGGGCGAGGACATCCATCGGGCCACGGCGGCGAAGGCCTTCGGGATCCCGCTGGATCAGGTGAGCGACGAGCAGCGGAATTTCGCCAAGCGGATCAACTACGGCCTGATCTACGGGATGAGCGCCCACGGCCTGGCCCAGCAATTAGGGATCTCCCGACGGGAGGCGGAGCGCTTCATCCAGCAATATTTCGCGGCCTTCCCGCGGGTGAAGGTCTATATCGAGGCCATCAAGGACCAGGTCGCCCGGCAGGGGTATGTGGAGACGCTCCTGGGGCGCCGCCGCTACTTCCCGGAGCTGATGCCTGCTGGTCCAGACCAGGCCCCCCGGCGGCTTCCTGAGGCGGTCCGCCGGAAAGCGGAGCGCGAGGCCATCAATGCGCCGATCCAGGGCAGCGCCGCCGACCTGATCAAGCTGGCGATGATCCGGATCGACCGGGCCCTTCAGGAACAGGGCCTGCGGGCCCGGATGATCATGCAGGTCCACGACGAGCTGGTCTTCGAGGTGCCGGAGGAGGAGGTGGAGGTCGTTCGGGCCCTGGTGGAAGATCGGATGCGGAACGCCTATCCGCTGGCGGTGCCCCTGGAGGTCGAAATCCATATTGGGCCGCACTGGTCATAGGGCGAATCCGGGATTGCTTTTTAAAGATCCCGTCGCTCGAACTGCCGGATCGCCGCCAGGAGGAAGAAGGCGATGTAGGCCAGGGCGTAGAACACCATCCGGTCGCTGGGGATGGCGCTTGCCGTGAACGGGTTCGGCCCCATGATCCGGGCGAGGGGGCTCTGGAGCTCATAGGCAGCCCGCCGCCAGATCGCCTCGGCGGGCATCACCAGCGAGGCCAGAATCCCCAGATCCACCACCGTCGTTTGCCCGATGAGACCTCCGATCTGCTCCGCCCACCCCCCGATGAAGGCGACCCCATACAGGCCCAGCACCAGCGCCCCGGTCGCCAGGGTCGAAAATCGGGTCCCGGCCCACAGCGAGAGCGAAAGCGGGATGAGGGCCTCCAGCGCGAGGAGAGTTAGCCCCCGCACCCAGCCCTGGGGAACCCATCCGGTGATGAGGGCGGTGGCCCCGATCATGCCTCCGCCCAGATAGAGGACATACATCAGCAGCCACAACGCATGCCCGAGCCCTTTTCCGAGCAGGATCTGCCAGCGGGCGACCGGCCGGGCCGCTACCGCCTGGATCACCCCGGACGCGATCTCCCCGGCGATCGTATCGGCGGTTCCCACCACCGCGGCCATCACGATCAGGAAATTCGCCACATACAGACCCGCGAGCAGGAAGAAGCCGACAATCTCTTCTCGCACCCGGGGATCGGGGGGGCTGAAGCGGGTGAGCTCCCGGTGAATGAAAAACAGCGCGAGGCCGAACAGAGCGAGGAAGGCCGCCCCTAATCCGAAGGCGGCCAGCACCAGGCGGCGTCGGAACGCTTCCCGAAGCGTCAGGCCTCCGATCCATCGAATCGCGAGCATGGGCTCCTCGTTTACCGCAACGGCCGCTTCTCGGGGATCCCCGGCCGTCGCGGGTATTTCGCAGGCGTGGGGGCGATCTTTTCGAAAACCAGCAGGGTGCGTGGGGAAAGATAGGGCGGCCACACCAGCTCGCAACGGTCCCGCAGGCGTCCCCCGAAGAGGTCCATCGCCCGGCGGGCGGCGGCGATTTCTTCTTCCACTTCCGCGCCTTTCATCGCTACCGCCACCCCACCGACCCGGACCAGTGGGAGAAGATATTCCAGGAGGACGGGGAGGTCCGCCACCGCCCGGGCGATCGCCCCATCATAGCGCTCCCGATGGGCCGGATCCTGCCCCACCTCCTCCGCCCGGCGGGCGAGGATGGTGACGTGTTCCAGCCCGAGGGAGCGAACCACAGTCTCCAGGAAACGCGCTTTTTTCCCGGTCGCCTCGATCAGGGCCAGCTCCAGGGCGGGCCAGGCCAGCTTCAGGACCAGCCCCGGGAACCCGGCGCCGGTCCCCACATCCGCCAGACGGCGCGGCGGCCAGTCGGCAGGATCCGGAGGCCATCCGGGCTCCCGGAAGGCCTGGAGCGCCGAGAGAGAGTCCACGAAGTGCCGGGCGGCCATGGCCTCGGGCTCCACGATCGCCGTGAGGTTCAGGCGTTCGTTCCACTCCCGGACTATCCAGGCATAGCGGGCCATGGCCTCCAGCGCGGCTTCCGGAAGGGTCCATCCCAGCCAGGTCAGGCCCTCCCGCAATACTTGCAGGAAAGAGAGCTCAAAGGCCTTCATCAGGGAATAGCATAAC
>JAEVEY010000198.1:0-9607 GCA_016842045.1 Candidatus Thermoflexus sinensis | reverse complement strand
AGTGCCTGTCTAAGCGTTCACCAAGAGGACGGGCACTGACGTGCCCTACTACGAACGAAAAACCCCCGTTAACCGCAGACAGCCCTCCATGCCCGTCGGATCCCATGGAGCAAATCGGCCTCCTGGTCCGGAAGCACCGTGCGGACATCGAACCACACCGCGTCGTCCTGGATCCGGGCGATGATCGGGGGATGGGCCCGGCGCAGGGCCGCGGCGAAGACCTCGGGATCCGGTGGATGCAGGACGAGGGCGGCGCTGGGCAGGGTCTCCCCGGGAAGGCTTCCGCCGCCGATGGTGGAGAGGGCTGGTCGGACCTCCGCGGGGATCCCGTCGGCTTGCAGGTGCGCCGCCCAGTCCCGAGCCCGGGCCTCCAGATCCGCCAGCGGGGCGGCGATCATCCGCCAGACCGGGATCTCGCGGGTCGCTTCCCCCTTGAGGTAATGGATCAGCGTGGCGCTCAATCCGGCCAGCGTCAATTTATCCGGCCGCAGCGCCCGCACCAGCGGATGCCGCCGCATCCGCGCGAGGAGTTCCTGTTTCCCCACGATGATCCCCGCCTGGGGGCCGCCCAGGAGCTTGTCGCCGCTGAAGCAGACCACCGCCGCGCCCGCGGCCACGCTCTCCTGCACCATCGGCTCGTGGGCCAGGCCGAAGGCCGCCGTGTCCAGGAGCGCCCCGCTTCCCAGATCATCCATCACCGGAATCCCGTAGCGCTCTCCCAGGGCCACCAGGTCCGCCAGGGGAACCTCGGACACGAAACCGATCATGCGGAAGTTACTGTGGTGGGCGTGGAGGATCAGGGCGATGTCCTCTCCCCGGGCGAGCGGCTCCTCGTAATCCCGCAGGTGGGTTCGGTTCGTGGTGCCCACCTCGATGAGGCGCGCGCCGCTCTGGGCCATCACCTCCGGGATGCGGAACCCGCCGCCGATCTCGATGAGCTGCCCGCGGGAGATGAGGACGCCGCGCCCCCGGGCCAGGACGGTGAGGGCCAGGAGCACGGCGGCAGCGTTGTTGTTGACCACGAGGGCCGCCTCGGCCCCGGTCAGCCGGCGCAGGAGATCCTCCACCGCGGCCTGGCGTTCCCCCCGTTCCCCTTTCTCCAGATCGAACTCCAGGTCGCTGTAAGCCGCTGCGGCGCGGATGGCTTCGAGGGCCGCGGCGGAGAGGGGCGCGCGGCCCAGGTTCGTGTGCAGGATCACCCCGGTGGCGTTGATGACCGGGCGCGGGCGGGGGGTATGCCAGCGGGCCAGCCGGGCCGCGGCCTGCTCTAACAACGCGGCCTCCGAAGGCGCGGGCTCGCCCTGCTGAGCCCTCGCCCGGGCTTCCACCAGAACCTCCCGGAACGCTTCGACGACGGCGTCGTGGCCGAAGGCCGCCAGGAGCGGCGCCGCGCCCTCGGCCTTCAACAGACGATCCACACTGGGTAACGCCCGACGCGGATCCATCGATCCCTCACGCAGATCCCTGGATCTCCTCTCTGGGTTAGGCGGGAAGGGGCACCTCGGCCTCCCCTGGATCGCAGCCGCTGGCTCCCGCCCGGGAGGCGAGGCAGGCCTGCTCAAAACTCCATGAGCAACGGGGCTATCCCTACCTATCATAGCAGGGGAGGGCGCACGCTCACAGCAGGTGGTGCCCGCCATCCACGATCAGAACCGCCCCCGTGACGTAATCCGCCTCCATGAGGTAGCGCACGGCGTGGGCGACCTCCTCGGCCATGCCCGCGCGACCCATGGGCACGCGACGGATCAGGCGGGCCCAGCGTTCCTCTTCCCAGTGAACGGGCTTGAGGATCGGGCCGGGGATCACGGCGTTCACCCGGATTCGGGGGGCCAGGGCGAGGGCCAGGGCCCGGGTCAGGGCGACCAGGCCGGATTTGGAGACCGTATGGGCCAGGTAATCCGGCCACGGTTTCAGGGCGGAGCCGTCGGCGATGTTGATGATCACGCCTTCTTCCATATGACGCGCCGCCGCCTGGGCGCAGAACATGGGTGCCCGCAGGTTGAGGGCCAGGATCTCATCCCACTGTTCCGGCGTTAGCTCATGCCAGCGCGTGGCCCGCATCATCGCCGCTGCGTTCACCAGACCATCCAGCCGCCCGAACCGGCGCGCCACCGCCTCCATCAGCGAGGGGATCTGGGAAGGATCCCGCAGATCGGCGGGGAAGGCCTCCGCGTCCACGCCCATCCCCTGGATCCGGCGGATGGTCTCGGCCGCTTCCTCGGCGGCCGTGTGGAAATGAACCGCCACATGGGCACCGGCCCGGGCCAGGCCAAGGGCGATCGCCCGGCCCAGCCGGCGTCCCGCACCCGTCACCAGCACAACCCGCCCGCGAAGCTCCATATTCCAGGCACCTCCCACCCTGCCACGCTGCCCTTTAAGAGCTATGCGGTTCCCCTCTGGGTTTCATGGTCCCGGCTGGGCGTCGAAGGCGTTCGATCCTTCTCCTCCAACCACCGAAGGGGATCCATTACGGAGCGCCCGCTTCGAGCACCCAGCGCGCGGCCACCAGGTCCTGCACCGCCAGGCCCACGGATTTGAACAGGGTGATTTCCTCCGGGTTGCGGCGTCCGGGCTGGCGTCCTGTTGCGATTTCCCCCAGCTCGATTAAATCCTGTTCCCGGATGATTCCCTGCTGGATCGCCCAGACGACCTCACCCGCCTCCACCAGGGCCGCCGCCCGGGAATCCACCACCACGCGTGAAGCCCGACGGAACGTTTCCTCGTCCAGTTCCCGCATTTGCAGGGTGAAGGACCCAATCGCATTGATATGGGTTCCCGGCCGCAGGGATCGACCGTCGAAGACCGGAGTGGAGGAGTTCGTGGCCGTGCACACCACATCCGCTTCGGCGACCGCGGCCTCCGGGGTGGGCGCAAGGGCGATGTCCTCCGGAACTCCCTCCTGTCCCCGCATCTCCTCGATCAGCTTCCGGGCGCGCTCGGGGGTTCGACTGTAGACCCGCACCCGGCGGATCGGGCGGACGGCGCAGACGGCCAGGAGCTGGGTGCGGGCCTGGGCCCCCGCGCCGATGAGGGCGAGGGATTCGGTATCCGGACGGGCCAGCAGGTCGGTGGCCAGCCCGGAGGCGGCTCCGGTGCGCCAGGCAGTGAGGAAGGCCCCATCCAGCAAGGCCATCGGCGCACCGGTTTCCGGGTCCAGCATCAGCACCAGGGCGGAGATGGTCGGGAGGCCGCGCTCCGGGTTATGGGGGAAGACCGAAACCACTTTCAGGCCCAGCTCGCGGGGTGGGATGTAGCCGGGCATGATCAGGGTGATCCCCTCGCGCTCGGGGATCGGGATCTGAATCCGCTGGGGGATCTGAGCACGCCCTTCGCTGAAGGCGATGAACGCCTCGCGCATGGCCTCCACCGCGCGACGCATCGGCAGGGCCTGACGGATCTGTTCCGCGGTGAAGAACGACAAGGCCATGGAGCCCTCCTATGCTTTATTCGTTCATCTTTGATAGCAGCCCGGTAGGGGCGAGGCATGCCTCGCCCCTACCTCGCCCCTACCCGGGGAGGGAATCGATCCGGAGCGGCCGTCGCACGGTCTCCTGGATCGGGATGCCGCGCCGGGACCATTCGGCCAGGAAGCGCTCCGGGTCGACCGCCCGCTCAACGGGGATCGCTCCCCTGGGGGTTTCCCCTCGGGCCATCATCCCGGCCACGATGGCCGCATGCCATCCCGTGGTTCGCTCCATCGCGGTGAAGCCGGTCTCCGGATCGTAGAAGTCCATCAAATCCAGGATGATCTCCATCGGCTGGCCCTGATGAGTCCCCTCGCAGGCGACCCGGAGCACCACCACATCCGCCGGATCCTCTGGAAACTGAAGGCGGGGCTCCACGAGCCGATGGAACACCTCGCGCGGGATCACCCGGGCGCCGTCGATCTCGATCGGATCGGTTCCCAGGAACCCCAGCTCTGCCAGCAAGCGGATCCGTTCCAGGTGGCCCGGGTAGCGAATCGTCTTCTCCTCATAGGTCTCCAGGATCCCCTGGAAGGTCCAGGGGCAGGTGGAGGTTCCGCCCGAGGTGACGAAGGCCTCACAGGTGCCGACGGGCGGGGGGAAGGTGATGGTTTCGGGCTCAGTGAGGGCCTCAACTTCCACAATGCGGCCCTGGCGGAGGAAAACGGCCTTCCCCGTGTATTCCGCTGTGAGGCCGGCGATGTTGAAAAACAGCTGATAGCCGAGGGGACCTTTGGGGCGTTGGGGGAGGCCGCCGCACCAGATGCGCACATGCTGGGGCCGATCCATCCGGCGCATCGCGTAAACGGCCAGGGTGTTCCCCAGGCCGGGCATCAGCCCGCAATCCGGGATGAGGGAAATCCCCGCCTCCCGGGCCGCCTCGTCCATGGCGAGGATCTCCCAGGTCGTTGGCGTGTGCCCTCCCAGGTCGCACAGAGAGGTCCGGGCCTCGATCGCGGCCCGGGCCAGGAGCGGATTGAACCGATAGGGGACAGCGCTGATCGCGGCGTTCATCGGGCGGAGGAAATCGACGACGGCCTGCTCATCCCGCACGTCGAGGACGGCCGGGCGAACGAGGGATCGCCCCAGCAGGCGGTTCAGACGCTGCGCGGCGCTCTCCGCCCGCGCCGGATCGCGATCCGCGATCCGGATTTCCTCGGCGTTCCCGAAGCGGGCCAGATCGTAGGCCGCTGCGGTGCCCTGCATCCCGGCGCCAATGACGGCATAGCGGAACATCTCGGCCGATCCTCCCTGGGAACTCCTTTGGGCTGTCGGGCGCGCTGAAGACGCCCCGTGATGATGCAGGTAGCAAGGCAGAACCTCCCGGGGCGTGGGTGAAGCCTGCGGCCCAGGAGGTTATGGCCCCCTGTCTTCCGGGGGAAAGCTTCCCCTTAGGACCGCCTCCAGAAGCTCCAGCGCGGCTTCGACCGCCAGCGCCTTGTTCTCCTGGCGATCCGGCCCGCCGGCGATCCGACGGGTCCAGATCCCATGCGGGCTGGCCAGGGCGATGTAGATCTCCCCCACCGGCTTGCCCTCTTCGGGATCCGGGCCCGCGACGCCGGTGATGGCGAGGGCGAGATCCGCCTGGAACAGGCGGCGGACCCCTTCGGCCATCTCCCGGGCGGCCTCCGCGCTGATGGCGCCGAACCGGGCCAGCGTCTCTTCGCGGACGTTCAGGATGCGAGCCTTGATCTCGTTCCGGTAGGCGATCACGCCCCCGAGGAAGTAGGCGGAGCTGCCCGGGATGCTGGTCAGGCGGTGGCCGAGCAGGCCTCCGGTGCATGATTCTGCGACCGCCAGCCGCCACCCCCGCCTTTTCAATTCCATGCCCACCCGAGCGGCCCGATCCGGCTCCGGATGTTCCATTCCCATCGTCGCTTATCGGAATAGGACTTACGCAGTTCGTTTCCCATGGGGGCAAGGATTTTTCTCCCCCCTCCCCACGGCCCAAAGGGCCGTGGGGAGGGGGGGAGAAAGGGGGGTGGGGCCATTCCGTCCCACCTTTAGAGCTTTCAACTGCGTAACTCCTATCGGAAGATGCTGAGGGGGAGATAGGCGGTGACGATCCAGTTGGGCTTATCCACCACCTCGCTGATCTTCAGGTCCACCACCACGCTGGCCAGGAGGTAAGCGTCCTCCCGGCTCATCCGGTAGGTTTGAGCGATGTGATCGACCATGTAGCGGACTGCCTTCTTCGCGGCCACCATGAGATCCGGGGCGATGCCGGTGGTGGCGTAATAACCTTTCTCATCGTATTTGGCGGTCAGCGGCCTGGGGCAAAGAAACTGGGGCTCTTCGATGGTGCGCCCTTTATGAAGGTGGAAGCGGAGGACCGCATACATGGGGGCCTCGATGGCCGTGACGCAGATCTCCCCGTCCCCCTGTGCGGCGTGGGCGTCCCCGACCGAGAACAGAGCCCCCTCCACCTGTACTGGAAGGAAGAGGCGAGTCCCCTTCGTGAGGTGGCGGATATCCATGTTCCCGCCGAAGGGGCCGGGAGGCATCACCGGGTGCTCGCCGGGCTCCCGCGGCGCCACGCCCATCGTGCCGCAGAAGGGGTCCAGGGGGATGCAGATGTCCTCACGGAAAAAGGTGTGATCTCCGGGCGACAGATCCCAGATCTTGAGATAGGGCTGTTCGAACTCCTCCGCCAGGAGCCCGAAGCCGGGGATGATCCCGGTCCATCCCCAGCCTTTCGGATGGAGGTCCACAATCTCCACTTCCAGCACGTCTCCGGGTTGAGCCCCCTTGATGTAAAGCGGGCCGGCCAGCGGGTAGATCCGGCTCCAATCCAGGCGGGTGAGGTCCTCCGCGGTCGAGGTCGGGGTGATCTGGTTGTCCGTGACATCCCGCAGCTCATAAATCACGGTGTCGCCGGGATCGATCTCCAGAGCTGGGGGAAGCGCATGGTTCCACACGTAGTGGACGCGATCCGGTGGGAACAAATGGGTTCGGGCCATCGCACACCTCCTTGGGATTGGACTCATCAGGGCGCGGCTTTCCGTTCGGCCTTCATCTCCGGGGGTTGGGAGGGCAGGGGGCCGCCTGGGACGGCCCTCACCCCAGCGGGTAACCGGAGTCACGCCGTTGATCTTCTCCCCACAGGTTTCGAGGCCGGGCCGGGCGCTGAGAGCGCTCTAAGTCGCTTTATCCGCTCTCCCCATGGCCACCTTTTTCTGATGAGAATTTTAACTTAAGGATTACGCCGTTGCTATTCTCGCCCCGTTCCCCGGGGCGCCTTCGGCACCCAGCCCAATAATGGCAGGATCCCTCGACTTCCCCCGACTAAGAGCCAACCGCCAAGTCCAGCTCCATGCGTGATCTGGGGCTTGAGGGACGGAATCCAGTGGAAAGGGCAGATGGTTCCTTCTGGAGAAAACCACCGCGCCGGATCCTCACCTCAAGGCGAAGATCCATGCCTGCTGGGGCAGGCGGATGGATCTGCCCCTGCTATTCGATCCCAAACATCTCCTTCATCAGCTCCGGTGTATAGCGGGCGATCGTTTCCGAAGTGAGGGCGTTGGCCCGGCACACTTCCGCGTAAAGCTCGGCGCTGGGCCGGGGCCGCCGCGCCTGGGTCTCTGGATCCACTTCGATCAGCCCGAACCGCAGCGTCCACCCCTCCGCCCATTCGAAGTTATCCACCAGGGACCAGTGGAAATAGCCCTTCACCGGGACGTTTTGCTGGATCGCCCGCCACATCGCATGGAGATGACGGACCAGGAAGCGGGGGCGCTGATCGTCGTCGGCGTCGGGGATCCCGTTCTCGGTGACGTAAATCGGCTTGCCGAAGCGGGCGAGGCGTTTCAGCAGGCGATAGAGGCCTTCGGGGAAGACCTCCCCATATTCTCCGTCGCTGATCTCGCCATGGGGGTTCAGGAAGGTGCGCCCGAACAGCGTGGCCGGGGAACGTCGATCGAAAGCGGAGAGGCGTCGGGTGTAATAATTCAGCCCGATGAAGTCGCAGGTCCCGCGGAGCATCGCCAGGGTGCGGAGGGAGAAGACCCCCGGCTCCCGTCCGGCCACCATTGCATCCAGGACCAGGCGGTTGAACATGCGATCGTGCAGGCGGGCGATCATACGATCCAGGGGGGAGGCGGGGCGGGCTGGCTCGAAAACCACCATGTTATGGGCGACCCCAACCTGGGCCTCCGGCTGGATTTCGTGGATGGCGTGATAGGCCCGGGCATGGGCGCGCATGAGATGGCGCAGCACCTGCATGGAGAGCCCGAAATCCTGTTTCCCCGGCGGCCATTTTCCTTCGTTCCATCCCATATAGGCCAGGACGTTGGGCTCGTTGATGGTGCACCAGAGGCGGCAGAGATCCTTCAGGGCGCTCACCGCCCGCCGCACGTAGCGCTCAAAGCGGTCGATGGCCGCGGGGTTTTCCCAGCCGCCCTGCTCCACCAGCCAGATGGGGTTCGTGAAGTGGTGCAGGGTGACCATCGGCTCGATCCCCCGATCCCGCAATGCCTGAAGCATCGCCCGGTAGCGATCGAGGGCGGCATTGTCGAAGATCCCTTCGCGGGGCTCGATCCGGCTCCACTCGAGGGAGAGCCGGTGGGCGTTCTGGCCCAGGGCGGCGGCGCGGTCGAAATCCGCCTCCGCGTTGCGCCACCAGTCGCAGGCCCGGCCCGAGCGGTGCCCCTCCCGGATCCGGCCCGGTTCCTGCTCCCAGAGCCACCAATCGTTGTTGGTGTTCTCCCCCTCGACCTGATGGCTGGAGGTCGCGGTTCCCCAGAGGAAGCCTGGAGGGAAATGAAAGACAAATTCCACCATGGGCAGGCTCTCCTCCTGGTGGAGCGAGTTATCGAATGGACGATCCGAAGCAAGAGAAATGGGCCCCTCCCCGCAGGTCCTCCCGGGGCCCCTTCAAGATTCACCCCAGTTGATCCAGGCCAGCCACGCGGCCAGGAGGGCAGCGCTGATCGAGGTGGTGGGGATCAGGATCCTGCCCTCCGCGGGGAGCGGCCCTCTGGCGGCAAACGTAAGCAGCATCGCCGTGGCCACCGTCCATCCGGCGACGGAGCCGATCAGCCCGGCGAGGAAGATGCGAATCCAGCGCAGGCGGGAAGGGGGAATCATGGGCGCCTCCCGAATCCTTCCTGAACTTCCATTTTGGACGCATTGTTCCGGGATCGCAACCGGCGGATCATGGAACCCGGGGGGCCGAATGGGCCCTCGGATCGCTCCTCTGGCAAAATGAAGATCAGCCCTGTGCGAACATCCCTCCAGGAGGCCAATCCGAATGGCTTTCTTTCGCTCCGATCGTTCGTTGAACCTCGCTCATCGGGGGGCGAGCCGGATCGCCCCGGAGAACACGCTGCGGGCCTTCCGTCTGGCCCTGGAGCAGGGAGCGGACGGTTTCGAGCTCGACGTCCACCTTTCCCGGGATGGCGTCCCTGTGGTTCTGCACGATGCAGACCTCCACCGGACCACGAACGGTTCTGGCCGGGTATGGGAGAAAACGGTGGCGGAGCTGAAGGCGCTGGATGCCGGCGCGTGGAAGGATCCCCGCTTCGCTGGCGAGCGGATCCCCACCCTGGATGAGGTCTTCGAGGCCTTTGGGGATCGGGCTCTTTACAACATCGAGTTGAAGGCGTTCACCCTGCGGAGCATCGAGCTGGTTCGCGCCGTGGTGGAGCGAGTGCGCCGATATGGGCTTGCCGGCAGGGTATTGCTCTCCTCATTTAATCCCCTGGCCCTGCGGTGGGCCTGGCGTCTGGGGCCGGAGATCCCTCGCGGCCTTCTGGTGGGCCCCGAGCTGCCCCTTCCGCTGCGCCGGGCCTGGTTCGCCTTCCTGGCTCCGCATCAGGCGCGCCATTTGCATGTTCGGATGATCGACGAGAGGGCGGTTCGCTGGTGTCGCCGACATGGATATGCGGTGGTGGCGTGGACTGCGAATGAGGCGGAGGAGATGCGCCGGCTGATCCGGCTGGGCGTGGAGGCGATCATCACCGATGAGCCGGACCGCCTGGCCCGGTTGCTGGCCGAGCCGGGGATGGGGGAAGCGGGAAGCTCACCCATGGGGTAACGAGGCGGCGCATTTCAGTTTTATAACTGGGCGCAGCGTACTGGCCACCGCTGCTCGAAGCATTGGCTCATCACAGCCGCCTGAACCGGAAGAAGACGCTCGGCACCGC
>JAEVEY010000107.1 GCA_016842045.1 Candidatus Thermoflexus sinensis | reverse complement strand
TCGATCCGTCGCCTGCGGGCGTGGCAGGGGGAGTGGGCCGAGCGGCTGGAGCACGCCCGGCGGGTGAGCATCGCGTTGATTGAAACGGTCCGCGCGGTGCCGGGGCAAGGGTTTCAGGCGAAGGCCACCACGCACCACCAGCATCTGGGCCTGGTTGCCGAGCGGGTGGAGCGCCTGGCGCGGACCCTGGAGCAGGCCCTGGAACGCCTGGAACACGCCTTCCAGGAGGCCGCTCAGCCTCTTCGGGAGCCTTTCCCATCTGTGGCGGCAGGCGTTCTCCCCACTGCCGCAGTAGCGGCCTCGTTCGAGGAAGCTTACGCCTTCATCCGCAGGTGGGAGGGCGGATACGTCAACGATCCGGACGATCGCGGCGGCCCGACCAACCTGGGCATTACCCAGGCCACCTACGATCGCTATCGTCAGGATCATGGGCTTCCCACCCGGGATGTTCGTCAGATCACACCAGAGGAGGCTGAGGCGATCTACCGCCGGTATTACTGGGAGGCCTCCGGAGCCGCCAGGCTCCCCCGGCCTCTGGGGATCGTGCATATGGATACGGCCGTCAATATGGGAGGGAAGCGCGCAATGGAATTCCTGACCGAGGCGCAGCGGCGCTATCCCAATGATCCCAATGCGGCAGTCGAAGCATATCTGGATTTGCGATTGAACCGCTATCTGGAGCTGGCCCGGGATCCCTCCCAGCGCAAATTCCTCAGCGGCTGGCTGAACCGTCTTCGCGACCTCGCTGGCACCGCAACGGGAAGTCCAGAGTTCCAGCGCGCCTTCGAACAGAAGGTGATCACCTGTCTGGGAAGCGATCCGGCTTTCGCTGAGCACCTGGCCTATGTCCGCCGCCACTGGGGATGGGAAAACCAGGAAAGGAGGTAAATCATGCGAGCTTTTCGATTCCATTGGTTGATCCTATTGCTATTGGCCCTTAGCAGCGGCTGTGCTGGCCCCCCCTCTGAATCCAAACCGGAAGCGCGCCCTCCCTCCCTGCCTGCGGCGACAGTCGTGGAGCCTCATCCCGGGGAGGCGAAGCCCATTGAGATCCAGCCTGTGGAAGCCACACCGGTTGAGATCCAGCCCGCTGAACCCGCCTCGGAGCCTGCGTCAGCGGAAGGCGGGCCCCCCGCTTCTGAACTGGAAAGGGCAATCCAGCGTGGGGATTGGGAAAAGGCTCAATCCGTGTATGAGCAAGCAGGCAGGCCCGTGCATCTGCTGAACGAGGCGATGGCGCAGGGCATCTACCTGGCGGAGAGGGCCCGGAGAGCCGGAAATCCCGAGCAGGCGGGTCAAGCGATCAGGGGCGTGCGCTCGCTAATTCGCCGCCTGGTGAGCCCTGAGCGGGTTCACGAATATTTCATAGATGAGTTGTATTTTTATCTGGTCCTGGCGGATTCCGATCTGATTGACCAGCCACTGGAAAGGGAAAAGGCGATCGCCGAGGATTCGCTGGCAGATAAAGTGGTCCAGCGAATGGCTCGGCGTGACCGTCTCGCCAAAGAGGATGTCATCCAGGCTCCTGTCGCGGTGTGCCCGATCGCGGATCGGTATTTCCTGATCGTGGGCTTCCAGATCTTCGATCTCGAGGGACTGTTCCGCCCTGAGAAATTGTTCCGGGGAACAACTCCCGGCCTGGACCAGCTGAGCGAGGGAGAGCGGATCCCTCGCATGTATGATGTGTTCTGCACGCCGAATAACCCGCGGATCCAGTGGGTGAATGTCTCCAGCGGCGGAAGGGGGATTTCGATTGAGGCGGAATGGGATGGGAGCCGGTTCCGTCTGGTGGACCTGAGCCGCATAGACCTGGCCTTTGAGACCTACAAGAAGGTCCGCCAGCACGTCGAAGCCGGAGAGCTGGAGAAAGCCCTGGAAGCATATATGGATGGATTTACGAATCGAGTGGAAACGGATCTCGAGTTGGCCACTCTGACATTGCGACAGGGGCTTACCGTGGCCCGCCAGCGGATGGCGAACGGAGATACGGCGGGCGCGTTGCAAGCTCTCCACGCCGCCCTCACCCTCGCCAGCATCCCCTACGGGTTAGATGATGTGACTTTCCTGCCCCAGGACTGGACAGACCGCCCCCGTTCCCTGGAGGAATGGAAACGGGGACGCTCAGGTCGGGATCCCCTCCTGTATCGAGAAGCCCTCACGGAATACGCCGGCCTGCTGGTTCAAAACCAACGCGCTCGCGACGCCGAGCCGATCCTGCGAGCCCTGCTGATCTTCTCGCCGGATTACGCGCCCATCTATCTCTACCTGGGAGATGCCCTGTGGGATCAGGGGCTCCAGGAAGAGGCACGAGATTTCTATCGGCAGTATCGGGAGCGGGCCCCCGAGGATGCGTGGCCGGAACGGGTAAAGGTGCGCACCCCGTGAAGAGTGGGGCGTAGAGGCGTATGAGGGCGTGTAAGGGCATGTAGGGGCAAGGCATGTAGGGGCAAGGCAATGCCTTGCCCCTACATGCCCCCGTCCAATCGCGCGTTAAGGTCCCCATGCCACCCGCTGGCTCAGCGGATCCGGGAGCTGTTCCCCCAGATCCAGGATCTTTCGAGGCGTTCCTCCAGCCGCAGGAATCAGATACACCCCCCATCGGCCATCCGCGTTGGAAAGATACGCAATCCACGCCCCATCCGGAGACCACGCAGGCCCGATCTCCCAGCCCCCGCCAGCAGTAAGGATCCGGAAGAATCCCCCCGTGGTGACCACAATCAGATCCCAGCTCCCCTGGATATCCGTGGTGTAAGCCAGAGCCGATCCGTCCGGTGCCCAGGCGGGCTGAAGATCGCTGGCATGCTGGCTCAGGCGGATCGGAGCGGAGGCGTCCGGGGGCAGCAGGATCAACCCGCACCCGCCTCCCGCACAGCCGCTCCATGCCAGCGTCCCATGCGGACCCCAGGCCGGAAACCTCCCGGAGGCCACGCGCTGGGTTGACTGGGGCTCCTGCAGGTCGATCACCTGGATCCCACCCGTGCCATCCATAAACGCCAGCCGTCGTCCATCCGGGGACCAGGTGGGCCAGGCGGCGCCGGGCCCGGCCACCTGCACCGTTTCGCCGCTATCCAGATCCTTCACGAAAATCCCAACCCCGGCGATCCGATAGGCCAGCCGTCGCCTACCTGGCTGCCAGGCTGGCTGATCCGCTCCCAGGGCAATGCGCATCCCCCGTCCGCTCACATCCACGACATAGAGGGTATAGGACCCGACCTCCGCGTCATACATCGCGTAGGCCAGGCGCCCGACCGGGATCGGCGGCGGAAGCGGCGTGCCTTCCCCCGGAAGACCTCCCGGGATGGGTGTGGGCGTTGCTTGAAGGCAGAGCATTCCCGTCTCCTCGGCTTTCGCCTGAACCTCAGGATCCGCGAAGAGGCGCAGAGCGGCCTGATACTGAATCTCCGCCGGACAGCTCTCCCCCTGCGCGGTCAGAAGATCTCCATAAGCGACATGGGCCTGAAAAAGACGGCGCGCAGTGTCCCGATAGCCCGGATCCAGGGCATAGACTTCCTGGAACCGTCGGATCGCCTCCGGCCAGTTCACCCCCCAATAATCCCGGGCAGCCAGATAGAGGGTCGCCAGCCGGTAAGCAGTGGCCGCTTCCGGCGGCAACGGCCCCAGGCGCCCCGCCTGATCCAGATAGAAAAGCCCTTCCGCCAGGTGCTCTTCCTCGCCCTCCAGCAAATGCATGCCCTGGCGAATGGCCGCGTCTCGCAGCATGGAGGTGACCTCACGGGACCGGAAAGTGGGATCCCGATTCCGGATCTGAAGGAGTAGCTCGACCGCCCGGGGGAGCTCTCCCTGAACATAAGCTTCTTGGGCAGCCTGAAAGACCTCCTCCAGAAGCACGGAGGATGGGATCGTCGTGGGCGTCGGGCGGGCGGCGATGCGTCGGCGAGCCTCCGCGAGGGCCGCCTCCACGGTTGGATCGGCCGGGCGCAGGCGACGCGCGCCTTCCAGGAAGGCCAGCGCCCGTTCATCCTGACCGGCCTCTAACATGGCCATCGCCTGGCGGATCGCAGCGTCCACTGTGGCCTGAACCCGCCGTTCCCGCTCGGCCACTCCATGTTCCCAGCCCGTCCGCCAGCCCATGAAGGCCATCCCCCCGATCAGCCCGAGGGAAATGAGGGTCATCCCGATCCCCACCAGCCCGCGGCGGAAACGTCGAACCAGAGCCTCGTTCATTCCTCAACCTCCAGCTCGATCATCCACTTCCCCTCTATCCTGGGGATGGTCCACCCCCCCTATGGCTCTCCCTGGAAGGTTGGGGCGGGTCGGGCGAGCGCGAGCCCCACCAGTTCGCCACAGGCCGGGCACCAGCCAGGCCCATGCCAGGGCTCCCAGAGCCACGCCAAACCACAGGGTGGCGAGCCGGATGAGCACCGTAGCCGTTGCGGCAATCTCTCGCGGCAGGCCCTGCACGAGCAACAATCCGGCCAGGCTTGCTTCCGCAGCCACCAGCCCGCCGGGGAGGAACGAGACCGCCCCGGCCAGCGTGGCGAACGCCAGGGTGAAAATCGCCCGCCGCACCAGCGAGAGGTCCATGGGGATCCCCAGGCCGTGGAGGATAAGTGCAAAGGCCAGGCCTTCGGCTCCCCAGGAGATCAGGCCCAGGCCGATGGCAAAGAGCAGATTTGGAGGCCGAACCAGACGATGCGCGCTTTCATAAAAACGCAGCAGGCTGGGAAGGAGCCGGGAAAGGACCGGCCATCCCGCCAGCCGGTGAAGGACGGATTCCGCCTGAGGCTGGAGCCAGGCCGCCAGCACCAGGATGCTCAGACTGAAGAGGATGCCGCCCAGCACGGGGAGCCCGAGCGGATAGGCGCTGATCCCCAGGCCAGTTAGGAGGACCATCGCCAGGCCATCGGTCAGCCGTTCGGCGAACACCACCGGCAGGGTGAGAGAGATCGGAGTTCCTCGCAATCGCCAGACCAGAAAGCTTTTCACGGTCTCCCCCAGCTTGCCTGGCGTCAGGACCATGGCCAGGCCGGCGATGAATACAGCCGCACTGGCCGGCCATGAGAGGTCGGCCCCCACCCAGCGCAGATACAGGTGCCATTTCAGGAACCGCAAGCTGTAATTGAGCAACGTTAGGCCCAGGATCGCCGGAAGCCATCCCCAGGGGAACCCTCGAAGATGGCGGGCCATTGCATGGAGATCCCCGAAAACCATCAGGGTGGCCAGGACAGCGACGCCCAGAAGCAGAGAGAGACCGATCCGCCGACTTAGCGCTGGGCCTGGGAGCTCGGGTGTGGCAACTCTCTCTCCCTCCGGCAGTACACCTGGCTTTTCCTTGTTTACCATCGATCAGATCCCCTCACATTGCATTGCTTGTAAACACGTGCCGGGAATCCCACAGGACTTCAAGCTGGAGGTTCTCATCGAAGGGACCTGCCAGCCCCAGACCCTCCGCCCAGGGAGCGGCCTTCGGATCCATCTTACACCTTCCGCCTCAGGACTCGGGCCACTGGCCTTTATCCAGGGAAGGCCCAGAGCCCTTCCTGTTGGCCGGTGGCAACTTGACATCATTCCCTTCCATACTGCCCCATGTTAAACTCATCCGGGAGTTTTGGAGAGACCGGGTAGGCGTGGACACTGTGCAGAGCCTTCCCGGATCCAGCTTCCGGGTTCTCCCGGAGATCTGGATGCCGGGAGGCCTCCTTCGGCGGCGTCCCAGCATCAAAAGATCTTCCCCAGGGCCCTTCAGGCTTCGGGGAGAGGCTTTGCAGACTTCCTCGGAAGGTGCTCTCATCCAACGAGCCTCAGAACGCTGTCTATCGTGTTAGCTTCCTGATGTGAGGGTAAACAGTGGAAAACCGTGCGTTTATCCATGCCCCTCGATCCGCCCGAGCTTATCTGATTCTGGCCCTCGGGATTCTGTGCATTTCGTTATCGGCTATCCTGGTCAAGTGGGCCGCGGTGCCCGGCCCCGCATCGGCCTTCTATCGGCTCTTCTTCGCCGGGGTCGTGATGCTCCCCGTATGGTTGGTCCGCCGGCCAGGGAGGGTGAGCATGCGAGACCTGGGATGGATTCTGCTGGCGGGGCTTTTCTTTGCCCTGGATCTGGCGCTGTGGAATACCGCATTGATGAAAACCTCAGCCGCCAGCGCCACTTTGCTGGCGAACGCCGCGCCGCTGTGGGTGGGCCTGGGCGCCTGGCTGTTCTTCCGGGAACGCTGGGGAAGCCGGTTCTGGCTGGGACTGGGACTGGCCTTTCTGGGCATCGGCCTGGTGTTCAGAGGAGATCTTGAACGTCAGCTCCATCTGGGGACCGGGGATCTGCTGGCCGTGCTGGCCAGCCTGTTCTACGCCGCTTACCTGCTGTCCACGCAACGGATCCGGGAGCGGACCGATGTGTTTACGCTGATGGTCCTCTCGATGGCCATCGGATCCGTGTTCCTGTATGGGGTCTGCCGGGCGATGGGCGCTCCGTTGACCGGCTATTCAGGGCGCACGTGGCTGGCCCTGCTGGGGCTGGGATTGATCACCCAGGCCGGTGGCTGGCTCGCGATCAATGAGGCGCTGGGGCATCTCCAGGCCTCCCTCGTCTCGGCCAGCCTGCTCGCCCAGCCGGTCCTGACCGCTCTGCTGGCCATTCCCCTGCTGGGGGAACCCCTGACCCCGGGGCAGATCATCGGCGGCCTGCTGGTGCTCGGGGGCATCCTTCAGACCCATCGGGCGGCCAGGGGGCATTGATGGGACTGGCTGAAGGATTGGGTGGTCTCCCTCTTTGATGTGGATCAGGAGGGATAACCCGTGGGACACGCCCCTTCCCATGGCCCCTCGGGCTATGGGAAGGGAGGGCCATTATGCAATCGGTCGAATCTGCCTGACTATGAGATGCTCTGTTGCAAACTGGGGGCTTGATTTACCTCCCCTCCCTCATCGCGTCGGGGCAAGGGGAGGGACAAATGCGGAACTCGAGCAGGCGCCACCCGGATCGCAACAGAGCAAATGAATAGAAGGCAACCCCTCAACCCTCCCAAGCCTCCAGGGGGGAAACGGAGCGATCGGAGGACGATGGGGTATGAAGCGTTCGGTGCAAGTTGAGGGATTTCGGATCCGATTGGAGACCCGACGGCAGCGTTTGCGAGCGCTGGCCGGACTTCCGCGCTTCCCTTATGCGGTGGCGGCCTTCAGTTTGGGGGAAGGAGATAAAACGGTAGGGCTGATCTGTCGGAACGCGGTGGCCTGGGGCGCAGAGCGCTTGCTGGTGATCGGATCTCCTCTCTGGGATCGGACCACAGCGTGCGCCACCGATGCTTTCATTCGGATCGAACATTTCCCCTCGGTAGCGGACTTCCTGGCGTGGATGGAGAGCCCGGCCTGTCCGTACGATCCGGTGATCGCCGAAAAGACGGCTTCCTCGATCCCTCTGCAGGCCTTCACGTTCCCCCAACGAATGCTTCTCATCCTGGGGCATCCCTCCTTTGGGGTCCCGGATTCGTTGCTCTGGCGGGCGCCTCAGGTCCACATCGAGACCGCCCTGCCGGTCCCCAGCCTTAACGTGGCCGTCGCCGCAGGCATCCTGCTTTACCATTACTGGCGGCAAGTATGGGGAGGGGAGCCTCCCCATACTTCCGGCCGCTGACCTGGCATCTCGCCGGCCACCCACCACAGGAGCGCTGTCCATTCACAAGACTCTCGCTATAATCAAGAGCACTGGACCTCATACATTGGGGGGATCCAATCCGATGATGGCTCCAGCGAGAGATTCGGTCCGCGAAGGAAAGGGAAGGATGAGGTGGGGGATGCCGATGCTCGCCCTGATGCTGGCCGCGTGTGGGCGGGTAGTCTCGGCGCGTCCGACCCCTTCCCCATCGCCCGGTTCGGGATTCAGCACCCCCTCGACAGGCACGCCGGTGGTGGTGCGAGTGCCCACCCCCACCCCCATTCCCACGCCTGCTCCCAGCCCAACGCCGATCATCTACGTGGTGCAGCCGGGGGATACGCTCTATAGCATCGCCCTGAAATATGGGGTCTCGGTGTCCGCCCTTCAGGAAGCGAATGGGATCACCGATCCTACCCTGCTACAGATCGGCCAGGAGCTGGTGATCCCAGCGCCCGGCCCGGAGGGCGGACCGGTTCGCCCTCCGACCCCCACGCCGATGCCTCTGCTGATCCAGGGCTTCGGATGCGCCGCCAGCGCTCTGGGCAGCTTGAGCTGCATCGGCGAGGTGATGAATCCTCAGCCCCACCCAATGCGGAACGTTCAGGTGCAGATCGTCCTTCGGGATGGGGAGGGACGGGAGCTGAGCACCGGCATCGCTGGAACCGGCCTGGACATCCTGATTTCCGGAGGACGATCCCCCTTCGTCCTGGTTTTCAACACCATCCCGCCGGGTTACGTCCGGGCGGACGCCCAGGTGGTTCGGGCGGAGCCGACCCAGGAGCCCGGGAACCGCTATGGACCGGTGGAACTGATCCGCGCGGAGGGACAGGTGGAGGGGGCCGATTTCGTGGTCCGTGGCCAGGTGCGAAACGCGGATGCCGGGCCGATGCGTCGAATCAATGTGGTGGTGGCTTTTTACGATGGACAGGATCGGCTGTTAGGATTCCGACAGGTTGTGTTCTCCGAGGAGCCGACCGGGCCGGGGATGACGCGGGACTTTGAGACGCGGTTTGCGGCGGCAGGCGTAGAGACCTTCCGGGTGTTCGTGGAGGGACAGCGATGAGCAAGCGGGCCCTGGGCGTGATGATGCTGGGGGCGGCGCTGCTGATCGCCGGGGCTCAGGTGTGGATCAACTGGATGCGCCTGGGACGTTCGGCGGAATGGGGCCCGCTGCAGCAGGCGGCGCTGGGAGCGGCCGGGATCATCGCCCTCCTGGCCCTGCCGCTCCTGTGGCGCGATGGCCGCCCAGCTTAGAAAGTGATCGGAAAGGGTTGGGACACTGGGCGGAGATCCCTGAGCGCCTCACCCTCTTCCCGCGGCCCTGCGGGCCGCGGGAAGAGGGAAACAGGAAGGGCTCCCGGAAGCGAGGGGCAGGCGGCCGTCCCGGCGATCCTCATTCCGCCAGATGGCACGCCACCCAGTGATTGGGACGGACCTCCCGCCACTCCGGTTCCACGCGCTTGCAGATCTCCTGGGCGATCGGACAGCGAGGATGGAACCGGCACCCGCTGGGCGGGTTGACCGGGCTGGGAACTTCCCCTCGCAGGATGATCCGCTGGCGCCGGGCCTCCACCGCCGGGTCCGGCACCGGGACGGCCGAGAGCAGAGCCTGGGTATACGGATGCAATGGGTTCTCATACAGCTCGATTCGATCCGCCAGCTCAACGATCTTGCCCAGATACATCACGGCCACCCGGTCGCTGATATGCCGGACCATGGCCAGATCGTGAGCAATGAACAGGTAAGTCAGGTGGAAGCGCTCCTGGAGCTCCTGGAGGAGGTTCACGATCTGGGCCTGGATGGAAACGTCGAGGGCGGAGATCGGCTCATCGCACACAATGAAATCCGGCTGCAGGGCCAGAGCCCGGGCGATGCCGATGCGCTGACGCTGCCCACCGGAGAATTCGTGCGGATAGCGGTCGGCGAAGATCGGGTTCAGGCCCACGAGACGCAGCAGCTCCTCCACCCGCTCCCGTGCCTCCTTCCCCCGGGCGATGCCGTGGATCTCCAGCGGCTCAGCGATGATTTGACCCACCGTCATGCGGGGGTTGAGGGAGGCGTAAGGATCCTGGAAGATGATCTGCATGCGGCGCCGCATGCGCCGCAGCTCGCTTCCCTTCAGCTGCGTGAGATCAATGCCATCGAAATACACATGACCCCGCGTCGGTCGGTACAGCTGTAGAATAGTCCGGCCGACGGTTGACTTCCCGCATCCGGACTCCCCGACCAGCCCCAGGGTTTCCCCGCGCCGGATTTCAAAGGTGACCCCATCCACCGCGTGCACGTAACCGATGGTGCGGGTGAAGATGATCCCCCGCGTGATCGGGAACCACTTCACCAGGTTTTCCACCCGAAGCAAGACCTGTCCGTTCCGGCTCACCGCGGCCTCCCGGTCGTGACATCCACCCAGCATGCGATTCGATGCTGAGGAGCGATCTCCTCCAGTCGAGGGTTCTCCTCCCAGCAGCGATCGATGGCATACGGACAGCGCGGCGCGAATGGGCAGCCGCGCGGCAGCTCCAGCAGATCCGGAGGCATTCCATCGATGGACACCAGCCGCCGGCGTTCCCGCCGGTCCAGCCGGGGGAGGGATCCGAGCAGTCCCAGCGTGTAGGGATGACGGGGGTTGTGATACAGCTCCAGGACCGGGGCTTCCTCCACAATGTAGCCTGCATACATGACGGCCACCCGATGGGCTAATCCGGCCACCACCCCCAGGTCGTGGGTGATCCAGATGATGGCCATCCCCAGCTCATCCCGGAGGCGCTTGACCAGATCGATGATCTGAGCCTGGATGGTCACATCCAGCGCTGTGGTGGGCTCATCCGCGATGAGGATCTGCGGATGGCAGGCCAGGGCCATGGCGATCATCACCCGCTGCCGCATCCCGCCGGAGAACTGGTGGGGGTAATCGCTCAGGCGCTCCTCAGCGTTCGGGATCCCGACCATCCGGAGGAGCTCAATGGCCCGCTGGCGCGCCTCGCGAGGGGACATATTGAGGTGGGTTTCCAGGACCTCCGTGATCTGCCGGCCAATGGTGAGCACAGGGTTCAGAGAGGTCATCGGGTCCTGGAAGACCATGGCGATCTTTGAGCCCCGGATGCGGCGGATATCCGCCTCATCCAGTTTCAGCAGATCCACCCCCTGGAAAAGGACCTCGCCCTTCGTGATCCGGCCGGGCGGCTGGGGGATCAGGCGCAGAATGGAGAGCATGGTCACGCTCTTCCCGCTCCCCGATTCCCCAACAATCCCCAGCGTCTCCCCTTCATGGAGCCGGAAAGAGACTCCATTGACTGCATGCACCACACCGTCTCGCGTGAAGAAACGCACCTCCAGATTCCGAACGTCCAGAAGCGGCGGCATTGGCTCCACGCCTCGCGTTCAGGATCCCATGTCTCCAGGCGTCGTTCGTGCCTTCAGCCTGAGCGACATGCATTAGAATGATAGGCAAGCTGGGGGCATCCGTCAAGATCCTCCCGCGACAATCCGGGGCTTTTCAATGCTCTAACTATTGGGGAATTTTTCTCCCCCCTCCCCGCAGCCCTTCGGGCTGCGGGGAGGGGGGAGAAAGGGGGGAGGGGCCATTCCTTTTTTCACCGTTGTGCCATCTTTGTTGGAACCTTGAAAAGCCCTGGCGACAACCCGAGGCCTTCCCGGCCTCAGAAAGCCCCCATTGCATTTACACACTGGACTTTAAACAGACCTTATCCTCTCGTCCAGGGACGGATTCATTCCCCCCGCGGCTCCGGCCGCGGGGAGGGGCTCGCCTCCCATGCGGGAGGATCCAGACGGCCAGCCCGCTGGGCCTAAAGTCCAGTTACACAACAAGGAGATGACCCATGATCGTTGAACGCGTGGAGCTCCGGGTGATCCGGATGCGACTGAAGGAGCCCTTCGAGACCTCCTTCGGGCGGGAGCATGATCGGGAGGCCATCCTGGTGACCATATACGCGGATGGCCTGGAAGGATGGGGCGAGGTGGTGGCCTCGCGGGATTTCGGATATTCCTATGAAACAATCGAAACGGCATGGCACGTGCTGCGGACGTTCCTCATCCCGGCCGTGCTGGGGCAGGAAATCCCGGATGTCGAAACGGTGGCCCGGATCGGGGAACGGCTCCGGGGGCACCCGATGGCCCGGGCGGGCCTGGAGGCGGCGTTCTGGGACCTCTTCGCCCGGCGCGCCGGCCTCTCCCTGGCCCGCTACCTGGGTGGGGTCCGCGAGCGAGTTCCGGTGGGCGTGAGCATCGGGCTTCAGCCAACCGATGAGATCCTCCTGGAGAAAATCCGGGGCTATCTGGAGGAAGGCTATCAGCGGATCAAGGTGAAGATCAAGCCGGGCCGGGATGTGGAGATGATCGCGGCGATCCGCCGGGTGTTCCCGGAGATCCCCCTGATGGCCGATGCGAACTCGGCTTATTGCCTGGAGGATGCGGATCGCCTGGCCGCCCTGGACGAGTTCCGGCTGATGATGATCGAGCAACCGCTTCACTGGGATGATCTCTATGAGCACTCGCTTCTTCAGGCCCGCCTGCGGACGCCTATCTGCCTGGATGAGAGCATCCACACCGCCCGGCATGCCCGGGCGGCCCTGGAAATGGGCGCCTGCCGGATCATCAACATCAAGCCCGGCCGGGTCGGAGGGCTGTTAGAGGCCAAACGCATTCACGATCTGTGCCATGCGCGGGGGGTCCCGGTGTGGTGCGGCGGGATGTTAGAGACCGGCATCGGGCGAGCGGCCAACGTGGCCCTGGCCTCCCTCCCCGGCTTCACCCTCCCGGGGGATCTCTCCGCCAGCGATCGCTATTACCACGAAGACCTGATCGACCCCCCGTTCGTTCTGAACCCGGATGGAACCCTGAGCGTGCCCACGGGGCCTGGCCTGGGCGTGCATGTGGATCGGCGGAAGGTGGATCGGGCAACGGTGCGGATGGAGGCTTTCCAGAGGTGAGGCGCGTTTATGGCGGTTGAGGCTAAGGCGGGAGATCTGGCATTGCTCATCGGACCGGGGGGGAAGCCTTTCCTGGTCCGGCTGGAACCGGGTGGACGTCTGCACACCCACCGGGGCGTGGTGGCCCATGAGGATTGCATCGGGCGGCCATGGGGGACGGCCGTGCGCTCCCATCGGGGGGACGTTTTCTGGTTGCTGGAGCCTTCCATGGAGGAATTGATCCGCTACCTCCCCCGCCAGACCCAGATCCTTTATCCGAAGGATATCGGCTACATCCTTTTGAAGCTATCCGTTCGGCCCGGGCGTCTGGTGCTGGAAGCGGGGACCGGAAGCGGAGGGCTGACCCTCGCCCTGGCCCACGCGGTCTGGCCCCTGGGCCGGGTGGTGACATATGAGGTGCGGCCGGAGATGCAGGCCCTGGCCCGCCGGAACCTGGAGCGGGTGGGGCTGGCGGAGATGGTCACGTGGCGGATCCGGGACATCGCGGAAGGTTTCGAGGAAACCGAGGCGGATGCCCTCTTCCTGGACCTGCCGGAACCCTGGGCGTATTTGCCTCAGGCGGCCGCGGCCCTGCGCAGCGGCGGCTTCTTTGGGGCCATCCTCCCCACGGCGAACCAGGTGATCCGGCTCCTCGAGGCCCTTCCGGCTCACGGATTCGGATTCATTGAAACCGTTGAGATCCTCCTGCGGCCCTATCATACGGTGGGCTGGCGGTTTCGCCCGGCGGATCGAATGGTGGCCCACACGGGGTTTCTCATCTTCGCCCGACGCCTGCAGGAGGCCCCCGGGCCGGAGGCCCTTACCCTGGAATCGGAAGCCCTGAGCGGGGAGCCGTCTGCTGAATAGGAAGGGGCAAAAAACCCGTTTCCCTCTCCCGTGCCGTCAGGCCGCACGGAAGAGGGAAAAATTGAGGTCAAATTTTGCGGCCGCTGAGGGCCGCCACGAAATCCCCTGGATTCCCCTGACCGCCTGACCCACTAAAAGGCGGTATCGGGCTCAGCCCTCGAAGGTTTTCATCCCCCCAACCCTTGAGCCTCTTCGCGGGTATATCCACATGGAGAGCTTGTAATCGTTCAACCTGTATTGATTGGCATGTTATAATCTTTTGGCACGCTGGCTAGAGGTGCGAATGATGCTGGGTCTGGTGGATCCGGATCCTCTCCGCCTGGCCGCCTGGCGTCGGCTGCTCGAGGCCTCGGGCTTCTCCATCGCCTGGACGGCCTCCACCGCCGCCGAAGCCCACCATCAGCTGGCCGCCTGTCCCGTTTCATTCCTCGTGATCGCCTCTGAGCTCCCCGATGCAAACGGCTCCCGCCTGCTCCACCATGCCCCCAACACCCTTCCCGCTCTGTCCGGCCTCGTGTTCGCTGCCCATCCCCATCTGGCCGTCGAGGCTCTGGCCTGGCGGGCTGGAGCCATCGGATGCCTCTGGCTGGATTCTCCCTGGGAATCCATAACCCCCGCCCTTCGCCATGCCCTGAAAGGCTTCGCCCTCTGGACTCCCCAGGATCTTCATCGCATCCAGCGCTGGTGGACCATGTGGGGGACGCCGTGGACGACTCTGAGCCCACGTCAGCGACAGGTGGCCTGGGCGGCTGCGCATGGGCTGAGCGACAAGGAAATTGCCCGATGGCTCAGATGCTCGAGGGAGACCGTGCGCACCCATCTGCACCGGGCGCTGGATCGGCTGGGACGTGCGGATCGCGTGGATCTGGCCCGCTGGCTGGCCCAGGGCGGGCTGAAGGACCCGCACTGCGCGGCCTTGCTGGATCTGGAACCGCTCCCGGACGAGCACACCCTGCTGGAAGCCGTCATAGAAGGCCAGCCCGATCCCCAA
>JAEVEY010000156.1 GCA_016842045.1 Candidatus Thermoflexus sinensis | reverse complement strand
TTTGTTTAACATACCTTATACCAATCATTTAGAGGCCGCGCCGCGCGCTCAAGACATGCGGCTCGGCCTCTAAAACTCCCGGGAGAAAACCCACGCGAAACGCCCATACACTAAAAATCCTCCTCCAGTGGATAGCCCTTCCGAATCCTCGCCAGCGCCTCCAGGATCTTCCGATTCGCCCGTCTCCCTCCAGGGCCGAGATATTCGGAGAGAAGCTCATGGAGCGCGAGGAAATCGTCCAGCAGCTCCGTCGGACTCACCGATTCCTCTACGGAGAGCGGAATCAGCTGAACGCCCAGAAGCGCCAGCATCAGATGGAAAAATCGCGGCTCTGCTGCTCCCAGCCATCCCAGCTGACTGTAAGAAGTCACCAGCACCACCCGGAACGCTCGCTCCCGGGCCTTGATTAAAAGGCGCTGCAACCCCCATCCCAGCCGATGGCCGCGCTGCACGTCGTATTCCTCATAAACAACCCGCCAGCCGAGCGCCACCGCAGACTGTCTGAGGAGGTCCAGCCGCCGTTGAACCTGCGCATAGCGGAGGCCCCGCGCATATAACGCAGCGCCGAGCCCCGCCTCTCCTTCTTTCCCCCCGCCATTCCGCTCCCGAAATAGATCCAGAACGGATTCCAGTGGATACCGATAATGACCTCCAGCTGTTCGCAGCGCCTTGATCTTCCCTAATTGGGCCCAGTTCCGCAGGCTTCGCTCCGTAATTCCTAACAATCTTGCCGCTTCTTTGGGCCTTAAAAGCAAGGTGTTTGGATTTTTGTTTAATGAATTTTCCATAATTTTCCTCCTGATCAGGGTGCCCGGCCGGCCCTCTTGCGATCTGGACGATGTCCGGTCGGCTCATCATTTACCTCCCCCCTCCCCCTCCCTTTCCGCGGCCCTTCTGGACTGTGGGGGAGCTGGAGGGCGCGCCTTCCACTCAGGGTGAAGCGGTGACCAGAGCGGTCAGGAACTCCGGCGGCAATGGCCGCGCTTCCCCCAGTACTCGACTCAGCACATAGACTTTCGCTGTATACTCGATCCGTTCCAGGATCATCCAGGCTTCCTCCAGGCTGCGCCCTACGGTCACCACGCCGTGGTGGGGCAACAGCACCGCATCATACTCCCGGATCCATTCCCGGATGGCCAGGGCATCGTCTTCGGAGCTGGGCATCGCCAGCCGCGCGGTCGGAACGCTCCCTACAGTCATCACCACTTCCGGCAGGACCTCTGAGGGGAATGGCACACCGGCCACGGTGAGGGCAACCGTGTAAGGGGGATGCGCATGCAGGACCGCGATGATGTCCGGGCGCTGCCGATACGCTTCAATATGCATGGGCCATTCCGAGGAGGGCCCCACCCTACCCCGGCCCATTCGAAGCACCCGTCCCTCCATATCCAGCACGACCATATCCTCGGGCCGCAACCATCCCTTGCTTCGCCCCCGAGGGGTGATCAGGATCCGTCGGGCATCCAGGCGAACCGAGAAGTTGCCGTCGTTCGCCGAGATCAAACCCCGGGCATATAAACGGGCGCCGATCTCCACCAGCGCCTCCCGTAACCGCTGCTCTCGCAAACCCCAGGGGAACGGTCGCATAAGCGCGATCACCTCCTTTCTCCGAGCTGGCTTCCATCCATGGGATTGCCTTTAACGGCCCTGCCCATCTCCCGATGGGGGATCAGCGGATTGATCCGACGCTTCATGGCCCTCCACGGGGACCGAGATCGCCTGAAGGGTTCCCCTCGATCCACACCTCCTGAAACGGACGAACGGTGAGGCGCTCCCCCTGCACAGGGCTCTCCTGGCCATCGATCATCACACGGACGGGCAGGAATCCATGGAAGCACAACGTAAAATTCTCCCACGGCCATGGAAGATCGCCCTCGTGGACCCAACGCAACTGCAAGCGATTCCCCTCTCGCTTCATCCGAAAGCGATCCACCCGGTAGGGGCCGAATCCGTCCCCTTCATCATGATACAAATCTCCCCCTCCTTCCCCGGCGGATGGCACATAAATGTGCAGCGTGAGGCCATCTTCTGCCATCGGCAGGATGCTCCCTGCCCGGACGAACACGGGGATGCGCTCCAGCGGCGCTTCCACCTCGATGGACCCTGGACCGGTGAATCGCTGGTCGTTCCAAAAGTGATACCATTCCCCGGGAGGAAGGAATACCTTTCGCCTGCGCGACCCCTCCTCGACCACTGGCGCCACCAGCAGCGCCGACCCCAGCAGAAAGGCGTCCTCCATCTCCCACAGGGAAGCGTCCTTCTCGTTTTCCCAGAACAGCGGGCGCACGAGCGGCGCACCGGTCTGCGCCGCCTCCCAGGCAAGCGTGTAAAGATAGGGCAGCAGACGAACGCGTAGATGAAGGAACTCCCGGATGATGGAAAGCGCCGGCTCCCCGAAGACCCAGGGCTCCCGCCGTGGGGTTCCCTTGGCCGCGTGGCTCCGGAAAAAAGGCATGAACGCGGCCGCCTGGAACCAGCGGATGAACAGTTCCGTGGATGGCGCGCCGCTGAATCCTCCGATATCCGGCCCCGTGTAAGGGATCCCGGAGAGCCCCAACCCAATCACCATCGCGATGGTCCGTCGAAGCGCGGCCCACGTGCTCTCAGTATCTCCGGTCCAGTTCCAGGCGTAACGCTGGACGCCGGCCCAACCCGATCGGGTGAGCAGGAACGGACGACGGTCTGGTTGCATCCGCCGCAGGGCCTCCCACGCCGCCCGATTCATCAGCAGGCCGTAGAGATTGTGGGCTTCCGAGTGATCCCCACCTCGTCCTTCCATCGCGTGACGGACCGTTCGGGGAAATGTGGGCTCTCCCCACGCGGCGAAGGTGGTGGGTTCGTTCATGTCATGCCAGAAGCCCGCGATGCCCATTTCCACCAGAGCCGGATAATGGCATCCCCACCACTCCCGAACCTGCGGATCCGTGAAGTCCGGGAAAACGCACCACCCGGGCCACACCAGGCCGCGGTAGATCCGTCCATCCGGCAGACGACAGAAGGCCCCGCGCGCTATCCCCTCCCGGTATACGGAATAGTCGGGATCGATTTTCACGCCGGGATCCAGGATCACCACCGTCCGAACCCCCTGCCCTTCCAGCTCCCGGATCAGGCCCGCAAGATCCGGGAACCGCCTCCCATCCACGGTGAAGACCCGATAGCCATCCATATAGTCGATGTCCAGGTGGATCGCATGGAGGGGAAGGCGATGCTCCCGGAAGCCGCGAACCACTTCCCGAACTTCGTCCGCGCTCCCATAGCTCCAGCGAGATTGATGGAAGCCCAGGGCCCAGCGGGGTGGGAGCGGCGGCCGGCCGGTCAGCTCCGTATAGCGGGCCAGGACGCGCTCCGGAGGGCCGTAGAACACGTAATAGCGCAGTGCACCCCCGGCGAAGGTCACCCGGGCCGCGTCCGGCTCGGAGGCCCCCAGATCGAAGGTCGCGTCGAAGGGATTCTCGTAGAAAACCAGATAGGCTCCATTGGAGTGCAGGCTGAGCCAGAGCGGAACACTCAAGTAAAGTGGATCCACGTCAGGGCCATAGCTTCCACCCGGATCCCGGTTCCACATCCGATAGACTCGTCCCCGGCGGTTCAGCGGCGCGGCCCGTTCCCCCAGCCCGTACAATCGCTCCTCCGGGCGGAGCCGGACCCGATGCCGCCATGCCTCGCCCTGACGCTCCGGTGGATCCTCTTCCCGCCAGAGGCGTCCCGCAGGCGTCTGAAAGCGCAGGCGGCCATCCGTGCTTACATCAATCCGGACCGCCGGGCTCTCTAACATCCAGCCGGTCGGCTGCGAGGCCCAGGAAACCCTTGTCTCCTCCAGCGTTTCGCGGACAATCGCATAAGGAACAGGGAGCAGCCCGGGGGTCCAGGTGAGGCGGAGGACCTCAGGGGCGAGGAAGCGGATCTCCAGCTCGGCGCCCGGGCCTGTAAAACGAGCGCCATCCGGGAGCGGAGCGATGCGCTCCAGGGGACCGATGGGTTGCCAGGAGGGAGCTTTCGGAGGTTTGTGGATGCGCTCCGCCTGATCGCGTTCCCAGGCGGCCCGCACCGCCCGCCAGGCGGTCCGCAAGCCGACAAAACGCAGCGCAAGAAGCCATTTTCGGGGATCCATCGCGCGGGTTTCCTCTCTCCCTGGGTTTTAGATCCAGGCTGGTCATCTCGCGTGGAAGGTCTCCGAGGGTTGGGGAGGCCCTCGGAGGCGGCCCGCCCGACCCGAAAACACCGGTAGACGATAGTAACATGCCTTGTAGGACAACTGCAAGCCGTTGTCCCACAGGTGCTCCATCGCCGATGTTGCACACAGCTTCAACCGAGGTTCTCACCATGCCGCTTCGCTCACTCTTTCGCAGCGTTCAGGCGTTCTCCCTTCCCCTGCCCGCTGTTCGGCGGGTGGAATCGACGCCCGAGGCGTTCGCGGAGCGTCGTGCCCGCATTCTTTCCCGATTCTGGTGGGATGGCGTGCTGGCGCGCCTCTCAGATGCCTTCGTTGTCGATTACGTGCCCCTGTTCGCGCTGGCGCTGGGGGCTGGACCCCGGGAGATCGGGTGGTTGAACGGCCTCGCCCAGCTGATCTATGCGGCGCTTCTGATCCCCGGAGCCCGGCTGGCGGAACGCTGGGGCCGGCGCAAGGCGCTGGTGGTGATCGCCGTTGGCCTCGCTCGGGCGAACCTGATCCTCTGGGTTCTGCTGCCCTTCTTCCTGACCGGGCATGCCGCCATCGGGCTGGTGGTGCTCACCGGGGCGTTGCGGGCCGGGCTGTGGGGCTTAGGGGCGCCGGCCTGGACCAGTCTGGCCGGCGAATGGGTGCCTTCGGAGATCCGGGGCCGCTATTTCGGCTGGCGGAACATCGGCAGCGGCATCGCCGCCCTGATCGGGGTGGCCGTCGCCGGCTGGCTGATCACCGCCTTAGGCGGCGTCCGAGGGTATCAAGCGGCCTTCAGCATCGCTTTCATCCTGGGGGCGGTCGGGCTGGCTGTGTTCGCCAGCATCCCGGAAGTGGGCCCCCGCGCGGTGCGGGGCAAGCGGCTCCCGCCATGGCGCGAGATCCGCCAGCGGCCTGCATTCTTGGGCTATCTGGCGACTGCAGGGGTTTGGAATTTCTCCCTGTTCCTGGCCGGCCCTTTCTTTAACGTCTATCTGGCGCAAAACCTGGGGGCGAGCGCCCGGACGATTGGATTGCTTTCGATGGTGTCCGCCGGGACGGCCCTGATCGGCCAGTGGGTCTTCGGGCGCTGGAGCGATCGCATAGGGGCCCCTCGCGGGATGTGGCGGGCCGGCATGCTCATCCCTCTGCTCCCCTGGGCCTGGCTGCTGGTGCGCGCGCCATGGCACGTGATCCCGATCAACGCGCTCGCAGGCTTCCTGTGGGCCGGGTTCGAACTGTGTAATCTGAACACGCTGCTGGTGCTCTCCTCTCCGGAGACCCGCCCGCGTTATGCGGCGCTTTACAACCTCATAGTGGGGATCTCCTCCACGCTCGGGGCGGTTATCGGCGGATGGATCGCCGCCGCGTGGGGTTTCTATCCTCTATTTGTTCTATCCGGCCTCGGACGGACGGCAGCAATGGTTTTATTTCGCTGGAAAGTCATTCGCAGCCTGAAAAGCCCTTCCGTCTCTCCGGAATCACACGGCAAATCGATATAATAAAGCTGGGCCATCAAAGTGCTCTTCGGGAATTCCGTCCAGGAGGGGTCTGTGATGAAGAAGCCACTTTGGGTGCCCTCGGAGGAGCGGAAGCGCCAGGCGAACATGACCCGCTTCATCGAATATGTGAACGCCCGGCATAACCGGAGCTTCCAGACCTACTGGGACCTCTACCAGTGGTCTGTGGAAAACATCCCCGAATTTTGGGCAACGGTATGGGATTTCGTGGGGATCCGTGCCTCCCGGCCCTACATGCAGGTGGTGGATGATCTGACCCGGTTCCCCGGCGCGCGATGGTTCATCGGAGCTTATTTGAACTTCGCGGAGAACCTCCTGCGCTATCGCGACGACCGCCTGGCCTTCGTGTTCCGAAATGAGCAGGGGCAGCGGCGGACGATGACCTATGCGGAGCTCCATAATACCGTGGCGCGCCTGGCCGCTTCCCTGCGCCGCCTGGGGGTGAAGCCGGGGGATCGGGTGGTGGCCTATATGCCGAACCTGATGGAGACGGCCATCGCCATGCTGGCCGCCACCAGCTTAGGCGCTGTATGGGCTTCCGTGGGCCTGGATCTCTCGGCCCCTGCTGCCCTGGACCGCCTGGGCCAGCTGGAGCCGAAAGTCCTCTTCGCCGCCGATGGATATTACTACAAGGGCCAGCGCTTCCTCACCCTGGGGAACGTCGCGGAGGTGGCGAGGAACATTCCCTCCCTGGAGAAGGTGGTGGTGGTTCCCTATGTCACGGAGGCCCTGGAGATCGACGCGATCCCCCATGCCGTCCGCTGGGAGGAGTTCCTGGCGCCGGATCGCTGCCCGCCCATCGTCTTCGAGCAGCTCCCCTTCGAACACCCCGTCTACATCATGTTCTCCTCCGGGACCACCGGCAAGCCCAAGTGTATGGTGCAGAGCGCGGGCGGGGTGCTGATCAGCCATCTCCGGGAGCTGATCCTGCACACGGACCTGAAGCGGGAGGACGTCATCACCTACATCACCTCCCCCAGCTGGATGATGTGGAACTGGCTGCTCAGCTCCCTCGCTGTGGGCGCCACCATCGTCCTCTACGATGGAAACCCCAACTACCCGGACCCCTACCAGATGTGGCGGATCATCGATGAGGAGCGGATCACCATTTTTGGGTGCAGCGCCAGCTATATCAACTTCCTGCGCAACCAGGGCGTCTCGCCCCGGAAAGTCTGTGACCTCTCCTCCCTGCGGGAGATCTCCCAGACCGGCTCGCCGCTTTCGGTCGAGGGATTTGAATACGTGTATCAGGAGATCAAAAGCGACCTGCACTTCAACTCGATCTCAGGGGGGACGGATATCAATGGCTGCTTCGCCGCCGGCAGCCCGACGCTCCCTGTCTACGCCGGTGAATTGCAGGCCCCGGCCCTGGGGATGAAGATCAGGGCCTACGATGAGAAGGGAGATCCGGTTTATGACCAGCCCGGCGAGCTGGTGTGCGAAGCGCCCTCCCCTTCGATGCCCCTTTACTTCTGGAACGACCCCGACGGTCGGAAGTATCGGGAGGCCTATTTCGAGTTCTACCCGAACCGGAATGTGTGGCGACACGGCGATTACATCATCATGCATAGCGACACCGGGGGCATCACCTTCCTGGGTCGCTCGGACGCCGTGCTGAAACCTTCCGGGGTGCGGATCGGCACGGCGGAGATCTACCGGCCCCTGGAGTCCCTGCCCGAGATCGCCGACGCCCTGGCGGTGGGACAGAACTGGAAAGGGGATCAGCGGATCGTCCTCTTCGTGAAGCTGGCCCCCGGGTATATCCTGACGGAGGAGTTGAAGGAGAAGATCCGCCGGACGCTGCGGGAGAAGGCCTCGCCCCGCCATGTGCCGGCGATCATCATGGAGGCGCCGGATATCCCCTACACCCTCAACCTGAAGAAGGTGGAGACGGCGGTCTCGAACATCATCAACGGGCGGCCGGTCGTGAACCGGGATGCTTTGATCAACCCCGAATCATTGGACTTCTATTACCGGATCGCCCCACTGCTCCAGCAGATGGAGGAATGAGCAAAATCTTTCGGGGGTTGGGGGGCCGCCTTCGGTGGCCCCCAACCCCCGAAGCCCCCTGCCCTACCCCTCGCGCAGGCCGGTGAGAGCGATGCCGCGGGTGAAGTAGCCCTGGAACAGAAAGAAGAGCAGCAGGATGGGGACGCTGTTGAACATGGAGCCGGCCAGGACCACCGAGTAGACCGTGTAGTATTCCCCCTTGAACCAGCTCAGGCCCAGCGGAAGGGTGAATTTCTCCGGGGAGTTGAGCACAATCAGCGGCCACATGAAGGCGTTCCATTCCCCCTGGAAGGTGAAAAGGGCCAGGGTGAGCAGGGCCGGCCGGCTGATGGGCAGGACGATGCGGAAGAAGATGGTGAACCACCCCGCCCCATCGATCATCGCCGCCTCTTCCAGCTCCCGGGGCAGGTTCTTGTAAAACTGGGTCATCATGAACACCCCAAAGGCCCCGGCGATCCCCGGCACGATCAGCGCCGCCAGGCTATCCAGCAGCCGCATCTGGCGGACGATCAGGAAGTTCGGGATCAGAGTGACCTGACCCGGGATCATCATCGTGACCAGCATGGCCCAGAACAGCAGATCCCGCCCAGGGAAGCGCAGCCGGGCGAAAGCATAGCCCCCCATGGCGCAGAATAGGGTGCGGACCACCGCCAGCAGCCCGGCCACAAAGGCGCTGTTGAGCATCCATCGGGGGAAGAGATGCCGGAACTCCGTGACCACCTTCAGGTAATTCTCCAGGGTGAAGGGGATGGGCACGAAAAACGGCGGCTCATAGAGGTGCGTAAGGGGCTTGAGGGAGAAGACGACGGTCAGGAAGAAGGGCGTGACGGCGATGACCGACCACCCGATCAGCACCCCATAGAAGAGCGGCTTCTTGATCCGATCCCACCAGGCGAATTCATCCCGGTACCGAACGGCGGGTTTGGCGGGGGCGACAGCTTCCACGGCCATCTCACACCTCCGTCGGGCGCTCGATCAGGCGGCGCTGGATCACCGTGACCAGGAGGATCATCCCGGCCAGCACGAAGGCCACCGCGGAGGCCCGCCCCATAAAGGGCGTGGTGCTCTGGAAGGCCCACTTGTAGATCAGGTAGGCGATGGTGGTGGTGGA
Organism: Candidatus Thermoflexus sinensis; assembly: GCA_016842045.1. GTDB lineage: Bacteria > Chloroflexota > Anaerolineae > Thermoflexales > Thermoflexaceae > Thermoflexus > Thermoflexus sinensis. The sequence goes on along the minus strand of JAEVEY010000156.1, from coordinate 6,202 downwards.
ATCCAGCGGCCCTCCCGCGGTCATCACGTAGATCTGATCAAACACCTGGAAGCAGCCGATAACCCCCATGGTGACGACAAAAAAGATCACCGGCCGCAGCAGGGGGATCGTGATGTGGCGGAGCATCTGCCAGCGGTTGGCCCCATCGATCATCGCCGCCTCGTAGTAGGTGACGGGGATGTCCTGGAGGCCGGCCAGGAAGATCACCATCATGGTCCCGGTGGTGGCCCAGATGTTCACAATCATGATGGTCGGCAGGGCGAAGGTCGGGCTCGTGAGCCAGTCGATGGAGAGGCCCAGGATCTGGTTGATCACCCCCGTTTTCTTGAACAGCCAGAGGAAGATCAGGCTGATCACCACCGAGGAGGTCACGGAGGGAACGTAAAACAGGGTGCGGAAGAAGCGACGGAACTTGATCTCCTGATCCAGGGCGAAGGCCAGGAGCAGGCTGATGACGGTCTGCACCGGGACCACCACGGCGACATATTTCAGGGTATTCGGGATGGCCTTCTGGAGGAACAGGTTGTCTCGGAGCAGGTATAGATAATTCCCCAGCCCGATCCATCGGGGCGGGCTGAACAGATCAAAGTAGGTGAAGGAGAGATAGAGCGCATAGGCGATAGCGAAGACGTTAAAGACCAGGAAGACGAACAGATAAGGGGAGAGCAAAATATAGGCAGCGATCCATTCCCCCAGTTGACGACGCCGGATCCGGATCATCTTCCCCCCTTTGCATGCACGCCGAGGGGAGGGGCTTTCGGCCTCTTCCCCCCTTTACTCTACTTTGCATGTAGCTGGCCGCGAATTCTACGAGACTTCTGGTCATGGGCTGCCCTCGAAGGGGCCTGTGAGGCTCCAAACCCCGGGAAGGATCAATCCCTGGATTCGCGAACTTGAATCTGCAATGCTTTATCGCAAAGATGAAAAAGGCGTGGAGGAAAATTTTTTCTGTGAGGGGTGAGCCGCGTACGTAGCCCACCCCTCATAGAAATTCCGCAGAATGCCCCGGGGGCGGACCCCATGGGATCCGCCCCCCCAGAGATCGGGGATCACTGTTGCTCCTTCAGGGCCTTGCGGACCTCCTCGGCGGCCTGCTTGAAGCTGGCCTCCACATCCTGGCCTTCGAGGTAGATCCGCTCCAGGGCCTTGCCCATCTGCTCGTTCACCACATCGCCCCGCAGGCCCCACATAAAGGGCGTGCCGAACTCCGCGCCCTTGAAGATGACCAGCGACTCGGGGTGGGTCTTGAAGTATTCATGCTCGGTGAGCTTGGCGCGGGACGGCAGGGCGAAGCCGGTGGAGAGCACGATGGTCTGGCTCTCCTCGCTGGTCAGGCAGTTGATGGTCTTCCAGGCCGCCTCGGGGTTCTTGCTGTTCTTGGAGATGACATAGGCCACGGTGAAGATCAGGTTCCCCCGGCCCTTGGGCCCGCTGGGCGGGAAGGTCGCGCCCCACTTGAGGTTCGGGAACTGCTCCCGCAGGTAGGGGATCAGCCACCCGCCCTCGAAGACCATGGCCAGCTTCCCCTGGCCAAAGCCCGTGCCCTGCCAGTCGACGCCCACGTCGGCCGGGATCGCCCCGATTTTCTCCGCCCGGAAGGAGGTGTAGAATTTCGCCGCCTCGATCACCTCCGGGCTATCCAGGGTGGTGTCCTTGAAATCGGGCGTCATGATGCGGCCGCCGTTCTGGAAGACGAAGATCGGGAAGCGGCCCGGATCCGGCGGAACGCCCAGGCCGTAGATGCCCTTGGCGGGATCCGAAAGCCGGCGGGCGGCGTTCTTCAGATCCTCCCAGGTCCAGTTCTCGTTCGGCTCCGGGATCCCGGCCTGGGCGAAGAGGTCCTTGTTGTAGAACAGGGCCAGGGTGTTGAAGTCCTTGGGGATGCCGTAGACCTTGCCGTCGGGCCCGGTGAAGGCGTCGATCAGGGTCTTGATGAAGTCTTCCTTCTTCACCCCGGACTGGGCCATGTAATCGTCCAGGGGCACCAGGACGCCCTTGGAGACGAAGAAGGGGAACTGGAAGATGTCCATGTAGTAGATGTCCGGCTCCTCGCCGGAGGCGACCAGCGTCTTGATCTTGGCCCAGTAGTCCCCGGTGATCGGCTCATACTTGACAACGATGTCCGGGTTCTGAAGGGAGCAGCGATACAGCAGGGACTCCAGCAGGGCCGTCTCCTGCGGGTTGGCCGCCCAGCCGGAGAGTCGCACGGTGATCCTGGGCTTCTCCACCTCCTTGGTCACCTCCACCCGGGTGACCACTACCTCCCGGGTGACGGCGGGGGTGGGCGTGGCCGGCGCGCAGGCCGTCACGGCCAGGGCAAATACCGCGAGCAGGAGCAGGAACCTTTTCATGGCAACCTCCTTGTTAGAATAAAGGAGTTTGGATCCGCCGCGCCTCATCCGGCGCGACGGTGAAGTCCCCTTCTATCCTGCCGATCTGCAACCGCACCGGGATAGGCTCCCGAGTCGGGTTGCGCAGCACCACCTCCAGGCGGCCCCGCCGACGATCCCATTCGCCGGAGAGCAGCAGGCCGTGAGCGCGCCAGTTCTCCCAGGCGCCGCGCTCCCAGGCCGCAGGCAGGCCCGTCCCGATCCGGATCCCCTCTTCCCGGGTCTGGACCACCAGATGATGCAGCGCGGTGCACAGGGCCCCGTGGGCCGTCCCGAAATACTGCATATTCCACCGCCCGTCATCGTCCACGGTCTCCGCGATCCCACCGTGCATGGAGAAAGCCGGGCGGATCTCCTGCAACGTCCGCCATGCGCCCTCTCCATCGCCCTGCCATGCCTGGATGGTGGCCAGCACGGCAGCGGCCCATGGAAATCCCCACTCATTGTTCCCATGGCCCACCATGCGTCCGGCATACCGCTCCCGGTAGGCCCGAGCGGTCTGAATCGCCCGCGGATCTTCCGGCGGGATCACTTCCATCGGGTAGACGGGGGCCAGGCTGCTGACGTTCAGAAGGTCTTCCTCCTCCGAGGCCTGGAAATAGCGGCCGTTGTAGAGACGATCCAGGGCGCGACGCAACCCGGCGGCGACGCGGGCGCTCCGCCTGACCAGGCCGTTCTCCCGGCCCAGCAGCTGGGCAGCCTGGACATACCGCTCCAGCAGGCGGATGGTTCCCGCGAGCGTGATCCCTTCATTACGCACCCGCACCGGCCGCTCGTCTACCCCGACCATGGGGCGGATCTCGAAGCCGCGCGGCGTCTCCTCCACCACCACGTGCAGGAAGAAAACCGCCAGTCCTTCCAGCAGCGGGAAAACCTGCTCCAGGATCCGCCGATCTCGGGTGAACGTATATTGCTGGAACAGCATATTGGCGTAGGCTGCGTTGTTGTGGACCTGCTCCTTCTGGTGCACCCAGATCCCATAGGCGGGCTCGCCCCGATGGGTCAGCTCCCAGTCCCACTTCAACCCGGGGGCCTCAAAATCCTCACGGGCATGGCGTTCCGCAGCCTCCCGGGTGCGCAGGAAAAAGCCGATCGCCGCCTCGCCCTCCGCGACGTGGTTGGCCTCCAGGATCGCCCGATGGATAAAGTAGGCATCCCAGAACAGGTGGGAGGACCATGTCAACCGCAGGTTGCCAACCGGGAGCCCACCGGAGACGGGGTTCTGAGTGGCCTTGAACAAATACCGGCCGGTCCGATAAACCCGATCGAACACCGGATCCGGGATCTGAAAGCGGGAGGTCGAGAAATAAGCCCGCCAGAACGCCTGCGTTCGAGCGTGAAGTGCCTCCGGCCCCTCGGCCATCGACCGGGGGATGATCTCGACGTCCAGGGGACCCGCGTAGTCATCGGCGATCGCGAAGTAGTGGGTGAAGGCCGTCCCCTCCCCTTCCAGCCACCAGACTTTGCCTTCCCGACCCCATCGCCGGGCCTCCACCAGCGCCACTTCTATGAATCCCTGGTAAGGGCCCAGCCGGTAGAAGGCCGCCGGGCGTCCCTCCAGAAAAGTGAGCGCATTGAAGGGATCCGTCTCCGGGCCTTCCTCTCGCCAGACGCCCGGTGCCGCCCAGACCCGCAGGCGAACCGGCCGGTTAAAGCGATAGCGGATCACCAGGAGCGGGCGATCCGGGCACAGGAAAGTCACCACCTCCCCCCGGGCCACCCCCCAATCCACCGTGGTGTAAACCGTTCCCTCCTCCGGGACGAACGTTTGAGTGAACTCCTGAACCTGTCCGGCCTGACCGTCTACCTCCACGGTGTAAGCGGTGTAGCCCAGGGGGGCGAGCTCCGCCCAGGGCTTTCCGTTCCTCGGTAGCGCTTCCCCAAAGGGCGGGTGGCGCGGCGGAACCACATCGACCAGACGGTCTTCGGGATAGTAGCGATCCGACTTATACCACTGACAGCGATCCAGATAGGGATGCCAGCCGTTGGGCGGTCGGTCCGGCACCATCGCCCCCGTGTAGCCGATCAGCACTGCGTCGTGGCCATTTCCCAGGAACGCGTGATAGTAATCCCGTGGCAGCTGCATCGACGGCTCCAATCTGAATCGTTTCAGTTTCCGGTTAAAAACTTGTTGAAGCGTTTTCCCCGTTCCGGATCGGCGCTTAAGCGGACTCCCGACGGATCAGAACGGGCTGGATCAGAGTAGGTGGAGGCGTTTCGCCACGGACAGCCGCCAGCCAGGTGCGGATCAGCGCCTGGCCGATCTGATCCATGGGCTGGCGCAGCGTGGTGAGGGGCGGATGCGTCTGGGCGGCCATCGGGATATCATCGAAGCCGATCACCGCCACATCCTGGCCCGGGATCCGCCCGGCCTCGTGGAGGGCCCGCATCGCCCCCAGGGCCATCAGATCGGTGGCCGCGATGAGAGCGGTGAATGGGATGCCTTCCACCAGCAGCGCTCGAGCCGCCTCATAGCCGGCTTCCATGGTCGGGCGAGCGATCCGGATCAGGGCTTCTTCCAGGGGAAGGCCCGCCTCCGCCAGGCCTTTTCGATAGCCCTCGAGGCGATGGTGGGCGAAGGTAAAGGAGAGCGGCGGGCTCAGGTAAGCGATGCGGCGATGGCCCCTCTCCACCAGGTAGGCCACCGCCTCCCGGATCCCAGCCTCCCCATCGACATCCACCCACGGGAACTCGCCATTCCCCTCGATACGCCCGAAAGCCACAAAGGGGATTCCGGCGGCCTGCAGATGGGGGATGCGGGGATCCCGGCGCTGCAGATCGATGAGGAGGAAGCCATCCACCCGCCGGCCTTTATAGAGGCGATCAATCAGGCGCAGATCGGCAGCGGGGTCCCGACAGGTGGCGATCAGGAGATCGAGCTGGTGATCCGCGCAAGCATCTCCGAGGGCGTGGATCAGCTCGAGGAAGAAGGGGTCGCTGAGACGGCGCTCGCCGGTGGGGAGGATCAGGCCAACGGTATCGGAACGGCGGCGTTTCAGCTGCCGCGCTCCGGCGTGGGGATGGTAGCCCAGCTCCGCGATGGCCCGAAGCACCCGCTCCCGGGTTTCCGGCCGCACGGGCCCGGAGTTGTTGAGGACATACGAGACGGTGGCGGGGGAAACCCCCGCCCGCTGCGCCACATCCCGGATCGTGGCCATCCCGCCCTCCGCGGATAACCCGAGGCGTCGATCCGTCGCCGGGATTGAAACGTTTCAATTCCAGGATAACGAAAACGGCAGAAGCTGTCAAGGGGAAGCAAGGGCGCTGATGTAGGACAACGGCTTGCAGTTGTCCTACATCGCCTCTCATGCCACAAAAGGCTCCAGATGCTCCTGGGCCCATGCGGTGAGCGCCGCATCCCACCACTCCAGATAAGCGGAGAAGAGCTCCACGTCCAGAGCCGCTCCGAAAGGGAAGACCGTCTGACACCAGACGTCTCCATCCTCATCGAAGGAGAGCTTGGCCAGGTTATAGGTGTCGTTCAACCGGTTGACCGCGCGCAGGGCCTCCGGGCTCAGGTTCTCCGGCCCTCGCCCACCGAAAAGAACATAGATCAGGATGCGGTTGATCTGGGGTTGATGATGGATATAGCGCAACAGGATCCGATAGGTGGAGGGACGGCGGACAATCAGGGGCTCGTTCTCATGGGAGGGGCGGTGAACAACTTCCCATCCCAGCCGTTCCAGGGCACCTGCCAGTGCCTGGGTGAACGCCTGCTCGTTTTCCAGGGCCTGGATTCGGATGGATTCCCGCATAGAGCTCCTTTCGCTGGGCCATCGGATGGGGGTGCAGGCGATGGCTTCATCTCTGCT
>JAEVEY010000075.1 GCA_016842045.1 Candidatus Thermoflexus sinensis | reverse complement strand
AAAGCTCTAAAGGTGGAACGGAATGGCCCCACCCCCCTTTCTCCCCCCTCCCCACGGCCCAAAGGGCCGTGGGGAGGGGGGAGAAAAATCCTTGCCCCCATGGGAAACGAACTGCGTAAGTCCTATCCATAATTTTCTGCACGGCGCTCAAGAATGTGGCTTCGATCGCTTAGCCTGACCCAGTTTCGGAACTATGCGCGGCTCGAATGGCGCTTGGAGCCGCGGGTGATCATGGTTTATGGCGGGAACGCTCAGGGGAAAACCAATCTCCTGGAGGCCATCGCCTACGCGGCCATGGGTCACTCCTTCCGCACCACCAGCGATCGGGAGCTGATCCATTGGGCCGCCTGGCAGGATCCCATGCCGTTCGCCCGGGTGATCGCCGAATTCGTGCGGAGGGAAGGCCCGGTTCGGCTGGAGCTCACGCTGGTCGTGGAGCGAGGCGCGCCTTCCCCATCGATTCTCGCTCCGGAAACCGTCTCAATTCGTAAGCAGGTGCGCATCAATGGGATCCCCCATCGGGTGCTGGACCTCTTTGGACAGGCCGCAGTTGTCCTGTTTACCCCGCAGGATGTCGAGGTGGTGGGAGGGCCTCCTGCGGAACGGCGGCGGCTGCTGGATCTCCTCATTGCCCAGACCTCACCGGCCTTCGCCCGGACGCTGGCCGCTTACCAGCGCGCGCTCTCCCAGCGCAATGCCCTGCTTCGTCGCCTCCAGGAGGAGGGCGGCGACCCGGCGCAGCTGGATCTTTGGGACGAGTCCGTGGCCCGCTATGGGGCCCCATTGATGGAGCAACGGGCCCGCGCCTTGCAGGCCATCGCCCGCTACGCGGAGGATATTCATAAAGCCCTCAGCGGGGGGGAGCCTATGCTGTTGCGCTATGTCCCGGGTCTGGATCCCTTTCAGGCCGAGGGGCAGATGGCGCTGGGGGTGATGACATGGGGGGAGACGCTCCAGGAGGCCGAGCTGAGGGAGGCTTTCCGGCGTGTTCTGCTTCGCGAGCGTGCGCTGGATATCCGGCGGGGAACGACCCGTATTGGCCCCCATCGGGATGACCTCCGCTTTATCGTGGATGGAGTGGATCTGGGCCTTTATGGCTCGCGGGGGCAACAGCGGACGGCGATCCTGGCCTTCAAGCTGGCGGCCGCCCGCTGGCTGGCCTCCATCTTTCGGGAAAGCCCGGTCCTGTTGCTGGACGAAGTGATGGCGGAGCTGGACGAGGAACGCCGGCGCTATCTGATCCGGGCCCTGGAGGATGTGGAGCAGGCGATCATGACCACCACAGACCCGATGCTCTTTGAGCCGGAGTTCCGGGAGCGGGTTCGCCGTTTCGTGGTGCGGGCAGGCTTTCTGCGTGAAGAACGCTAACGCTTTGTTTGTTAGACTTGTCGCGCAATTACGGTGGGGGGTTTGGATAAGCCGAACAGGGTGGGGTAATTGCGCATCAAGTCTATTATAGTTTTAGGAGCTGGATGCCGAAGGCACCCAGCCCGCCGAAAATCCGGGGAGAAGATCAGCGAGAGTGAGATCGATCACGGGAGCAGGATATGTCCAGAACCCCATGGCCGGCTTATCTTTATGGAATCCACGATCCCGGCCCATGGCGGGAACGATTCCGGGCGGCCGGTCTGACCGGGTGGGTGGTTTTCGAGGAAACCATTGGGGCCGACCCGGAGGATGTTAGCGGACGGGGTTCGACATATCGGGCGTGGGCCGAGGCCGGTTTCGGCGTCATGGTCGTGCTGAACTACGGCCGATACCCGAACGGCACGCTTCCGCCCTCCGACCGCTACGAGGCGTTCGCCCGGCGCTGCGCCCGCTTTGTCGCCGCGTCCCCCGGCGCCCATATCTGGATCATCGGGAACGAGCCCAATCACCCCCAGCAGCAGCCCGGCGCCCGTATAGACCCCTCCACCCGTCGCTTCGAGGCGGCCGAATGGATCACCCCGGAGCGCTATGCGCGCTGTTTCCGGCAATGCCGGGAGCTGATCCGCAGTCAGCCTGGCCACGAGGAAGATATCGTGATCCCAGCGGCCGTGGCGCCCTTCACGGCCGTGCTCCGCTACCCTGAAAACCCCACTGGCGACTGGGTGGTTTACTTCCACGATGTCCTGACGGCGATCGGCGAGGACCTGGATGGCATCGCTCTTCACATCGCCAGCCAGAGTCCAGATCCACGTTCCCTCACCGATGAGGCTCGCTGCCCTCCGCCCTATGAGACCCGCCATCGAGGCTTCCAGGCGTATCGAGATTTCATCGAGGCCATCCCTCCTCATCTGCGTCATCTGCCGATCTTCATCACCGAGGCCTCCATGGGCGATCACGAAGGGCAGCCGATCCCCTGGCCCGATGACGATACGGGATGGATCCAGGAAGCCTATGCGGAGATCCATCGCTGGAATGCAGATCCCGCGCATCCCCCGATTCGGTGTATGGTCCTTTATCGCTGGCAGCGGGTGGACCCCTGGTTCATGGAAGGCAAAGAGCGCTTGCTGAGGGATCTGGATCGCGCTCTAACAGCCCGCTTCCGGTGGGACGTGGGGTTCCAGCGTTATCCCCGCGCAGTTCTCCGCCAGGAAGCGCGGCTCCACGATCACCCGGGCGGGGAGGCATGGGGGGCTCCCCTTCCGAAAGGCCTTGTCGGGATCACGATCGCATGCACGGAGGATCGGGAGTGGTATTCCTGGCTCCAGCCGGAGACCGGGCGTCAGGGATGGCTGCCTCGGGATGCCCTCATCCTCCAGGGGGATCCCCAGAGCATCCCATTGTATTCGCCGGGCCCGGTCATCCTCTCCCTGCGTCGGCCGACAGCGCTTCGCCTTGCTCCATCCATCCGCGCTCCTGCTCTCCTGGAGCTTCGAGAGAGCCATCGGGGAATAGTCCGAGCGGCGACCCGGGATCGGCGGTGGTGTCAGGTCCAGTTCGGCGAGCATATCGGATGGGTCCGGGCCATGGATGGGAACCTGGAGGGAGATCCGCGAGCGGTGCCGCTGGTTCCCCGGCCCTGGGCCGATGCCGATCTCCAGCGTTTCAACCTTTCCATGTGGTGGATCGAGCCGATCCTTCACCGGCGGAAGCGCGTGCCGTGGCCGCGACGCCCTCTGGAGTTGATCCGCTGGCTGGTCCTGCATCCGCTGGCGATTCCGGGGGATCTGTCACCCGAAGCTCTTGCAGCCTTTCTGGTTGAGCAGGGGGGGCGTCCGGGCTTCCCCTATCATTTTTACATCACAGCCGACGGGCAGATCTTCTGGACGCTCCCTCTGGAAGCCATGACGGATCACGCGGGGGGATACGGACGGGTGAGCGTGGGGATCGGGCTGGCGGGATGGGGCGGGGATCATGAGCTTTCCCCCATGCAAATCGATCGCGTCGCCCGCCTTTGCGCATGGTTGATGATCCGCTTTCGACTGGGGCCTTCTCAGATCCGGACGGCGCAAGAGCTCTTCCCAGAAGGATCCCGGGCGGAGGAAGCATCCGGGGCCTGGCTTGCTTCCGATCGACCCCATTCCCTCCCTCTCAGCGCGAAGATCCGGGAGCAGGCCCGTCGGCTCCTGGAGGAGGCGCGCATGCCCGTGCCTGGAGTGCCGGAGCCGGCGTGGCAGGATCTGAGCGGAAGCCTCCTGACCCATCCGGGGAAATCGTTCCCCCTTCGTCCCCTGGGGATCATCCAGAGCTTGGTTCTGCATCAGACGGGAACCGATGCGGGGATCACTCCTGCAGAGATCGCCGCTTTTCAGGTGGAACGACTCGGGCTGCCCGGTGCAAGCTATCACTTCCTGGTGGGCGCCGATGGCGTCCTGTATCGGATCCACCCGCTGACTGTGGCGGTTTCTCATACAGCAATGGACAATGCGACAACGATCAGCATCGGGTTGATCGGGGATTTCCGCCAGCGGCCTCCTGGTGAGCGCCAGCTTACGGCGACGGCCTGGCTGATCGCTTATCTTCTGGAACACCTCGGATTGGGGGTTGAAGCGGTGAGGGGACACGAGGAGCTGGATCCTGTGCCATGTCCGGCGGGGTGGCGGACCGGAGCGGCATGGCGGGGGATGCTGATGGCCCAGATCCAGGCCCTTCTTCGGCTTCACCGCTCGCGGGAAGGGAAATCGGATTAATTTGAGGATATGATTTTTGTGGCGGCGAAGCCGCCGCCACAAAAATCATATTTCTTTTCATTGGCCGGTGTCCAGCTGCAGTAGCCGAAACAAGCACCATCGGCATAAGGACCTGCCGCTCGGGAACCGAGGTGTGCGATGGAATGGCAGGGAATCCTGGCGGCCCTGTTTTCGGCGATCATGCTGGGCGGGGCGCCGATCCTGGCGAAGCTGGCCTATCACGAGGGCGCGGACCCCACCGCGGTGGTCATTCTGCGCACCGGACTGGCCGCCCTGGCCCTCTGGGGGCTATATCTGATTCATCCCCGCTGGCGCCGCTATCTCTACATTTATCCCGTGGGTCTGCTGGGGTGTCTGGCGGTGGGCTTCGCCAACGCCCTGGGGTCGGTTTTTTATTATCTGGGCCTCTACCGTCTGGACGCCGCGGTGGCCCATTTGATTTATTCCATGTATCCCATCCTGGTGGCCCTGATGACCCGCCTGAATGGCGAGCCGATCCCGGGCCTGACCCGTATACGGATCCTTCTGGCCAGCCTGGGCCTCATTTTGCTATTGGGCCGTTTCCAGGGGATGCCCGATCTTCTCGGAGTGCTTCTGGTGTTGCTGTCCAGCGGCTTCTACGCCCTTCATGTAGTGCTCAGCCAGCGGGTCCTGTATGAGATGCCCGCTCAGACCCTGACGCTTTATGCGCTGACCGCGATGGCGGCCTTCACGCCAGTGGCCGGATGGATCTTTGGGAACCCACATCCTCCCGTGCCTTCCAGCGCCCTGGGTCCGATTTTCGCGATGGCCGCCGTCCTGATGCTCTCGCGGCTGGGGATGTTCACGGGGGTCAAGCGTCTGGGAGGGACTCAGACCGCTTTGCTGACGGTGATGGAGATCCTGGTGACCGTGGCGCTGGCCGTGGGATGGCTCGGCGAGCATCTGACACCGATCCAATGGGCCGGTGCCTCGTTGATGATCGCCAGCATCATGCTGGTCATGCGGGAATCCCCCCGCGCGCCGGTTCCCCGCTGGCGTATGCCGCTCCTTCCCCCTGCAGATTGACGCTTTACCCCGTGAATCCGCCGGGGCGCTGGACATCCGGGGAAAGTTCAGCCAGCAGGGCAGCGAGGGATAGCGCCGGCTCAACCCCCAGATCCTTCCGCACGCGCTGCCGGAAGCGCTCGTAGATGCGGACCGCCAGGGCGCGCCGCCCAAGGGCCCAGCATGCCTGCACCAGCAATCCACAGGCGGCCTCGTGGTAGGGATCCCGCTCCAGGATCCGCTGCGTGAGGGAGATCACTTCCTCATAGGCGTTCCGCGCCGCCAGGGCCCTCGCGACCTGTTCGGCGGCGCTGAGATAGAGCGCTGAAAGGTGCTCCCGCTCCGGCATCGCCCAATCCTCATACCGGCATTCCTCCAGGAATTCCCCCTGGACCAGTGCCAGGGCCTGCCGCCGCAGGCTGAGGGCTTCATCCGGAGCGAAGCGCTCCCGCTCCTGGGCCTGGGCCAGCAGGGCGGTGAACAGATCGGCATCGATGTGAAAGACCGCATGGGGGTTCAGACGCAGGAACTCCCCTTCCCGGATCACATAGAAAGGGGGCTGCCCGGGCCGCCGGGTGGGCTCCAGGGCCCGGTGCAGAGCGTGAAGGGTCACCCGGAGCTCCAGGGCTGCGCTGGCAGGATCCCGCTCCGGCCAGAGGGTCTCCAGGATCTCCTCGCGGTGGACGGGGCGCCGACGGTGGGCGATCAGGAACTGAAAGAGGCGCCGGGCGCGGGTGCGCCCCCACGCCTCCGGCGGAATCTCATAGAGCCCCCGCCAGACGCGGAAGGGACCCAGCGTTTGAACATAGAGAGGGGGATGCGCACGATCTTCGGTCTGGGGAAGAGACCATGGGCCGAAGGGCAGATGGAGCGCAGCGGCCTGGAGGGCTCGGGGCAGAAGGGCCTGGAGATAATCCGGAAACAGACGGGTTGCCAGCGCCCTCTGGAGGAGCAGCAGCCGGCTTCCAGGGTCCCGGATACCCAGCAGAGGAACCCCTGTCAGCATGAAGCTGTATCCTTCCGCCCGTATGACCTCCAGGGCATCCCGAAGCGATGACAGGCTGGCGGAGTGATCTCCCTGATGTATGAAGGCCAGTGCCTGCCAGAGCCAACCGAGTGTTGAGAAGTATCGCTCCCGGCATCGAGTGCCGCTTTGAATAGCAGCCTCCAGCCACTCTATGGCCCGCGGATCCCCATTCCACAGCGCGGCAATCCCCAGAGCGAGCTGGACCGCGGTGGCGAGGTAAGCATCGCCCGCTTCCTGGAGGATCTCCAGGCCTCGCTGGGCGTGCGCAATCGCCAGGCCAGGGCGTCCCTTCAGGCCTTCCACCAGGGTGAGCCCCAGATGGGCTTCCACCTCAAACCGAGGAACGCGGATCGTCTCTGCGACTTGCAGGGATTCCCGATAGGCTTCCTCTGCCCGGCGGAGATCGTAATCCGGGCCGGAGAGCCAGCCATGCCCCAGGCGGGCCAGGGCGACGCATTCCACAATCGGGGAACGCAGATCCCGACCGACATGCAATCCCTGTTCCGCATACCGGCGCGCGGCCTCTCCTTCCCCGGTCATCGCGCAGATCCAGGCGAGCAGAACGGTTGCCTCCCGATGGGACCGGGGGATCCGTTGACGGCCGGTTCCCCAGGGGGAAGCGCGCAGGAGGGCTTCCGCCTGAAGGCGGGCCTGGGCCAGCCGGCCCTGGCGGATCCGCAGGCGTGGCTCTACATCCGGGGGAAGCGCCCCCGCATCGCGGCATCGGATCCATCCGAGCAAGCGGTCCGCCCGGAAGAGCTGTCCAGCGTTCAGCAGGTTTTCCGCCACCAGGCCCAGCAGACGGATCCGCTCTTCTGGGGCTCGCCTTCGACTCCGCTGCAAGGCCTCGCGCAGCAGCGGCATGGCCTGCGCTGGTTGCACGGTATCCAGAAACACCAGCGCCTGACCGATGAGCGCCTGTGTCTCTTCCTGGAGATCGCCCTGTCGGGCGGCCTCCTGCCGGGCCCGCTCATACCAGGCGAGCGCCTCTTCGAACCGACTGAGCAAACGGGCGGCATCTCCCCGATGGCGGAGCAGCGCTGGATGCTGATGGAGGATCTCCACGGGGAGGCGATCGATCCATTCGGCGAGGGCGGCATAGCGGCCATGCCGGATCATGCGCTCCGCGGCCGTGGATAAGTGCTCCGCCGCCTCCTGAAATGCCCCGGCGGACATCAGATGGGTGATCGCCAGTTCGATCTCCCCTCGATGGCCATAGAAGGCCGCCGCCCGACGATGCAATGGTTCCAGGCTCCCCAGGCGAATCCGCGCCTGTCGCCGGAGGAACTCCTGAAACAGATGGTGATACCGATAGCGACCTTCTCCACTCATAGCCAGAAAGGGGACGTGCGCTTCAATGTGAGCCAGCAGGGCACGATCCTCCGGGTTTTCCAGGACCGCCGCGCAGGCTTCCGTGTCCAGCTCCCTCAGGATACTGGTCTGCAGCAGGAATCGCTGGACGGCCGGGGGCTGGCGGTTCAGGACCTCCGTGGCGAAGTAGTCGAAGAGATCGGGGAGCGCCTCCGGGATTCGATCCAGAAGCGTCTCGATGGCCTCCGGCCCGCTTTCCCGCAGCTGATGCAGGATCATCTGAAGCGCGATGATCCATCCTTCGGTCTCTTCGGCCAGCCGACGGGCGATCTCTGGAGAAATGGGGCAGCCGTGAAGAGCGAAAAGGGCCTGGATCTCTTCCGGGGTGAAGGCGAGATCTACCGTGAGGATCTCGCGGGCCTCGCCGTAGGATCGCCAGCGAGGGAGGTTTCGAAAGGCGGGGGTCTGCCGGGTGAGGAGCAACAGATGAAGGGTGGGGGGCATTTCCTCAACAAACCGCTCCGTCAGGCGGTTGACCTCCGGGCTTTCTGCCAGGTGGTAATCATCCAGAATGAGCAGGGCGTCGGTGGAGAGTCGGTCGAAGAGATCGTTGGCCAGCGCGTCGATGACCGCTGGTCCATGCTGGGCGCCGCCGGGTGCCTGGAGCAGCATCAGGGCGTGCGTGCCGCTGCCCGGATCGAGGGTTCGAACCGCGAAAATCAGGTGGGCCAGGAAGAGCACCGGATCCCGTTCGGCCTCCGTCAGGCTGCACCACGCGGCCGGGCAGGACCCATCATGCACCATCTGGGCGACGGCGGTCGTCTTGCCGTAGCCCGGGTCCGCCCGCACGATCGTCACCGGGACCTGAAAGGCCTCCCGCAAGCGGGCATCCACACGAGGGCGCTGCACCCAGGTCAGCCGGGGACGGGGCGGGATCAGACGGCTGCGTGCGATCCGTTCCTCCAGTCCCATCTCCGAGACCCCCGGGCCTCATAGCGAGGCCCGGGGGCGGTTCGCTCCGGAAGATTCACCAGTCTCCATCTTTAGTATAAGGATAGCACCAGAGGGCTACTTGCATGATCACGGATTTAGTCCAGGCCTGGTGCATCTTCTCCACCACCTCCGGCGGATGGCCCTTCTTGGCCAGGAAGGGCCGGATGGTCGAGGTGATTGGATAGATGAAAGCGATGACATACCGCATGGGGATGTGGGGAACGGATTGGACGCCATCCGTCTGGTTCTTCTTGGTCCGGTGATGGCGTAAGCCGATCTCCTGGGCGTAGTTCAGCCAATTCGCGTCGTAGGGGCGATTGCACGTGTCCAGGATCCACTGGCCGAACCGCTTGCGGACCGCCTGGAGATAGTTCATGTCCGGTTTCCCGTCGGGACCGGAGAAGTAATACACCAGATGGGGGTTGGATCCGACCCAGCCGTACCAGAGGTCGAGGATGTCCTCCACCTGATCCGCCAGGACCTCCCCGGCCATCCGCAGGTAGCGCTCATCCTCCTCGGTGAACATGGTTGCCTTCTTGAGGTCCTCGAAGTCCTTGGCGCTCACCGGAGAGCGCGCCACCTCCGCCGTCCCATAGGTGTATCCGGGAATCGTCTGGACGCTCATGACTGGACCTCCTGAGGGTGATTTGGAGCGGAAAAGGGAACAATGGCCAGGGACCATCGTCCCTTTATTCCCTCACGAAGTGGCTCGGACCGGCACGGGATATCCAGCCCTCCGTAGCGCTTCGTCCAGCTGCTCCACCGTGGGCTCCACGATGTAGAAAGCCTCATCCCCGAACACGATGGTGGGCGTGCTGCGGAAGCCGCGGTTCAGCCGTTCCACATACTGGGCCGCTGTCTCATCCTCATCGATGTTGATCTCGATAAAGGGGATCCCCAGCTCCCGCAGCCGGTTCCGGGCCAGCTCGCTGTCCTCACAGTCTGGACGGGCATACATCCGGATGGGGAGCGGTTGTCCTCCGGTCATGTGGGCACCTCCTCGCGGGGAGTGAAATCCGGGCATTCGGTGTAGGTATCCGCATCGGGCAGGGGAGCATCCATGAACGCACAATGGTGCGGGGCCGCAGGATTTTCGGGGTGGACGTTCGGTCGAAAGAAGGCGCATCCCCAGCACATCTCATACACCACCACATGGCCGGCTGTGGCCATGCGGCGCACGATCCGCTGCAGGGCGCGGTGGAGGCTCTGCTGATCGGTCTCCGGCAGCTCAGCGATCGCCGCCTCCAGGTCATCCAGCAGATGCTCCAGGTCAGTGACCCGTCGCCGCCCGGCCGCGGTCAAGCGGACGCCGATGACTCGATGATCCTCCGGCCACGGTTCCCGGGCAATTAGTGCTTTCCGTTCCAGCGCATCCACCACCTCGCTGGTGGTGGCCAGGGTGGCCTGCAGGCGCTGGGCTAACCCGCCGATGGTGCGAACGCCCGGTCGGGCATACGCCAGGAAGAGGAGAGCCTGGACCTGGGCCGGCGAGAGGCCGTAGACCTGCCCGGCCCGGCGCACCATAATCTGGATCGCCTGGGCGATCCGGTAAAGGGCGATGGCGATCTGCCCGGACAACCGTTCCGATCGAACCCGCGGGTTAAAGGGAGACATTACACACCTCTTGAAAGTCTGGGCAATAACTTAGGAGTCCTAACTAATGATACGACATTGAGGCGATTTTGTCAAGAGGTGGGACAACTGCTCGCAGTTGTCCTGCCTCATGGCTTTGTAACCTCTCTGTAACGCCCCCGCAACGCCCTCGCCGAATAACATCCATAACCCGGATGCGGCGCTCGGCCTGAAATTTGGGAGGGCCAGGATGAACCCGGTTATCCAGTATGTGGCGGGCGGGCTTTCGGCAGGGGCTTTATACGGATTGATGGCTCTGGGGCTGGTGCTGATCTATCGGGCCTCCGAGGTGGTCAACTTCGGCCATGGGGATCTGGCAATGATCAGCACGTTCGTGGCTTACACTCTGTTGCAGGCCCGCTGGCCGCTCCCGGCCGCTCTGCTTGGGGCCATCCTCTTCGGGGCCTTCTTGGGAGCTCTGGTGGAAGGTGGACTTCTGCGCCCAGCCCGTCATCGACGGGCCACCCCCCTCACCCTCGTGGTCCTCACACTGGGTCTGGCTCTGGTACTGAATGGGCTCGCGGGCTTTCTCTGGGGCCATGAGATCCGTACCTTCCCCGCGCTGGTCTCTGGCCCCCCTCTGATCGTAGGTCCTGCCCGAGTGACCCGGGAGCAGCTCTTGAACTTAGCGGCGGGTGTGCTGCTTGCTCTGGCGCTGTATGGTTTCCTTCGCTGGACCTGGAGTGGCCTGGCCCTTCGGGCTGTGACTCAGAATCCGGACATGGCCCGTCTGATGGGCATTCCGGTGGATCGAATCCTGCTGCTGGCCTGGGCGATCGGCGTCGGGCTGGGCGCCGTCGCAGGGATCCTGGCCGCGCCCCTGATCTACCTGGAGCCCAATGCGATGCTGGAGCTTCTCATTAAGGGCTTTGCGGCCGCTGTACTGGGTGGGATGACCAGCCTGCCCGGCGCCGTGGTGGGGGGATTAACCCTGGGGGTTCTGGAGAACCTGATTGCCGGTTATGTGGCCACGGAGCTCAAGACGCCTTTCGCCTTCGCCATGATCGTGGCCGTGCTGGCGGTGCGCCCGGCAGGCCTGCTGGGCCGCCCGATCCATCGTCGGGTGTGAGGGCTGCTATCATCCGAAAGGATCACACCAATGGATGCCCTCTTCATCGCAAAGAGCCTTGGACGAATTGGGAAGCAGCTGGGACAGCATCCTGTGCTTCGCTGGGGTGTGGTGGGCGGCGGGCTAATGGCCCTGGCCTTCCTCCTCCCGGGCTATTACCTCTACATCCTCAGCCTGGCTGGCATCTGGGCGGTCGCCGCCATCGGGTTGAACCTGCTCACCGGGGTAGCGGGTCAGATCTCCATTGGCCACGCCGGATTCATGGCCCTCGGGGCTTATGCGGTGGCCCTGTTGAGCCTCCGGCTCGGGTTGCCGTTCTGGCTCGCCCTTCCAGCAGCGGGGTTGCTGAACGGCCTGCTGGGGCTGGCTCTGGGGTTGCCCGCCCTCCGCCTCAGCGGCCCTTACCTGGCTATCGCCACCCTGGGGTTCGGCGTCGCCGTGGTGGAGATCCTGCGGCGCTGGGAGCCGGTGACTGGCGGCTTTATGGGATTGAAAGTGCCTCCGTCAGCCCTGGGCCCATGGGCGCTTAAAAGCGATGGAGCGCAGTATGGGCTGGTGATGATCGTGCTGATCCTCCTGACCGTCGTAGCCCTCCGGCTGGTTCAAAGCGCCTTCGGCCGGGCGTGGATGGCCCTGCGAGACAGCGAGCTGGCCGCGCAGGCGGCAGGGATCAGCCTCCCCCGTTACCGGACCCTGGCCTTCGCGGTCAGTGCCTTTTATGCGGGCCTCGCCGGAGGTCTCCTCGCCTATCGGGTGGGCCGGGTCGATCCGGATATGCTCACTCTTTCCCATTCGATCTTTCTGGTCACGGTTCTCATCGTCGGAGGCTTGTCCTCTGTGTATGGCTCTATCCTGGGGGCCTTTTTCCTCACCGTGATTTTCCACGTGCTGGGTGGACTGGGCGGAATCTTTGGATTACGAACGGAGGTAGGCGATCTGCGCAATATCCTCTATGGTCTCCTCCTGATCTTGACGGCCATATTCCTCCCCGGCGGATTCGGACGCCTTCCATGGATGCTCCCCATCCGTCGCCGTTTCCTCCCCAGCGGGGAGAGGGTGGTAGAAGGGATTTCGTTGTCTTTCGAAGCTCTTCCGATATCGGCAGGGTTGCGTTTTCAGCAATCCGAAGCGGGTGGACGGCTCGAAATCGAAGGGCTCTCCAAGCGCTTTGGTGGACTTCAAGCCCTCTATCAGGTGAGTTTCGCCGTAGAGCGCGGGGAGATCGTGGGATTGATCGGGCCGAACGGCGCAGGGAAGACGACGGTGCTGAATCTGATCAGCCGATTTTACGATCCGGATGCCGGCTGGATCCGCTTTGAGGGCCGCGATCTCCTGCGCTGCCGCCCTCACGAAGTCATCCGCCTGGGGATCGCCCGCACGTTTCAGAACGTGGAGATCTTCCCCTCCCTGACGGTGCTCGAAAACCTGATGGTTGGGCAACATCATCAGGTGCGGACCGGGCTGATCGCCGTCGCGGTGGGCTGGCCCTCAGCCCGAACGGAAGAGCGTCGATTGCGGGAGCGGGCGGAGGAGGCGCTCGAGATTCTTGGGCTGGCGCCGCTGGCCCATCGCCCGGCCGGGGGCCTTTCCTTCGGGCAGCGGAAGCTCATCGAGGTGGGTCGAGCGCTGGTCGCTGAACCCCGGCTGTTGCTGCTGGATGAGCCGGCGGCCGGCCTTCATCCTATGGAGCGCCAGGCTTTAAAGATGTTATTACGGCAGATTCGCGCGAGGTTCGGATGCTCCATTCTCCTGATTGAGCATGACCTGGACCTGGTCATGGATCTCTGCGACCGGGTCGTCGTGTTGAACTTCGGCCGGGTGATCGCCCAGGGAACCCCAACCGAGATCGCGGAGAACCCGGCGGTGATCGAGGCCTATCTGGGTGAGCGCCAGGAGGAGCATCTGGGAAACCCCCGGAGCGTGGAGCTGGGAAGGAGGATGTGATGCACCCTCTGCTCGAGGTTTCCCACGCGACCGCCAGTTATGGGCCGATCCTCGCACTGCGGGGGATCTCCCTGGAGGTGCGGGAAGGAGAAGTTGTGGCCCTGCTGGGAGCGAATGGGGCCGGAAAGACCACAACGCTGCGATTGATCGCCGGCATGCTGCCGCCGCTTACAGGCTCCCTGCTTTTCAAAGGACAACCAATTCACACCTTGCCTCCGGAACAACGGGTTGCTTTGGGGATTGTTCTGGTGCCGGAGGGGCGAGGGATTTTCCCGGAGCTCACCGTGAAAGAGAACCTGTTGCTTGGCGCGTGGCGCCATCGGGACCGGCGCCAGGCGCAGCGGGATCTGGAGGAGGTATTCGATCGCTTTCCGATTTTGCGGGAACGCCAAGCCCAGCGGGCGGGCACCCTTTCCGGGGGAGAGCAGCAGATGCTGGCCATTGGAAGGGCTCTGATGGCTCGCCCGCGCTTATTGCTTCTGGATGAGCCCTCCCTGGGCCTGGCCCCACTGGTGGTGCGGCACATCTTCGAGATCCTGCGGGCGATCCACGAAGCGGGGACCACCATGCTGATCGCCGAGCAGAACGCGCATCTCGCCCTGGTCCTCGCCCATCGGGCCTACATCCTTCAGAACGGCGAGATCCGGCTTCACGGCGACGCGCAGGCGCTTCGGGAGAACCCGGAGGTCAAGGCGCTGTATCTGGGTCGATCTTCAGAAAGGAGGTGAACCATGAAGGGATTCCGTCTGTTGCTTCTGATGGTTCTGGTTGCGGCGGCCTGTGCTCCAGCAGCAACCCCAACACCTACGGCCACCCCGCCGCCGGCCCCACCCTCGCCGACTCCTGTTCCGCCTACGGCCACTCCGACCCCGGCTCCGAAGGTCCCCGGGGTCACGGCGGATACGATCCGCTTGGGGATGATTTGCGCTCTCTCCGGCCCGGTATCTACCATCGGCAAGCCACTGGCCCGGGGGATCGAGGCGTATTTCAAGTGGATCAATGACCAGGGTGGAATCCACGGCCGGAAGATCCAGTTCATCGTCGAAGACGATCAATATAACCCGGCCAACACGGTCGCCGCCGCCAAGAAGCTGGTTGAGCAAGATGAGGTCTTCGCCATCGTCCGCCCCCTGGGGACGGCCACAACCGCGGCCATCCTGGATTACACCATCGAGAAGGGAGTGCCGGTGGTGGGCGTCGCCTCCGGCTCCTCCCTCTGGTCGAAGCCCTTCAAGAAAACCGTATTCGGCATCCAGCCCACCTATGAGCTGGAGGGGCGGTTGATGGCCAAATACGCGGTGGAGGAATTGAAGGCCCAGCGCATCGCGGTGTTCTATCAGAACGACGCCTTCGGCAAGGAAGGAGCGGATAGCTTTGTGGCGGCTCTCAAGGCGCGGGGGATTGAGCCGGTGGCGATGGTCCCTTACGAAGTGACCGAGCAGAACTTCAGCGCTCACGCTCTCAAGCTCCAGCAGGCCAACCCCGATCTGGTTTTCGTCTATGCGATTCAGGTGCCCGCAGCCTCCCTCCTCAAGGAAGCCCAAAAGCTCGGCTTCCGTCCGAAGTGGTTGATGACCTATGTGCTGGCTGATCCCATCCTGCTGGCCCTGGCCGGGGAGGCGGCGGAAGGCGCCTACGCCGGAGCCTGGCTGGTAGACCCGGAGAACGCGCCGGAGGCAGCGAAATACCGGGAAGTGCTGACCAAATACTTCCCTGATGAGAAGCCCGGCGGCTATAGTATCTCCTCCTACGCCGTGGCCGAGATCGTCGTGGAGGCGCTGAAGCGGGCGGGGCCGGACCTCACCCGGGAGAAATTCATCGCGGCCCTGGAGTCGCTGAAGAACTTCACCACCGGCCTCACGCCGCCTTTCAGCTACAGCGAGACAGAGCACCAGGGCATCAAACA
>JAEVEY010000091.1 GCA_016842045.1 Candidatus Thermoflexus sinensis | reverse complement strand
AGTCCGAGGGCCACCGGCCATCCCCACTGGAACCCCCAACCGGACAGGAACACGAAGGCGAGACCGCCTTCCAGGCCGAGGATCCCCAGGGCGGCAGGCCCAGCCATAGCCGGTGGCAGGATCGCATAACCCTGAACCGCCTGAACAAAGGCGAGCGGGCGACGCGCTTTAGCCAGCGCAGAACGCAGGAATACCAGCCCGATAGCCAGGCGAACGGCTGTGGCGAGAGCGGTCAGCTTCAGCGATCCATCCATCTGCACCCTCTAATAAGATCTCCTTTATCAGCATAATCCGTTCCAGGCCATACAGATCCGCCGGGAGAGGAGCACGAGATCCACCGAACAGGTGGTCTTTTTCTTCCCTCGCCGGTTGTCCTCTGATCCTCCGAAAACGATCCGGACATCCTTCCGGATTGTCTCTTAAAAGCATGAAATGGAACGGCAAGGATCAATCCCTGAATCGATGGGTTGAATAGACCGCGCAGGTTTCCAACAAAGCTGCGCTCAACCGGGAACCTGAAGTCGGGTTCCGGTGTAGTGATTTGGGGGAATTGAGATGGGAGGAATGTGCCTCCTATATCCCCCTGCAAGGATGATCGGCATGGTGGATGACCCTGTCTATGGTTTTCGGCTGCCTCTTTCTTCCCAGGCTCCTCTCCCTCTTGAATGGGGGAGAGGATCGCGCGATGCTCTCGTGGCGACATGGAGTCAGGAGGTGGAAATGGCCGGGGAGATCCTTTGGGTGATGGAGGCTCCAACCATTGCGACAGCGCTGGCTCGCTCGCTGACCGAAGAATTGGGAGGACCTGTGCGGCCGCTCCCGCTGACGGCCGAGGCCCCTCCTCCGGGGCCAGCGCTGGTGGGGATCCGGGGCCCGGATGTCTGGGGAATGACCCGCGCTGCGGTCTGGAAGCGACGTTCCGCTTTCCCGATCGCCGGGATGGCCATTGCCCCCACCCCGCTGGAGGCCTGGGTGGCCGGGGAGATTGACCTCGACGGGCTGGTGGATCTGAGGGAGCCGTGGCCGCTGTTTTTGCAGCGGGTGAAGGCCCTCCTCCGTGGCGAGCCCGCGTGGACGCCGGAGCTCTGGGGGATCCGGCAGGCCTTTGAGCAGGCCTGGGGGGAGCGGTTGCGCCGTCTGAGCGTGAAGGACTGGTCCCGCTGGCGGGATCTGATGAGCGGGCTCCCGATCAAGGGGCTGGCACGCTGGTGGGGGCTATCCCGCCAGGGCGCTATGAAGGCGGCGCTCCGCCTGTATCGACGGCTGGGCGTCCCGGATCGCGAGGCGGCGGTCCTGCTGGCCCAGCAGCTATGCGTGGTGCGAATCTCCGAGGCGGGGATTCAGTGGACGGAAGCGGTGGAGGCTTATCTAAGGAAGAAGGGCATGGGGTTTGGGGGGGCGGAGGGGGTCCCCGCCCAAACGCATTCAATCCCCTCTCTCTGTGGCCCTTCGAACTTCAGGGAGTGGTCTTCCCTCAGGCTGAAGCAGCCCGCTGATCGCCACTAAGGGTCGACCGGGTAGGACAACTGCGAGCAGTTGTCCTACCGGAGCAGCGGATCTTGACGCCGGCGGGAGGCTTTCCCAAAATGGCCTTGCAGGCGAAGCGCATCCCGGATTCCTCCTGCCGGAGAGCCTATGTTGAAACCGGAGCGCCAGACCCCCAAACCGGAGGATCAGGACGAGGCGTTCTGGGAGGAGATCGTTCGTCAACACCAGGAGCCAGTCTTCCGGTTCCTCTACCTGATGCTCGGCGATGTCGAGGAGGCGGCCGACATCGCCCAGGAGACCTTCCTTCGGGCCTTTCAACATCGGAGCCGCTGGGATCCCAACCGCCCGTTCCGTCCCTGGCTGTTGCGCATAGCAGCCAACCTGGCCCGGAACCGCCGCCGGGCCCTTGGCCGTTACTGGAAAGCCCTCCAGCGCTGGGTCCGGTTGCAGTCTTCGCCTGCGGAGGAAAGGGATTCGCTCCTGGAGGCCGCTGTCCGGCAGGAGGCTGCCGAGCGTCTGTGGCAGGCCATTCGATGTCTGCGAGCCACGGATCAGGAGGTGCTCTACCTGCGCTATTTTCTGGAGCTGTCCGAGGAGGAGATCGCTCAGATCCAGAACGTGGCGGTCGGAACCGTGAAATCCCGGCTGCATCGCGCCCTACACCGCCTGCGCGCGGTGATCGAACGGGAGTTCCCTGAGCTGCTGGAGGAGACCTGAGGAGGGGATGGGAATGGAGCAGCGTCCGCGCCCGGATTGGGAGGATCGCCTTCAGAAGCTGGCCCGTCAGTTCCCCTATCCCCCCACCCCTGATCTGACGCATCGGATTCCGCGCCGATGGGCCGCGCCGACCGGAAGGCGCCGATGGGCCTGGGCCCTTGGGATCCTGGCGCTTTTGCTGGGGATTCTTCTGGTTTCCCCTGTTCGGGCGAGCCTCCTGGAGTTCCTCCAGCTGGGGGCGGTGCGCATCCGATTTCTTCCCATTACTTCCACTTCAATGCCTGCTCCGATCCCCTCGCCGACGCTCATCGGGACTTTCCCTGCTCCCATTTCAACAGCCTCACCGGAACGGGCCGGGCTGGATCTAAAGGGCGAGACAACGCTGGAGGCCGCGCAGGCCCACGTGCCCTTCCGGATCCGCCTTCCGACCTACCCGCCGGACCTGGGGCGACCGGATTGGGTATTCTTGCAGGATTGGGGAGGGCCGGTCGTGATTCTGGTGTGGCGGGATCCGGCGCGGCCGGACCGGGCGCGGCTGGCCCTGTTCCAGATCGGACCCGGGGCGTTCGTCGAGAAGTTCGCACCGCAGGTCCTCACCGCGACGACGGTGCATGGGCGACCCGCCCTATGGGCGGAGGGCCCCTACCTCATGCAGACCCGGTCGGGGCGATGGGAGCTCATGCGGCTGGTGGAGGGGCACGTGCTCCTCTGGACAGAGGGCGAGATCACGTATCGCCTGGAGACTATAACGGGAATGGAGGAAGCGGTGCGGATCGCGGAGTCCCTCTCGCCATAGACGCTCCCTTTGTGCCTGGAGATCCCCAACGACTTCACGCAGCGACATTGGGACTTCCTGATTTCGTCGTGTTTCCATTAAGAGTTACGCCTACCTCCAGGAACAAGATCGTCGGATTGCTGCATGCTTCGATGAGTGGAAGCGCTCCCGCGCCCTGGAGCGCCTGATCCTGTGGCGCCGACTTCAACTCATCACCGACGACGAGTTCGCCGCCTTCAGCCCGGAAACCCGCGCGACGGTGGAGTCCCTGCTTCAATGGAGCGCCAGGAAAGACCCGGATGCCTGCGCAAGTTCATGATCCATGAAAGTCACACGCGAGATTCCTTCACCAGAGGCGAAAAGCCTCTGGCTCCGATGCAAAAGCCCCCGAAGGGGGCTTCCGGACCGCCTGATCGGGCTTTGTATCCTGAGCCCGCCGCGGAAGCGGCGGGCGGAGATGGGCGCTCCAGTCGCCTGTGGCAGGTAGCGCTTCATTCAGATTGGTTTTGAGGATATAAGATGGTGTGGGCCAATGGCCCCACCCCGGGGGATAAAAGAGATTTTGGGGGCGAGCCCCAAATCCCAAGGGACCCGAATCAAAAATCAACCTGGAAGGAGCGGTAGTTACAAGCGCCCCTGGTGAGGAGCCGAAAGTGGCAGGAATCCTGCGGCGCGATTTAGAATGATTTTGGTCATCGAAATGTCCGGGCGATCCTGTAACGCATGAGCCATGCCGCCCGGGCGAACCCTGAATCCCTCCGGAGGTGATCGATGACGGTGGAGCGCTTTGGGGCGGTGACGTTTCGCGGCAAGCCATTGACGGTGATCGGGGAGCCCCTGCGGGTGGGCGACCCGGCCCCCGATGTGGAGCTGGTCGCCCCCGATCTCACCTCGTTCCGCATCCGCAGCACCGACGGCAAGATCCGCATCCTCAGCGTGGTCCCCTCCCTGGACACCGGGGTATGCGACGCCCAGACCCGCCGGTTCGACCAGGAGGTCGCCCGTTTTGGAGATGAGGTGCTGTTGATCACGGTGAGCGCTGATCTGCCCTTCGCCCAGCGTCGCTGGGCTGCAGAGGCCAACGCCCAGCATGGGATCCTGGCCTCGGATCACCGGGAGATGGCCTTCGGCCGCGCCTACGGCACTTACATCAAGGAACTGCGGCTCGAGCAACGGGCAGTCTTCGTGCTGGACCGGGATGGCATCATCCGATATGCGGAATACGTCCCGGAGATCGCACAGCATCCGAACTATGACGCGGTCCTGGAGGCGGTCCGCGCCCTGATCGGCCAGCCGGAACCCCGATAAGACGCCCTCCGTGTGCGCATAAGTGGCAAGGGGGAAACCGGGGGCGGGCGGCGAAGCTGTCCGCCCCCGGTCTCTTTGTTTCCCTCCATCGTTGAATGAAAGCCCCAGCCGTGCTATGCTGAGAAACTGACTCATCCTCGAGGAAAGCAGCGATCGATTATGGCGAAGGGAAAGATCATTGTCCGCGGTGCCCGCGAGCATAACCTGAAAAACATCACGGTGGAGATCCCGCGCGATCGATTGGTGGTGATCACCGGCCTCTCCGGCTCTGGGAAGTCCAGCCTGGCCTTCGATACGCTCTACGCCGAGGGCCAGCGGCGCTACGTGGAATCCCTCTCCGCTTACGCCCGCCAGTTCCTGGGGCTGATGGAGAAGCCGGACGTGGACCAGATCGAGGGGCTGTCCCCGGCCATCTCCATCGACCAGCGGGGCGCCTCCCATAACCCCCGTTCCACCGTGGGGACGGTCACGGAGATCTATGACTATCTTCGCCTCCTCTTCGCCCGGGCAGGGATCCCTCACTGCCCTCGCTGCGGCCGGGAGGTCCAGAAGCAGAGCCCGGAGCAGATCGTGGAGGCCATCCTGGCCCTCCCGGAGGGCGCCCGCATCATGATCCTGGGCCCGGTGGTCCGCGGCCGGAAGGGACATCATGGCCCGGTGTTCGAGGAGCTGCGCCGTATGGGCTTTGTGCGGGTCCGGGTGGATGGGGTGCTCCGGGACCTCGACGAGCCCATCGAACTGGACCGCTATAAGATCCACCACATTGAAGCCGTGGTGGATCGCCTGGTGGTCCGTCGGGATGGGATGGATCGCTCCCGCCTTCAGGATTCGGTGGAAACTGCTCTGCGGCTGGGGGATGGGCTGGTCATCGTCCACAACGCCTCGGCGGAGCCGCCGGAGGATCTGCTCTTCAGTGAGCACTTCGCCTGTCCGTATTGCAACATCAGCCTGCCCGAGCTGGAGCCCCGTCTGTTTTCGTTTAACAGCCCGAAGGGCGCGTGCCCGACCTGTGAGGGCCTCGGGGTGCAGCTGGAGCTGGATCCGGATCTGCTCATCCCGAACAAAGATCTCTCGCTGGCCGAGGGCGCCATAATCGCCTGGGGCGGCGAGGAGGATGGCGGCTATTACTGGCAGCTGTTAGAAGCCGCCTGCCGCGCCTTCGGCATCCCCACCGATGTCCCGGTGCGCGCTCTTTCCCCCGAGCAGTTGCAGCTTTTGCTATATGGGGTCGGGGAAGAGGTCCGCGTCCCCGTGCGCTACCAGGCGCGGGATGGGACCTGGCGGACCTACGAGGCGCCCTTCGAAGGGGTGATCCCCAACCTGCGGCGGCGATACGAGGAGAGCACCTCGGATTACTTCCGGGCGCGGGTGGAGGGGTGGATGAGCGAACGGCCGTGTCCGGCCTGCGGTGGAGCGCGGCTGCGCCCGGAAGCCCTCGCGGTCACTGTGGCGGGGAAGAACATCTATGAGGTCACCCGGATGTCGGTCGTGGAGGCCATGCGCTGGATTGAAGCCCTTCGAGGGGATCACGGGCAGCCGCCGCTGCTTTCCGAGCGCCAGCTCCTGATCGTCAACCAGGTCCTGCAGGAATTGCACAACCGGTTGCGCTTCATGGTGGACGTGGGCCTCGATTATCTCACCCTGGATCGGCCGACGGCGACGCTGTCAGGGGGCGAAGCCCAGCGCATCCGTCTGGCCACCCAGATCGGGAGCCAGCTGACCGGGGTGCTCTACGTCCTGGACGAACCCAGCATCGGCCTTCATCCTCGGGACAACGAGCGGTTGATCCGCACATTGAAGCGGTTGCGGGATCTGGGGAACACGGTGCTGGTGGTGGAGCATGATGAGGCGATGATCCGGGCGGCCGACTGGGTGATCGACCTGGGACCGGGGGCGGGGGAGCACGGCGGGTATGTGGTGGCCCAGGGCCCGGTGGAGGCAATCATGCGCAACCGCAAGTCCCTCACCGGGGCCTATCTGGCCGGCCGGCTGACCATTCCGATCCCCGCTTATCGGCGCCCGGGCAACGGACGGTTCCTGGTCATCCGTGGAGCCCGGGAGCACAATCTCAAGAGCATCGATGTCCGTTTCCCCCTGGGATGCTTCATTTGCGTGACCGGGGTCTCCGGCTCGGGCAAGAGCACCCTGGTGGTGGAGATCCTCTACAAGCGCCTGGCGCAGATCCTCTACGGTGCCCGGGATCCCGCGGGGGATCATGACGCCATAGAGGGCGTGGAGTTCATCGACAAGGTGATCAACATCGATCAATCCCCGATCGGACGGACGCCCCGTTCCAACCCGGCGACCTACACCGGGGTCTTCACGGATATCCGGGATCTCTTCGCCAGCCTGCCGGAGAGCAAGCTGCGGGGCTATGGGCCGGGCCGTTTTTCCTTCAATGTAAAGGGCGGGCGCTGCGAGGCCTGCGAGGGCCAGGGCCAGATCCAGATCGAGATGCAGTTCCTGCCCGATGTGTTTGTGACCTGTGAGGTCTGCCGCGGGGCCCGATTCAACAAAGAAACCCTGCAGATCCGGTATCGGGGGAAGAACATCGCCGATGTGCTGAACATGACCGTGGACGAGGCCTACGAGTTCTTCGAGGCCTTCCCGGCGATCCGGCGCAAGCTGCAGACCCTGCGGGATGTCGGGCTGGGCTACATCCGGCTGGGGCAGCCGGCGCCCACGCTCTCAGGTGGTGAGGCCCAGCGGGTCAAGCTGGCCAAGGAGCTCTCCCGCCGCCCGACGGGCCATACCCTCTACATCCTGGACGAGCCCACGGTGGGCTTGCATGCGGCGGATGTGCAGAAGCTGATCGACGTGTTGCAGCGTTTCGTTGATCAGGGGCACACGGTGATCGTCATCGAGCACAACCTGGATGTGATCAAGGTTGCGGACTGGATCATCGATCTGGGCCCGGAGGGCGGGGAACGGGGAGGGTATATCGTGGCTGAGGGGACTCCGGAGCAGGTCGCGCAGGTGGACGCCTCGTACACGGGCCAGTTTTTGCGCCGCGTCCTTCGACGAAGCGCCCCCTCTCGAAACGGGCAACGAAGGGCACGGGGATAAATAAAACCGGGGAGGCCATCGAGAAACGACCTCCCCGGTTTCCTGCAACGTGTCCCTTAGGAAGCAGCAGCGATCTCCTCGGCGGGAGGCACGCGTTCCCCGCGGCCGGTCACCAGGCCGATCCCCATCGCCTCGGCTATGCGCTCACAAGCCGGATCCACGCGGATCCCATATGCGTAGGCCAGATAAGGCCCCGAAACTCCTGCCTCAGCCAGCCGCTTGCGGAATCCCTCCGAACGGATTCGATTAGCCCAGGCCTGGATGGCGCGGGGGCTCTGGCGGGCCTTTGCCTCAACGATCGCCCAGACGATCCGCTGGTCGGGGGTTTGGAGTGGGATCACCACATCGACCTCGCCCTTTTCCCCTTCCTCGTAAACCGGCAGGGTCAGTGGATATCCTGGGCCGATAGGGCGATATCCCTTCTGTTCCAGAACCCAGCGCACCATGGCCTCGGCTTCTTCCTCAAGGGTAGCCCCGAACATCGCTTTGTAAGCTTCGAACTCCCGCTTGATCCCTTCCAGATGTTCCAACCGTTGGAGGATCTGTTCTTGGGTTTGGATCAGAATGGCCACCTGCTCCTCGAGACGGGCTTGAGTTTCGATAAGGCGTGCGACGGCTTCCTCGAGGCGGCTCACGCGTTCCTCGGTGCGGGTCTGGGCCTCGATGAGGCGGGCGACGGCTTCCTCCAGGCGGTCCACCCGTTCCTCCAGGCGGGCGAGGCGTTCCTCGGTGCGAGTCTGGGCCTCGATGAGGCGGGCAACGGCTTCTTCGAGGCGATCCACTCGTTCTTCCAGGCGGGCGAGGCGTTCCTCGGTGCGGGTCTGGGCTTCGATGAGGCGGGCGACGGCTTCTTCCAGGCGATCCACCCGTTCCTCCAGGCGGGCGAGGCGTTCCTCGGTGCGGGTCTGGGCTTCGATGAGGCGGGCGACGGCTTCTTCGAGGCGATCCACTCGTTCTTCCAGGCGAGTTTGGGTTTCGACAAGGCGGGCAATAGCCTCCTCGAGGCGGACAACGCGCTCCTCGCCTCGGGCCTGGGCTTCTGCGAGGCGGATCACAGCATCGGTCAGACGGGTGAGAAGGAGGTCTGTTTGTTGTTGCGCCTCAACAAACCGGTGGGCAACTTCATGCACTCGCTGAGTGGATTCAATGAGCAGGCGCAGGAGGTTCGTCAATTCCGCCAGCGACTCCGCCCACAGGAGGCGGCGCAGCGCCTCCTGCCACTCTGGATGCGCTTTCAACTGTTCCAGCAGTTCCTGAAAATCCTCGGCGCTGAGAGGCATCCCCCACCTCCAGTCTGGATTATAGAGGAGCTTGCCAGCCCCGTGCAAGCCCTCCTATATTAGGATAGCGTTTTGGATGTGGGGGCTGCTCAAGGCGGCCCCGCCTTCTGACAGGCGTCTAAGCTGATCAAACCTATGGAGGGATCCGCTCATGATTCTCAATGACACCCTGATCCGATTGCGCAATGGGGAGGCAACGATTGGAGCCTGGCTGGGCCTGGGCAGCCCCTATGCGGCGGCCCTGATGGCCCGCATGGGCTTCGACTGGCTGGTGGTCGATACGGAGCATAGTCCTTTCAGCTACGACGCGATGGCCCAGAGCGTGATGGCGATTCTCCCGACCGGAACGACCCCACTGGTGCGGGTTCCATGGAACGATCCGGTCTGGATCAAACTGGCCCTGGATACAGGCGCTCTGGGGATCGTGGTGCCCATGGTAATGAACGGGGAGGAGGCCCGACGGGCTGCGGAGGCCGCTCGCTTTCCTCCGCGAGGCGTTCGCTCCGTCGGCGCCTGGCTGGGGCCCAGTTTGCATGGGGAGGATTACCTGACCACTATCAACGACCAGGTCATGGTGGTGGTCCAGATTGAACACATCGCCGCGGTGGAGCGGGCGGATGAGATCTGCTCCGCAGAAGGGGTCGATGTCGTCTTTATCGGACCGAATGATCTCGCGGCGTCGATGGGTCTTCTCGGAACCGAGTTCCGGGAAAATACGGCGTGGGAAGAAGCCATTCAAACGGTCTTGAGTGCGGCCCAGCGGGCGGGACGCCCTGTCGGGATGATGTGTCTTTCCATTGAGGAAGCCCTTCAACGGCGCGCCCAGGGGTTTCGATTCCTGGCCGTGGCCTCCGATGCCCGATATGTGCAGCAGACCGCCCGTGAGATCCTTCGCCAATGGAATGCCTGACGAACAGCGGGCCGGGCGCCTCTGGCGCCCGGCCCGAAAAGAGGAAAGGACTTCTCTGCCTTCCCTGGATAAAGGCCAGCTGCGTCCTGTCCCCATCGATGAAAGCCCAGATCTCCTTCGCCCAAAGTAACTATTCAGCCGTTCTCCTGCAATGCCCATACGGATATAGGCGATTTCCTCCTGGGAGCTTTATTTTTCATCCTCCCTTCCCACGGCCCAAAGGGCCGTGGGAAGGGAGGATGAAGGGGAGTGGGGCCCTTTCGCCGCTTCGCGGGAGCTCCAAACGGAATGGGGTCCGTCTGAATAGTGCTCCCTCCAGATTTGATTTTTGGTTTTGGTCCCCTGGGGAATCTCTTTTATCCCCCCTCCCCATGGCCCAAAGGGCCGTGGGGAGGGGGGATAAAGGGGGGTGGGGCCATTGGCCCACACCCTCTTATATCCTCAAAACAAATCTGGACGAAGCAATAGTTACCGCCCAAAAACAAAAACCCGGCCATTCAGGCCGGGCTCGCGTCTGGGGAGGGAGGACTCGAACCTCCACTCTCGGCTCCAAAGGCCGATGTCCTGCCCCTTAGACGACTCCCCACTGTTCCATTGAAATTATAATTCGCCGAGTCGGAATCCGCCAAACGATAGGCGATGAGGGCTTTCACGTTGCGGCCGTTCCTTTCCCCTGCAACCCCTCCCCGGGAGATCCCCGGTCGCTTCGTCTCGATATCCCTTTGGGGTGCAGGGAAAGTCAACGGCATAGCCCCCTATCCAGTAATGAAAAGGCATGGGGTCGGCAGGCGAAGACATGCCGACCCCACGCAAACGGTCCCTCATCTTCCGGGCGCATCAAGGGGTCATCTCTTTCACGGAGACAGGGACCTGGATCTCACCGCTTCGCTCAAAGCGGAGCGTGATGGTGAATGTATCCCCGACCTGGAGGTCCCGCTTCAATCCGATCAGCATGACGTGGAGCCCGCGCGGCCGGAATTCCACCTTCCCGCGGGCCGGGATCTCCACCCGGGGGACGGGCTGCATTTTCGCCACATCGCCTTCCATTTTGGTCTCGTGGAGCTCCGCGCGCTCCGCCACATCGGAGATCACGCCGATCAGGGCATCCGGCTGATCGCCCTCATTGACCACCACGAAGTAGACCGCGCTGGTGCTCTCTCCTCCGTGGCTCATCCCATGGCCCTGCCCCATGCCCATCGCCCCTGGACGGGCCCACGCGTTCTGGACCTGGATTCGGGGGCCTGGGGCTGCGGGAGCTGCGCATGCGGCGACCAGGAGGCTCAGGAACAGCACCGCCTGACCGATCCAGCGCACCCGATCCATCGTTGAAATACCTCCTTTTAGGTTTTAAGGGAAGGGGGATCTGCGGATCCACCGAATCGAGCGGACAGCAGGGGCTTGCAAACTCGGGGAGAGGCGGGGTGGGCGGAGCGGCGAAGCGCCATCGGCCTGCTGCCCCTGCTTTTTCTACTCAGGGCGCAGAACGTTCCCGCACCAGACGGCGGATCTTTTCTATGGCCTCACGGATTTCCGTGCGGCTCCCGGGGAGGAGCGCCCGCACCCGCCCCTGGCGATCCACCAGGAAAATTCGGTCCGTATGGTTGATCAGGTAAGTCACACTGGCACCGGAGGGGCTGGGGGTTCCACGGGTAGGTGTCCCGTTGATCACGTAAACGCGCTCGGTATAGATCCCCAGAACTTCGGTGAGATGCCGAATTGTGGAAGGGTCGCCGGTGAGGAAAACCCAGTTCCGGAAATCAATCTTTCGAACCTGCGCGTAGCGGCGCAGGACCTCCGGGGTATCCCGCTCGGGATCGAATGTGATGGTCACGAAGAACACCTCGTCCGACAATCCCTCCGCCGCAACCTGTTGCTGGATCTCCATCATCCGGGCCGTGATCAACGGGCAGACATCGGGACAGTGGGTGTAGATCATCCCCAGGACCATGACTTTCCCACGGGTCTGACCCAGCCAGAAGGTGCGACCGTCCTGATCCGTGAACGGCCAATCCGGGACGGTCATGTAGACCGGGAGGGATTCCGCCCGGACGTCCATCGCGATTTTCACAGCCCCGGCCGCGGCCACAAAAAGCAATCCGACCCCCACTCCGAACCAGAACCATCGCGGCATGCGGATCCAACCTCCTGTATTTTTCGGGCTGGGCCGACCCTTCGGCGCCCGGCCCAGCCCCAAGAGATGTTATTCCCCCCTCACGGCCCTTCAGGCTGTGGGGGAGGGGAAAGGGAGACGATAGGTCGCCCCATTCCGCAAGGTTGTGGTGGAGCGAGCGATGAAGACGTTCGCCCCCTCATCGTGTTCGCTTTCTCTATCGGATAGGCGCCGGGTTCGAAGGCAGGAACCCATAGGCGGAGAATGGGGAGGTCTGAAGCACCTGGGTGAGCACGGGCGTGTAGGAGATCACGATCAGGACCGCTGCGACCGCCAGCCACACCCGCCAGCGCTCAAAGGCCAGGGGGGCATCCGCAGCGGTGTGCAGAGCATCCGAAATCGGCACCTCCACCTGAGCCGGCTGCCGGGAGAACCAGATGGTCATTGCCATGTTCAGCAGGAACAGCACCCCGGCGATGAACATCAGCGTCCCGCCGATGGCGGCCATGACCAGGAAAGGCATCCATTCCGGCAGCAGATACGGCGAGAAGCCCAGGTTCGTCCGCCGCGGCTCGCCCTCCAGCCCGCCGCGCATCATTCCCACCGCGAAGATCATCACCCCCACAAACCACACATACATGTTCGCCAGGGCCACCTTGCGGCTCCACAGGGCGCGGCCGGTGAGATAGGGCACCATCCAGGTGGCCATCGCCATGAAGGTCAGGGTCACCGCCGTGCCCACGGTCAGGTGCAGATGGCCGGGCACCCATGAAGTGTTGTGCACCACCAGATTGACATTATACGAGGCGTTCACGATGCCGCTGATGCCTCCAAAAGCGAAGGCGATCATCGAGAGGGTCGCGCCAGCGAACGCGGGCTCGCCCCACGGAAGACGGAAGATCCAATCGATGAGCCCGCGGCCGCCTCGCTGCCGCCCGGCGTATTCCAGGGAGGCCATCAGATTGAAGGCCGTGAGCAGGCTGGGGATCGTCACGATGAACGTTCCAAAGGCGTGAACGAGCTTCCACTCCTGCCCGATCGCCGGATCGGTGTATTGATGATGGACCCCGATCGGGGTGGAGAAAAGCAGCAGCATCAGGAACGCCAGGCGCGCCATCGGGTCGCTATACAGCTTGCCGCCCGCCAGTCGAGGGACCATCGTATACCAGGCCACATAGGCGGGCAACAGCCAGAAGTAGACCAGCGGGTGCCCGAAATACCAGAAGAGCGTGCGGGCCAGCATCGGGTTGGTCTGTTTGACCAGGCCCAGGGACCAGGGGAGCAGGAGGAACAGGACCTCGATGGCCACGCCCAGGGTCGCGATATACCAGAGGACGAAGACCACGATGGAGCCAAAGGTCATAAGTGGGGTCCGCTGCCCGGGGTTCTCCCGCCGCCATGCCACATAGGTCAGGATCACGTTGGCCCCGGCCACCCACGAGCCCACGATCAATAGCGTGGCTCCCAGGTAAAAGGCCGGGTGCGCCATCAGCGGCGGATAGAAGGTATACAGGACGTTCGCCTGGCGGGTCAGAATGGCGTAGCCCGCCGCGGCCACCCCGATCGTCATCAGCCCGAAACCGGTCCAGCCCAGGCTCAGGCTGTAGAGCGGACGGCTGAGGGAGGCGCGCACGGCAAGGGCCAGCAGCGCCACGATGTTAAAGGTCGTCCACACCAGGGCATTGAGCACCCCATGGAACGTTAAACCCTGGTAATAGTCATACCATGGCATGGGCGGCAGCAGCCTGGCCCGGCTGAGGACCTGGAGCAAGCCGAATAAAATGCCAACGGCGATGGCGATGTAAGCAATGTAAAGATGCCAGCGGAGCAATCGCTTCTCGCCTTCAGAGATCGCCATGGCTCCCATGGGAACCTCCCTCACAGGGCTTTGCGGATGATATCCGTCACCGAGATCACGCCCAGCAGCCGCTCGCGGATCACCGGCGCGCGCCGGATCCCGGTCAGGGCGAAGAGACGGGCCACGTTTTCCACCGAGAGATCCGGGTTCACCACGATACATGGCTTGGTCATGATCTCGCGCACCAGCACCGATTGCGGGCTCAGGCCCTGGGCGACGACTTTGTAGACGATATCGGTCTCCGTGACGATGCCGTAGGCGTCTTCTTCGTTCGACCGTTCTACAATGAGGGCACGCAGGCCTTTCTCTTTCATCAGCGCGACGGCCTCTGCCACCGTGGCGGAGGGCTCAATGGTCACCACCTCGGTCGTCATAATGTCCTTCGCCTTCAACCCCATGGCGCACCCCCTGTTCGATTGGGCTGCTAACGGGCCCAGCAGGCCAGGGCGGAGGCCACGGCTCGCGCCGGGTCAGGGCCCTGGTCTCCCGCTGCGCGGGGCTCAACGATAATCCTGGCGGACATCGCATGATGGCCCAACCCGCAATATTCATGGCAGACGATCAGGTATTCCCCGGGCTGATCGAAGCGAGCCTGAGCCCGGTTCACCACGCCGGGCACGGCCATCATATTCACGTTGGTGTTCAGGATCTTGAAACCGTGCTGAACATCCTTGCTGGTGAGATTGAAGGTCACGAGGGAGCCGGCGGGGATTCGGATCTCACGGGGGTTGAACAGCCACATCTGAGCGACCACGTTCACCACGTATTGACCTGGGGCGACCTCCACCACCGCAGGCTGATCAAAGGGTGGTATGTCTGTGACACAGGTGGGCACGCGGATCCCCAGACCGAAAGCTCCAACGACGATCGCGAGGAAAAAGGCCGTCATGAGCAGGCCAGCCCCAAAGATGGCCACACGTTCGAAGGGATCCTGGACCATGTCCGACCTCCTGGGCGCTATGTTCCTGAAACACCGGCGAATGAAGCTTTGGAGAGTTCCGTCGTCGACCTTTCCCACCACTTTTCCGGGCTGGGCCGGGGCACCGAAGGCGCCCAGCCCGAAAAATCAGGGGGGAGGCCCTTAACCTTCCGGGGATGAAGGCAACCGCGTCGTCCATCGCTTTAAAAGGCCGTCATCCCACGAGGGAGCAGGATGGTCAGGTAAAGGCCGAACCACATCGCGGCGAACAGGAGGATCATGCCGAGAAACAGAAGCAGGGCGACACGGGGCTGGAACGTCTCGTGCATTCTTCGCCTCCTTTCCGCTATAGCTCTGAAAATTGGGAATCATTCCTGTTGGTCGCGGAGGACGTTTTCTCCTCTACCCGGGCAGGGTCGCCCAGGAAGGAGATCTCCCACACCGTGTCACGCCCTCATCACCACGCTTCGAAAGGACCATCGATGATCGAAACGCTCACCGGGTCTCTGAGGCTGGAACAATACGGGCCTCCGGGATGGGTAGGGCGGTGGCCCCGTTGGCACCATTGCGGGATTGCATGGCCCGGATCTGACGCCCTCGCTCCGCAACGTGGGCGAAGGTCGTGGAGCCAAGGAGCTGCTGAAGATAAGCCTGGGCCTGCGCCCAGACAGGGTGGATCGCGCAGAAGCTGGATCGAGGACAAAGATGGGGCTCCCGGGAACAGCGGTTCAGGCGGATGGGACCTTCCATCGCCTCCAGGACCTCCAGCAGGGTGATCGATTCCGGGGGCCGGGCCAGCCGCACCCCCCCTCGCCGGCCCCGGCTGGCTTCGATGAAACCCGCCGCACAGAGGTCCCGGATGATCTTCTGCAAAAAGGCGTAAGGGATCGCCTGTCGCCGCGCGATATCCCGAGCCCGAGCTCGCATCCCTGGGGGCAGCATCGCCAGATCCAGGATCACCCGCATCGCATAATCGGCCCGCCGACTGATCTCCATCGAGGCGCTCCCAATTTAGACATTATGGACCTGAAT
>JAEVEY010000109.1 GCA_016842045.1 Candidatus Thermoflexus sinensis | reverse complement strand
GTTCTCCAGCATTGTCTATACGGATATAGGCGGTTTCCTCCTGGGGGCTTTTG
The DNA here is from genome assembly GCA_016842045.1 of Candidatus Thermoflexus sinensis. Classification (GTDB taxonomy): domain Bacteria; phylum Chloroflexota; class Anaerolineae; order Thermoflexales; family Thermoflexaceae; genus Thermoflexus; species Thermoflexus sinensis. The sequence goes on along the minus strand of JAEVEY010000109.1, from coordinate 15,436 downwards.
GGGCCGAGCCGCGCGCCGAAGGCGCGCGGCTCGGCCCCAAAATATTTTTTATCCCCCCTCCCCACGGCCCAAAGGGCCGTGGGGAGGGGGGATAAAGGGGGGTGGGGCCCTTCCGTCGCTTCGCGGGAGCTCTGAATGGAATGTGGCCCGGCTGAATAGTTACGTTTTGGGTAAAATGAAAATGTGGACGGCTTCTCTCCTCGTGGTCCTTCGGGCTGCTGAGGCAGAGAATCGCCTTTTCGTCCTCCTGCCCACGAGCTTATGGGAAAGACAACGCGCGATGGTGGTGCGTGGCGAACGCCGCACCACCATCGCCTTTTGCATTCAGGATGATCCAGACATCCTGTAACGATTCAGCCTGGCCACATTCGGTTCGGAGCTCTTGCGAGAAGGGTGGAGGGGGCCCCAGAGCCCTCAGGAGAAAACCCGCGTGAAACGCCCATATCCGTATTGCGTTGCATGAGAACGGCTGAATTGTTGCGGCATCGTTAAAAATCAAGTTAGACGGACGCCGAACCCGGGTTGCTGGATAACGGAGGTCGGATCTATGGTCCCCGTGCGCGCCTTCATTGCCGTTGAGATGCCTCCGGAGCTTCAGAAACGCCTGGCCGAGGTGCAGGATCGCCTGCGCCGGGAGCTCCGGGACCTGCCGATCCGGTGGGTCCGGCCGGAAAGCATTCACCTCACCCTGAAGTTCCTTGGGATGGTCCCAGCCTCCCACGTGGATGAAATCGTCGCAGCGCTGCGGGGGCTGACCCTGGAGCGGGGGCCTTTCACGTTCGTGGTGGAAGGGATCGGTTGCTTCCCGGACCTCCGGCATCCCCGGGTGATCTGGGTGGGGATCTCCGATCCCACCCGGGCGCTGGCGACCTTCCAGCGTCTGGTGGAGTCCAGTATGCAGAAACTGGGTTATCCCCCTGAAGATCGCCCCTACCAGCCTCACCTCACGCTGGGGCGGGTCAGCCGGGATGCGACGCCGGCCCATTACCGGCGGATCGCGGAGGTGATCGAACGGACCACGGTCGAGCGACTGGGAGAGGTGCGCGCGGCGGAGATCACCCTGATGCGCAGCGATCTCCATCCCCAGGGTGCGATTTACACGCCTATCGCCCGCCTTCCTCTACGAGGAAGCCTATAAAAGGAAATTGGGCAGATCCCCAATTTATAAGGCGAGCACTACCACTTCTCCAGGATGTTCTCAAAGAACGTGACCGCAACCGGGCGGCCCTGCGCATCCAGAGCAACGGAGGCCAGATCCACCCGCCAGCAGGGTTCCGGGCCTTCCAGTTGCCCCAGGTAGGCCAGGGCGGTTTGCAGCAGGCGCCGGCGCTTGCGTGGGGTCAGGCTCTCTTCAGGGGGCCCGAAACGATCATTCCGCCGGGCGCGGACCTCGATGAAGCGCAGCCATCCCTCCCCCTCCACGATCAAATCGATCTCCCCAAAGGGCGATCGCCAGTTCCGGGCCCGAATGGAATATCCCTGGGCCTCGAGATGGGCCGCCACGAAGGCCTCCGCTGCCGCCCCCAGGGATCGCCGTGAGAGACGACACGAGCTCATCGCCCCTCCGGCTGCCCTTTCAGATGAAGCGAAACATCGGCCAGCCGGAAGCCATGGCCTCGAACGGTGAGGATATAATCGCGATTCGGATCCACCTGGGCCAGCCGTTCCCGCAAGCGGCGGATGAGCGCATCCAGCGCCTGCTCCGTGACCCCACGGGGGTCCTCCTCAGGCCAGATGTAAGCGACCAGCTCATCCCGTGAGACCACAGCGCCCCGGGCCATGGCCAGCCGTTCCAGCGCCCGGAATTGCGCAGGGGAAAGGGGAGGATCCACCTCTCGACCGTTCACCCACACCCGTCGGGCCGCCCGATCGATCAGAAGCCCGGGGACCAGAGAGGGAAGCGGGGTGGATTCCAGGGGAAGCGTCACCTCCGCGCTGACAAACCGCATACGCACGCACAGAGCGAGGGCGATTTCATCGCCATCCTTCAGACGCTGGGGGGTAAAGGGCGCCAGCGGCTGCCCATTGATAAAAGTTCCATTCTTGCTACCCAGGTCCTCGATGTAGTAACCATCGGCTTCCCGCTTGAGACGGGCATGCTGGCGGGAGATCTGCCGTTCCGGCAACACCAGGTCGCATGTCTCGCTGCGACCAATGAGCAGGACTTCCTGGTCGACGGGCCAGCGCTGTCCCGCCAGCTGTCCTTCTGTGATCACCAGCATCGGCGCCTCCGTCCCGATCATGACCGCCTCCCGGGGTTATCCCTCTCCAGGCTCTACTTCACGGCCTGATCGCCGGACATCTTCCACACAACCTCCCCTGTCGCAGGATCAGGATTTAAGGCGGCGGGGCAGGTGGCTTCGCTGTCCACCTTGAGGTTCTTTCCCTATAGCCCGAAGGGTCATGAAAAGAGGGAGGGATGATCTTCGCAGTCTGGAGGCGAATAGCCCCTACCCCATCAAGTCCTTGCATCCTGATGAGCAAAATCAGTTTTTAAAGCTGGGCGGACCTGATGTGTTTCCAGATATTCATTTTATTCAACTGGCGGGAAATGCAGGACAACTGCGAGCCGTTGTCCTACAGGGGTTGCCATGGGGCTGTGGGATCCCCCAGGGGACGCCAGCGGGGGCCTTCCCGCGTATCCTGAACTTCATAGCCCAGCATCCGGATCCGTTCGCGCAACGCATCAGCGGCCGCCCAGTCTCGTCGCTGTCGCGCTGCTTCCCGCTCCCGGATCAGGGCGGCGACCTCCGGCGGCAGAATCGGTTGGGGGAAACCGGGTGCCCCGGGCGGTGGCTGCGCCTCGATCGGCGGCGGGATCCGAATCTCTCCCAACCAGGACATGGGGAACGTCGCTCCCGCTTCCACCTCCCGGGTCTCATCCGCGCGCACGATCGTCACCCGGCCCAGGCCCAGCACCTCAACCGTCCCTTTCTGGAAATCGAACACAGCGATGGTATGCTCATCGATCCCCAGGATCACCACCTCCGGCGGCAGGAATCGTCGCATCGCCTCGAACCGCTCACGCCCCATAAAGCACCGGCTGGTGTCGACCTCCTCCCCACCTTCCTGGTTATTCCAGTGGGAAACGATGGCCAGCTGAAAGCCGAAGTCCCCGAACAGATCCAGACCGCGCACCCAGTGGGGGTCGTGGCCGGCCTTATAGATTTCATAGACCGGAATCGCCCAGGCGCTGACCGCGATGGCCGCCGCGCTGGCCAGCCCCAGGGCGGCCCCCTGTCGATGGCGGGCCAGCAGATAACGCCAGGCCACGCTTCCCGAGAGCTGCCGGATCGCATAGGTAGGGCTTCCCGGGCCCATAAAGATGTAATCCGCTTCGAGCAGAGGAGCGACCAGGTAGGGATCATCGGGGCTGAAGGGGGTTCCCCGCTTGCGAGCCGGGATCACCAGGACACGCGGGCGAAACTCCCCAAGGCGCTCACGGATGAACTCCGCCACCCGTCCGGCCACCCGGGCGGAGTTCAATTCGAAACCTGCCGGGGTCTCCAGCACCGCGACCTTCACGGGAGGTGAGAAATCCGCCATCGCCGCTGCATGCCCCCGCCGTCCGGCCGGCGCGATCTCCCCGGAGCCGAACAACACAATCTTCCCGGGACGAGCCACAGGCCCGGAAGCCGGGTCCCACAAAGCACTGCGAGAATCCACGATCTCTCCCCCTGCAACTTAATTCGCCCAACGTTCTAAATCTCAGAATAACACACTCCGCACCTCTCAGCCACCTTTTGTCTTCTATGGTTTTCAAAAATTCTATCTTATTCGTTATTTATCGAAACGTATCAAACATGTTAGATTACGATTAAAATCATAGCTGTTAACATTATTCGATTTGACAATGGCCGGGATTTATGATTTACTCGAAGTAATATAGACTTTAGCCTGATGTCATTGGGAGGTGGGCGATGAAAGAGACACGGGCGGGCATGCGGATTGCGGGGGCTTCCATCGCATGGATCGTGCTGTATGGTGCCCTCTGCGGAGTGACCGCGCTGGTGCCGATTTTTCCCTATGTTGGCGGCGGAGGCTATGTGCCCCTGCAGAATGTGTTCTCGGCCATGGCCCCGCTGCTGCTGGGTCCCCTTGGGGGATTTGTGGCCGCTGTGCTGGGTGGATTGATCGGCATGTTCATCGCCCCAGCCGCCTTCCCCCTCCAGCTGGTCGATGTGATCCTTACCGGCGCCCTCCCGGCCCTCTTCGTGGCTCTGGTCATCCATAATGATCGCTGGTGGAAGTATTCCGTGCCTCTGGCAGTGCTGGTGGGGATCTTCGGCACCCTGTTCCCCTTCTACGTCCCAGGCCCAGCAGCGGGATTTAGCTATCCGCCCCAACCCACTCAGTTTCTCCTCGCAGGCTATTACTGGATCATCCCTCTGATCATCCTGGCCACACCGCTGGGGCGTCGCCTCTTCCCCACCTGGGCCCGATCCAGCGATCGACGGCTCCGCTACCTGGGGATCTTTTTCAGCTATTATGTGGGCATGCTGCTCTGGTTCCTCCCCTGGTCCCTTCCCTACTGGTATGTTTTTAAGTACGAGGTGGCTCTGGGAATCGCTACCTACATCGGATACACATGGTGGATTCCCGCTTTCGCCGCGGTGACCACCATTATCACCATCCCGCTTCTGGAAGCGTTATCCCGGAGCGGCCTGCCCCGGATCCCGGACGCGCTGTGGTAAAATCGGTCTGCGGATGAAAGCCATGCTAAGAGCGGGGCGCATCCAAAGCGCTCTCCTCCCTGCTCCCTGGATCCTCCCGGCCCTTCGAGCGGCGGGGGAGCGTGCACGGATCGCCTTTGGAGGCCTCCGGGTGGGCTGCCGAAGGCAGCCCACCCGGAGGATCCTCTTCCCCTCCCCTCGCGATCCTCTTCTTAAGAAGCCCAGCCGGTTCCGCACACGATGTCTGGTATAGACAGGATGAAAAACATGGATGTGAAGGTGAAACTTCACGGGGTCACCTTTACCTACGAGGGAGACATTGTCGCCCTGCGCGACCTGAACCTGAGCGCCCGGCGGGGAGAGTTTGTCGTTGTCCTGGGGGCTAACGGAGCGGGGAAATCCACGCTCTGCTATCTGCTTAGCGGGATCATCCCCCACATTTACGGAGGGCGACGCACCGGCGAAGTTCAGGTAGCTGGCCGCGATCCCTGGGATGAGCCCATCCATGTCACCGCCCAGCGTTGTGGAGTTCTCCTCCAGGATCCTGAGGTTCAGCTCTTTATGCCCACCGTGCGGGCAGAAGTGGCCTTCGGGCCTGCCAACCTCCAGGTGCCCCGGGAAGAGATCGAGCGCCGGGTGGCAGAGGCTCTGGCCCTGGTCCGGCTGGAGGGTCTGGAGGATCGCAACCCCCGGGATCTCTCCGGCGGACAGAAGCAGCGGGCGGCCCTGGCTGCCGTGCTGGCGATGCACCCTCAAGTGCTGGTGCTGGACGAGCCTACCTCTCAGCTGGATCCGCTGGGGCGCTGGGAAGTGGTGCAGGCCCTCCATCGCTTGAAGGCCACTCGGGACATCACCATCATCATGACCACGCATGAGACCGATGAGGTGATGGATCTGGCGGATCAGGTCTGGGTTCTGGAGGAAGGCCGATGTATCCTCGCGGGGACGCCGGAGGAAGTTTTCACGCAACCGGAGCGTTTAGAGGCGGCGGGGGTGAAGCCGCCGACATTAGCGCATGTCTGGATCCATGTCGCCCGCAAAAGCGGAGCGTCGATCCATCGGGACGGCCAGCGATTGCGCGATCTGGATGTCGATCAGGTTGCCCGACAGGCAGCGGCCCTGCTCCGCCAGGGCCGGATCATGCCGCGCCCGCTCCCGGATTCCACCCGATCACCATCCCCTGCGCGCCCCGCGGTGATCGAAGTACAGGATCTGGTCTATCGTTATCCGGGTTATCCGCCGGTGACCGCCTTAAAGGGGATCAACCTCACCATCCGGGAAGGCGAATTCGTCGGGATCATCGGACAGAACGGCTCGGGGAAAAGCACCCTGGTGAAATGTATTGTGGGTTTGCTCCGGCCCACAGCTGGTCATGTGCGTGTGCTGGGCGAGGACGTGCGGCGTCTTTCCGTAGGCCAGCTGGCCCGACGGGTTGGCCTGGTCCTTCAGAACCCCGATTACCAGCTTTTCACGATCTCCGCCCGCGAGGAGATCCTTTTCGGCCTGCGCAATCTGGGCATCCCTCGTGAAGAGGCGGAAATCCGGATTCAGGAAGCTCTGCGCTGGGTGGGGCTGGAAACCGAAGCAGAAACTTTCCCCTTTCGACTCTCATTTGGGGATCGACGGAAGCTAACAGTGGCGGCCATCCTGGCCATGGATCCCCAGATCCTCATCCTGGACGAGCCGACGACGGCTCAGGATCATCGGGGCCGCTATCAGCTGGCCGAGCTCGCCCGGCGGTTCCGGGAGGAGAAGGGGCGAACCGTGATCATGATCACCCACGATATGGAACTGGTCGCTCGCTACGCGGAGCGGGTGATCGTGATGTGGGACGGCCAGATCCTGATGGATGGAACGCCGGAGGAGGTGTTCAGCCAGACGGAGTTGTTGCATCGCAGCTTTCTGCGTCCTCCCATCGCCCATGAGATCGCCCGACAGCTCGCCTCTTTTGGGATCCCACGCCGGGTGCTGACCACTCAAGACCTGTTGACGGTCCTGGGAGGGTTACCGTGAACGTTCCGTTCCGCTATATCCAGCGTCGGACCATCGTTCATCGCCTGCATCCTTTCACCAAAATGATCTATGTGTTGCTCACCCTGCTGCTCATCCTCATCCCGCTTTATGACATCCGCCACCTCCCGGTTCTGCTTCCCTGGCTCGGGTTATCCGCCGCATTATGGGCGGCGGCGCGCATCGAGGTGGGGCGGTTCGCCGCCCTGATGAAGATCCTGGCGGGGACTTTCATCTTCCTGATGCTGGCCCAGGGGTTCACTTACCGGTATGGGAAGACGGTTCTGATCAGGTTCGGGGAGCTCCATTTCGGCGGCTCGAACGTGGGGGAGCTGACGCTGGAGGGTGTTCAGCTGGGCTTCATGCTGTCGGTGCGGATTCTGACCGCCGCCTCCTCGCTGCCATTGCTGGTAATGACTACCTCGAACGCTGAGCTGATGGCGGCTATGAACCAGCTCCGTCTGCCCAAGGTGATGACGTTTATGTTCGTCAGCGCCCTTTCTTTCACCTCGCTGATTTTCGAGATGTGGAACAACATCATGGATGCCCAGAAGCTCCGGGCCTTTGACATTGACCGAATGAACCTGATCACCCGTCTGCGCAGGGCCTATGTGCCGATCATCACACCGCTGATCCTGCTCCTTTTCCGCAAAGCCAACGATTTCCAGATCGCCCTGGAGACCAAGGGGTTCGGCTCGCCCGGCCGGCCCACCGAGATGGAGACGTTGCGGATGAAGCCGGTCGATTTCCTGGCTATTGGGATTTTCCTGATCATCTTTGTGCTCTGCAATGTGCTGCGCTTCCGTTTATGAGCCGTTGGATCAAGGAGTTGCTCTGAGTTGGTTCCCCTGTTTTGGCCGGTGGGTCAGGCACCGATAGCCCATCACCCCTCCCACTTACTTCAAGTGTTCGAAGAAGCGACGATGACCCCTGATCCGCGCCCACAGAGCCCAGGCCAGAAACCCCGCCAGGCTTGCCATGGCCGCCCCTGTGCGAACCACGCCTGTATGAGGGTCGATGGACTCGCACGCCAGCCCATGATCCATGGGGGCCTCCCGCACCAGATCCAAAACAGCTGGGTCCGGATCGGTGAGCAATCGATTGGCCAGATCGAAGACGCCTGGGAAGGGGAAGTGGGAAGAGCCCGGACCGCTGAAGGGGCCGGGGAAGAAGTACGGATTAGCGGGAGAAGATAGCCAGCGCACTGTGTTTCGGTAGGCTGGATCTTCAGGATCGCAAAAGCCATAGTAGGTGAGCAACCGCAAGCTTCCCGGCGGCTCCTCGCGCAGTTCAAAGCGGCCGGATGGATCCCGGGCCCAGGCCCACATCGGCCCTTCGGGCCCCTCTACGATGCCATGTCGCCGGATCGCCTCCGCCAGCTTATCAGCCTCCGATTCCCAGCGCATCGCCTCGCTCTCCTTACCCATCCTTCGTAACAGATCGCCGGAGACCCGGAAAGCTGCCCAGACCAGAACGTTATCATAGATAACCAGCGGGTATTCCGTGGGATCATCGGTGGGCAACAGAAAAGTCTGGTAGAGCCCCGTTGCCGGATCCCGCTGCTCCTCGATTTTCCACAACAGGGCGGGAATCGCCTCGGCGATTACAGGATCCCGTAGCATGCGTTCATCACCAGTTTCACGGATGTAGCGCCAGATAGCCAACAGGGGGGCCGCAGCCTGGTCCAGTTCAAAACCAGGGTAGAGAGGAGCACCATTTAGATAAAGGGCGTGATCAGCGATGTGGGAAAGATAACGTGGGAGAGCGCGTTGTAACAGGAGTCGAGCCCGCTCATGATCTACTAGCAGGATTGCCGGGAATGACCACAGGAAAGCATCGCGACTCCAGAAAGCACCGCTGACGTAATACAGGGGGCTCCGCGAGGTCACCATCACCGGAGCGCCCGTATCCAGACAATCTCCCTGGCTGAAGAAGTAAGCGAAGAACAGATTCTCATTAAGCCGCGCCATCAGGGCTGGATCCTCCAGCCGGTAAGCGTGAACCCCTAACCACTGTCGAGTCTCCTTGAGAAGCGCGTCCGCTCCCCGGCGACGAAGATGCAGGGCCCCCGTTCGTCCTCCATCTGCGTCGGGAGCCACTGCCAGGTAAAGGGCTACCGAGACGGTTTCTCCGGGCCGAAGCTCGCGATGAAGCATTCCACGGTAGCATAGAAAATCATAGGAAAGGAGTTCTGAATGAAGAAAAGGATCCAGCTGCAGGCCCAGGGCGACGCATGGGGAGCCAACACGGAACTCAGCAACCATGCTGCCAGTCCATGAATCTCGCTCAATGAGCCAGCTTCCCTGCAGGGGGCGTGACGCGAAGCGGGAAAGAAGCGTTTGGATCCATCGCCCTTCAAAGCCTATAGTGATCGTCCGGGCCGTGCCCTGATCCAGCGAAACTCGCAACTGATATACAAGACCGCGCTCGGTTATTGGAGCCCAGATACGGCCCTCGACCTCCAGGTTCTCCTCACGGAATTTCCAGACCGGTATCCAGAATTCCTCCCGGTTCCAGCTCAGAGACCTCGCCCCAGTCACCAGCTGATGATCCACAAACAGAACCGGGCGAATCAACGGATCTCCTTCCGCCTCGACCAGACCATTAAGATGTTCATGGAGAACGCCGATACGATGCACACTTCCATCCCGCCGATCGATCATGGGGATGGAAAGCCACAGGTTGCCCGTCGGAAGAAACGGTGGAGGCTCTTTCAGAACAGGCGCGGGTGTCATCAGAGGTTGCATCATCATCCTTTCATCCCGGTTAAAGCAATGCCCTCAATGATCTGACGTTGAAGGACGAAGAAAACCACAAGCATTGGCAGCGCTGCGATCAGAGCGCCAGCCATCTGCCAGTGGACATTGGTTCCATACTGTTCGGAGAAGAACTGCAATCCTACAGGAATTGTCCGACTGACATCCGAACTCGTAATAATTAACGGCCAGAGGAACTCCTCCCATGAGCCCAGGAAGGTGAAGATGGCCAGCGCAGCGATCGCGGGGCGCACCAGAGGTAGCATGATCGTCCAGAAGATCCGCAACTCGGACGCCCCATCAATTCGCGCCGCATCGACGAGATCAGCCGGGATGGTCATCATGAATTGACGCATAAGGAAAATCCCAAACGCATCTACCAGCCATGGGAACATCACTCCCAGCAAAGTGTCCTGCAGATGGAATCGGATCGCCAGCTGATAAAGCGGGATCATACGCGTCTGGAATGGGACCATCAAACTGGAGAGAATCAGAACGAAAAGGAAATCCCGTCCCGGGAAATGAAATCGGGCCAGGGCATATCCCGCCATGGCGCTTGTGATCACGACGCTTAGCGTGATCAGGGACGAAGTGATCAGGCTGTTTAAAAAATAGCGTCCGAAAGGAAACTGAGCAAAGACCGCGCGGAAGTTATCTAGCGTAGGTTCCTCAGGGATCCACGTCGGAGGGATTCGCATGACCTCATGTAAAGGTTTAAAGGCGGAGGAGGTCATCCACACCAAAGGCAACAGCATGCCTACAGATCCGGCCATAAGGATCAGATAGATCATCCCTCGGCTGATGCTGTGCCGTAGTATAGACATGGCTACCTCCAGTCCGGAACCTCAATATTCAAACGGACGTTGAAGGATGCGAAGCTGAATAAGAGTGACCGTCATAATCATGAGTAAGAGCACAATTGCATTCGCAGCGCCATAACCGAAATCGAACTGTTTCCAGGCCAGGTCATAAATATGCAACACAAAGACTCGAGTGCTATGCAAAGGCCCTCCTGGAGTTAAATAAGTGAACCCTCCTGAAGTCATCACATAGGGGATACTGAAGACCCGGAAGGCATTAATCACCAGTATAACCGCCACGAAGACCACCGTAGGATTCAAGAGGGGCAAAGTAACATGCCAGAAGGTCCGCCACGGGCTGGCCCCATCGATCTCCGCCGCTTCCTTCAGCTCGCGGGGAATGGTTTGAAGGCCTGCCAGGAAAAGGACCATCGCGTAACCGACCTGCTTCCAGATCCCGGCGATCATCAAAGCGGGCAACGCCCAGGTCGTGCTGGCCAGCCAGCCCGGAGGATCTGCGACGCCGATTTGACGCAGAATCCAGTTCACCACCCCGAAAGTGGGCTCGAACAGCCAGCGCCAGACAAAAGCCGAGGCGACAATGGAAGTCATCACGGGGACGAAATAAATAGTGCGGAAAACCCCTCGTCCCATCAGCCATGGCTGGTTTAACGCGAGGGCCGTCGCCAGCCCCAATACCATCACGCAAGGAACCACGCCGATTGTCCAGATCAGCGTAACCCTGATGGATTGCCAGAAAAGAGGATCCCGAAGCATACGCTGATAATTTAACAGGCCAACGAATTCTTTAGAGCCAAACAGACTCCAACGATAGAGACTGAGCCGCAAAGCTTCGATCGAGGGATACAGGACAATGAGGACGAAGAGGATCAGGCTGGGAGCCATAAATCCATAGGCCCACAACCACATGCGGACCCTGCGATTTAGGTGGAGGGTCTTCATCCGGCCATAAGCTTCTTGGCTCAGAACACTGCTCATCCTGGCCTCATTTGAAGAGAAGATGAGGAAATCTCCTGGATTCTCAAGCGGCGTCTCCAGTCTTCCCTGCAGAGAGCGGGGGAGAAGCGATATTCCATCATTGTGAGGAAGCAGAATTATTAAAAGCGGCCCTGTCCTAGCAAGTTCCTCAGGAAGGGCATAAAGTGACGTTGGACAAAGCATATCCCAGAACTTGCCATCCCGGTGCGCTCCATGGGTGGAGCAAGCCCCTCCTCCCTTTCTCCTCTCCCCGCGGCCCAAAGAGCCGCGGGGAGAGGAGAAATTGAAAGCCCTGAATAGAGGAGTCGGCGAATTTGTCCAAAGTCCAATATGTAAGAGAACACCCTGAAAGATTTTGAAGGCCCGAGGGAGGCCGTGGGTTCTCGGCCTCCCTCGGGCAACCTCAGACCTCAGCGAGTTCTCCGTCTTCAGGGACAGCCCAGGATCTTTCGGACCACCTCTTTCTCCTTGGCTGCAGCCTCCTTCACGGCAGCCTCCACATCCGCGCCCTGGATCACGATTTTCTCCCACAGCTCTGATTGAATGTTATCCACTTCGGTCTGTCCAACCTGCTCCACGGGTCGGGAGTAGGTCATGGATTCCAGAGCAATGCGGAACTTCTCATCGGTAGCCAGTGAAGGATCCGAAACCAGGGACTTCAGCGAGGGCAGGTCCCCCGCTTTCTGGAACCACTTGAGCTGGGCATCCCGGCTGGTCAGGAACTGAACCCATCGCCAGGCCCATTCAGCGTTCCGGGCATCCTTGTTGACGACATACGCCCAGACGTGGAGCGGTGTGACGGGCTTCTTGCCGGATGGGACAGGTGGGGGAGCCACAATCCAGTTGATCCCTTTCGCCTCACGCTCCAGGCGACCTCGCGTCACCGGGTGATTAATATAGAAAACCGCCTTGCCCTGCTCAAACTTGCGCTGGCCGGTCAGAAACTTCGGGGAGTCCACCGCCTCCGGGCCTGTCATCAACTCGGCGACCAGTTTCCAGGCTGCGATCCCCTGGGGCTCATCATAATTGACCTTACAGGAAGCTGCGTCCACCACCGGGCCGTCGATGAAGCTATACATGGCCTGGGTGAAGACCGCCCAGCGATAGCGGGTATCCAGGCCCGCCTGGGCGATGTTCCCCTGGGCGTCACGCTTGGTGCAGCGACGAGCCTGTTCTTTCAGCTCCTCCCAGGTCGCCGGCGGCTTCGCCGGATCTCCTCCACACTCCTTCAGGAGGTCAACATTGATAAAGAGAATCAGGGTCTGAACATCGGTGGGCAATCCGTAATATTTCCCCCCTGATTTGAAGCGCTGGACGGCTGCCGGGATGAATTCCGCCTCAATTTGCTGGGAGGTCATTACATTATCCGGCACAGGGGCCAGCGCGCCGGCTTTGATCAACTGCTCGGCCATCTCCATGGGGATCTGGAAGACATCCGGGCCTGTTTTGCTGGCCAGGGCTGTCAGCAACTTGTCAAAGTATTGTTCGTAGGGAATGCTCTCGAACTTGATTGTGACGTTGGGATACTTCGCCTGAAATTCTTGAATCAGCTCGTCTACAACTGGCTTTCGGGCTTCATGATGATGCTGCCAGTGCACAATTGTGATCTGGGGGGGAGCTGTAGGAGAAGCTGGCGCTCCGGGCGCGCACTGAGCCAGAATCAACGCCGTCAGGAAGAACACGGGGATCGCTTTGCGCCACCACATCGCTCACCTCCTAAGATCAGGGGTGGTAACTCACTCCAATTGCAGCAACCGGGCCGCATTTCCGGCAAAAATCTGCTGGATGTCCTCTTCTCGCAGCCCGATTTCATAGCAAATCCGCAACTGGTCCTCAAGATAGCGGACCGCAAATCCGCGCGGAAACCACTCCGAATCGCTGCCGAAGATAATGCGCTCCGGCCCAATGGTTTCAACAAATCGGCGGAAAAGGTCTTTTAATGTCAGCTCATAAGGCATCCAGCGCGCCCATTCGTTGTTCCCAGAAGTATCCACGTAAACGTTTCGACATGCCCAGCATAGATGAAGGAGTTCCCGTGGATAACCGCAACCAAAGTGTGGGATCACGAAGGGCACATCAGGGAACCCTTTTGCCACATCGTGAAGCCGCAGCGGGTTGATATTCTCGTGGTACGCGATCCCCCCACCGCCTCCCAGGATGCCGAAGTGGATCACGACCGGGATCCCGAGCTCCTCACAGGTCTGCCAGATGGGGTCCAGAACCGGATCATCGATGGGGCCTGCCAGGGCGGGGGCGAGAACTTTATATCCTCTTAATCCTAACTCCTGGACAGCGCGGCGGAGCTCCGCTGCGGCATCCGGTTGGAAGGGATCATGGTGAGCGAAGCCGATAAAGCGATCCGGATACCGTTGCACTACCCTCGCCAGGAGATCGTTCCCCCCACCCGTCAGAAAAACCACCCGATCCAGACCATAGCGCTCTACTTCGGCTGCCCAGCGCTCCAACTGGATTTCCAGCGGGGCCATCGGCTCTTCGGGGAAGGGGAAGGCATAAGCCCGCCACCATTGCTCCTGATACCAGCGCGCATCTCGGCGGATACGCTCTAGCTTCCATGATCCAAAGCGAGCCGCGTAATTCCGTTCCCAGGCAGATAGATCATTGACCGGAACCGGAAAGTGAGCATGAAAGTCGATGATCTGGATCCCCCAGCGACTGATCCGCCTCATTGCAACCCCCGACGGATCCGCAGCAATCCCTCCAGCTCAAAAACGGTATAAGCGACGGCCCCCAATATACCTGCTCGATCCCCAAGGACGGACAGTTCCAGATCGGGCATTGCCGGGACCACACCCTCCAATCGCTGGCGAAGCCCATCAAGGAGATACGAACCCGCGCGAACCACTCCTCCTCCCAGGATGATCATTTCGGGATCCACGACGGCGATAATGCTGACCAGCATAATGGCCAGATAATCCAGGGTTTCCTCCGCGATCAGACGAGCAAGCGGATCTCCAGCCTCAGCGGCATGAAATACATCCGTTGCTTCCAGGCGGCCTGCTTCAATCAGCGGGCGCAGAACGCTTCCTGGAAAAGCCGACAGCCTTTCCGCCGCCCGACGCGCGATCGCCGGACCCGCGGCCAGTGTTTCCAGACATCCGAAATCCTCATAAGTCTGATGGAGAAGAGAACGCTCCGGAATCACATAGCCAACCTCACCTGCCGCATAATGATGCCCGCGATAAAGCTCTCCATGCAGAACCAGACCGGCGCCGATCCCTGTTCCAATGAACACGCAAACCAGATTCTGAACTTTCTGCCCTATGCCAAACCACTTTTCCCCAAAAGCAGCCAGGTTGACATCATTTTCAACAAAAACCGGAATATTGAATCGAGCTTCCAATAATTCCTTGAGGGGAAGATCGCGCCATTGAAATGCAGGTGCCCAAAGCACCACACCCCGATTGGGATCGGTCACACCAGGGGCTCCGATCCCGATTCCTCGAACCGAATAACCGAACTGGCTGGCCTGTTCCAGGAGTTCCTCCAGAGCCCGGATCAGCTGTCCGATGGCCTCGTCCGGGTTTCCGTTAGGCCTGGATGGGCGTCGAACTTCGCTCAGGATCTCCCCTTCCAAATTAGTCAGCGCCCCAACCAGATGCGTTCCTCCCAGATCCACCCCAATCAGATGATAGGCTTCGCGATTCAGATAGAGCGCACGGGGTTGGCGTCCAATCGGGCGAGGACGCCCAGCCGGAACCCTTTCCGATCGCTCCACGACCAGTCCTTCTTCGATGAGCTGGCCAACCAGTCGAGTCACCGTGGCCGGGCTGAGCCCAAGACGCTTCCCCAACGCTACCCGGGTAATCCCCGGATGCTCGCGGATAATCTGCAAGATGGCCGATCGGTTGATCCGCTCCAGGATTTCTGGACGTGCGACGGTCATCTCTCCCCGCTCCCTAACCCCCTTCCTCGCATCCAGCCCGTTAATTTCATTCTAAAAGAAAATAAAATTTTGTCAAGAGGGCCTTCCATGGGGGAAGCCTTTCCGCTCCGGCTGAAGCGATGGTCATCGGCGACCTTCCCCATGCGATTCGGAGAAGGTCCCACCATTTAGGGGTTCCTCGGCTTGGCCTCGAGGGCGATCTGGATGGCCTGGGCCCGGACGATCAGCTCAGGGCCCAGCATGGCCTGCATGATCGGGGTGATGACCGGCATGGTGTAAATAACCGTCACCGTG
>JAEVEY010000137.1 GCA_016842045.1 Candidatus Thermoflexus sinensis | reverse complement strand
GGCGGGGGCGAAGGAGGTGCTGCGGGCGGCGGCGCTGACGTATGTGGCCGCCCTGGCCCAGGCCCTCTCCACCCTGGCTTACTATGCCTTCCTCGCCCTCGGCATGCGCCGCTCCGAGGAGTAAACCTGACCCTTCCGGAAACCCATTCCGGGATATCAATCGGCTTGCCACGTCATTGCGCTGGAGAGCCCTTTGGGCGGGGGCGGTCGCTGCGCTGCAGAATCATAAATGACCATCGATCCTCCGTGGAGCGACGCCTATGAACGCCGTAGACGATGCGACCTTGCGCGCGAAGGTAGAGGAGCGGCTTTACCGCTATGATCCTCTTCGGGTCAATTTCCACCTGATTCGGGTGGACGCCCAGGATGGACGGGTGATCCTGGATGGAGTGGTCCCTTCCACCGCCATAAAGCGGATGGCGGAGACCCTTGCCCGCTCGATCCCAGGCGTGCGGGAGGTGCAGAATGACCTGGTGGCGGATCCCGAGATCGAGGCGGAGCTGGGTCTTCGTCTGGCGGCTGATCCGGAGCTCAGCCCTCCCCAGGCCCGTGTGCTGGTAACCAGCGTTCAGGGCGACGTGACCCTGGTCGGATGGGTTCCGAACGAGGCGTCCCGACAGCGCGCAGAGCAGATCGCTCGATCCATCCGGGGAGTTCGCAATGTAGTGAACAATCTACGGGTGAAGGCGATGGCGCGCCGGGCCGCCTGAAGGCTCTTACGAAACTCTTATATGGCTCTTGCGCGGCTCTAACACGATCTCGCTATGATCGGAAGTGCTGTTTGAGGAACCCCATACCTGAACCCGGTCAGGGGGATTTGGAGAGAGGAGGTCCGCCATGGCCGGTGAGATCCGCCGATGGGATCCCTTTCATGAGATCCTCTCATTGCGGCGGGCGATCGATCGGATTCTGGATGAGGCATTCTCCCGTCCCTCTCTGCTCTTCACCGGATCCCTGGACTGGCCAGCGGTGGACATCTACGAGACCAGGGATGAAGTGGTAGTGAAAGCCGCTGTCCCGGGAGTCCGGCCGGAAGATATTGAAGTAACCGTCAGCGGGAACACCGTGACATTGCGCGGGGAATTCCGTGAGGAGCAGGAGGCGCGGGAGGGGTCCTGGATCCGTCAGGAACGACGTCTTGGGGCTTTCACCCGTTCCTTTGTGCTTCCGGTGGAGGTGGTGGCCGATAAGGCCGTGGCGGAATATGAACATGGCATTCTGACTCTACGGCTGCCCAAGGCCGAAGCGGTGAAGGCGCGGACCATTAAAGTAAAGGTGAAGTAGAACTTCCGGTTCCCTCGCGGCTGAGAAATGGGATGGTGGGCAAGGTCGCTACAGGCGGCTCCGCCCGCCATAGAATCATCAACTTCTCGGCAGCGCATCTCTGAATTATCCCCTGGGAGGATGGGACGATGGCGGAGATCAAACTTCGACCCCTTGCCGATCGGGTGGTGGTGGAACCGATTGAGCGGGAGGAGGTGACCCCCAGCGGCATCATCCTCCCGGAGACCGCGAAGGAGCGCCCTCAGGAGGGCCGTGTGATTGCGGTCGGCCCGGGGCGCGTGGATGAGAATGGCAAGCGTGTCCCCATGGAGGTAAAGGTGGGCGACCGTGTGCTCTTCGCGAAGTATGCCGGTACGGAGTTCAAGGTGGATACCACGCGCAAGTTGTTGATCCTCAAGGAAAGCGACATCCTGGCCATCATCGAGGAATAACCCCGCGATCTTGAAATTCCAAAAATCAAGGAGGTGATCAGAGATGGCGCCCAAGCAGCTGGTTTTTGGGGAGGAGGCTCGCCGCCGCCTGAAGCGTGGCATTGACGTCCTGGCTGCTGCGGTGGGAACTACCCTGGGGCCCAAGGGGCGGAACGTGGCCTTGGATAAGAAGTGGGGGGCCCCATCCGTCACCCACGATGGGGTGACTGTGGCCAAGGAGATCGAGCTGCCCGACCCCTACGAGAACATGGGGGTGCAGCTGCTCAAGGAGGCGGCAACCAAGACCAACGATGTGGCCGGCGATGGGACGACCACGGCGACGGTGCTGGCCCACGTGATGGTCACGGAAGGCATGAAGAATGTGGCCGCGGGGGCCAATCCCATGCTCCTGAAGAGGGGCATCGAGATGGCCGTCAAGGCCGTGGTCGAGGAGATCAAGCGGATGGCCAAGCCGGTCCAGAGCAAGGATGACATCGCTCACGTGGCGGCCATCTCCTCGGCGGATCCGGAGATCGGGAACCTCATCGCCGAGGTGATGGACAAGGTCGGCAAGGATGGTGTGATCACGGTCGAGGAGTCCAAGACGGGCCTGCCCTTCGAGACGGAGTATGTGGAGGGGATGCAGTTCGATCGCGGCTACATCTCGCCCTACTTTGTAACCAATCCGGAGACGATGGAGGCGGTGCTCGAGAATCCCTACATCCTGATCCACGATAAGAAGATCTCCGCCGCCGCCGACATCATCCCGGTGCTGGAGCGCGTGCTCCAGGAGGGCGAGACCCGCTCCTTGCTGGTGATCGCGGAGGATGTGGATGGCGAGGCCCTGGCGACCCTGGTGCTGAACAAGCTTCGGGGCATCTTCAACGCCGTGGCGGTGAAGGCCCCGGGCTTCGGCGAGCGCCGCAAGGCGATGCTCCAGGACATCGCTATCCTCACCGGCGGTCAGGTGATCAGTGAGGAGCTGGGCCGCAAGCTGGAGAACGTGCGCATCGCTGACCTCGGCCGGGCCGACAAGGTGGTGGTGACCAAGGATGACACCACCATCATTGGCGGACGGGGCGACCCGAAGGCCATTAAGGGCCGCATTGAACAGATCAAGGCCGAGATGGAGAAGACGACCAGCGATTATGACCGCGAGAAGCTCCAGGAGCGGCTGGCCAAGCTGGCCGGCGGGGTCGCCATCATCCGCGTCGGCGCGGCCACTGAGGTTGAGCTCAAGGAGAAGAAGCACCGCGTCGAGGACGCCCTCTCGGCGACCCGCGCGGCGGTGGAGGAGGGCATCGTCCCCGGTGGCGGTGTGGCCCTGTTAAACGCTGCTAAGGCCCTGGATAACCTGAAGGCCGAGGGCGATGTCCAGACCGGCATCAATATCGTCCGCCGCGCCCTTGAGGAGCCGCTCCGGCGGATCGCGGAGAACGCGGGCGAGGACGGCGCGGTGGTGGTGGAGATGGTGCGCCGCCTCCAGAAGGAGAAGAACAACCCGAACATCGGCTACGACGTGCTGCGGGGCGAGTATGTGGATATGGTGGAGGCGGGCATCATCGACCCGGCCAAGGTGACCCGCACCGCCCTGGAGAACGCGGCCAGCGTCGCCGCCATGATCCTCACCACCGAGGCCCTGGTCACCGAGGTGCCGGAGAAGAAGAAGGAGACCACGCCCACGCCGTCCGAGGAGTTCTAGCCCTCTCGTATAGATTCTCAGCCTGAGGTCGATTAGAAGAAACCACCGGGGCGGGTCCGCAACCCGCCCCGGTCCCTTCATCCCGCTGCTCTAATGACCTCCCTTCGGGATCCGGGTTGGCGTGGTGATGACTTTTGGAGCGACTATCCGTGCAATTGATCTTTATCTGGGAGGTGATGGCGGATGCCCATCTACGAATATGAATGCCCGGTTTGCGGCATTCGGTTCGAAAAACAGCAGCGTTTCGCTGATCCCCCCCTGGAAACATGCCCGGAGGGGCACCCCGGTGTCCGTCGGGTGTTCTCCCCCGCTGGCATTATCTTCAAGGGCGAAGGCTGGTATATCACAGAAAGCCGGAAGTCCCGGAGTTCCGGGAAGGAGAAATCGGAGACCTCATCGGATACGAGCTCCCGCGATTGAGGGGGCCATGCGGGGAGGGCCGTGGAAATGGGGCGGGGTGTGCGCGAGGCACACCCCGCCCCATTTCTTTGTAGGGCGAAGGGGTTATCCGCCTTCCCGGAATAGGTCCTGTTCCCTGAGCTAAGATGGAAATGAAGCGGAACGAAGGAAGCATGGGAGCGCCGTCCTTCTTGCAAATGTGATTGTGCTATACTTCCCGCTGGATCCTGGTCGGTGGAGCGCGCTGGGATGGGACGATGGGCACTTCGAACACTATGGGTGGGGGTCTGGTTGATAGCGGCCTGCGCTTCCCGCTCGACTCCTGAAGGGTCGCGGGCACCCACGCCCACGATGCCCCCGCCGCTGGTGATCAATGAGAGGACCCCTCTACCCATGGTGCCTTCAACGGCGACCCCCACGGTTCAGGCGGAGGGTCCGATTGAGGAATTTCCTCCTGATGTAAACCCGTTAACCGGCCTGCGGGTGCCGGATCCCTCAGTCCTGAATCGCCGGCCCCTGGCCATCAAGATCTCCAATTATCCGCCGGTGGTCCGCCCCCAATCCGGCGTGGATCTGGCAGATCTGGTCTTTGAGCATTATGCGGAAGGTGGGGTGACCCGCTTCACGGCGATCTACCTGAGCCAGGATGCAGAGCCGGTGGGCTCCGTGCGCAGCGCCCGGTTGATCGATCTGGAGATCCCGGCGATGTTTCAGGCGATCCTGGCCTACTCCGGCGCCAGCGCGGGGGTCAACGCCCGTATTCGGGCCTCTGACTTCATCGAGCGAGCGCTGAGCCCGGACTTCGGCGTGGGGGCGCCCATTTTCTGGCGCATCCCCCGGGAGGGGGTAGCGGTGGAGCACACCCTCTTCACCAGCACCCGACGGCTCTGGGAGGAGGCCACCCGCCGGGGGATTAACACCCGACAGGACCTGCGCGGAATGGTTTTCTCCGAACAGCCCCCTCCAGGCGGCCAGCCGGTTTCGACCCTGCTCATTCCTTACCGGGTGGAGCCGGTTTCCTGGCGCTATGATCCGGATTCCGGGCGGTGGTTCCGCTGGACAGCCGGTCAGCCTCATATGGATGCGCTCACCGGCCGACAGCTCTCGGCGGCCAACGTGGTGGTGGTATATGCGCATCACCAGACCACGGATATTCTGGAGGACCGGTTGGGGAATTATTCGATTGAGATTCAGATCTGGGGAAGCGGCCCCGTTCGGATCTTCCGGGATGGCCGGATGTTTGAAGGCCAGTGGCAGCGCTTCCGGCGGGAGGACATGCTCCGCTTCGTCGATGCCCGGGGACAGCCGATTCCGCTGAAACCGGGCAACACCTGGTTCCAAATGGTTCCGCTGGATATGAAGCTTCAGGCCCGGTAGATCGGTCGCATGCTCTGTTGCGAACTGGGGGCTTGATTTACCCCTCTCCTCACGCCGCGAAGGGGCGTGGGGAGAGGGGTAGGGGGGAGGGGCAAACGCCGAACTCGAGCGGGCACCACCAGGATCGCAACAGAGCACATGCGCATCATTCGTTGAGGGGAGCTTTTGGCGCTGGGATGGATACCCGGACCTGGATCCGCAAGACATTGATTCGGATGGCTCTTCGACGGGCCCGGCCAGGAGCTGGAAGTCGATGGGAGCTGACCCAGAGGAAGCCCTCCATGCTCCATCTTCCGAACCTTGTGGAGATCCTGGGCCCGATCCCCTGGGCTGTGGTTGGTGCCCTGGCGGCCCGCCACTATATGCCGGAGCGGGCCACTCAAGATCTGGATATTGCTGTTCTAGGGAACGATGCGCCTGAGGTCCGTCACCGTCTGCGGCAGGCCGGTTTCCGGTATGTCGGCGAACTGGCCATCCCGGGTTCCTCCTGGGTCTCTCCGGAAGGAATGAGCGTGGACGTCCTGGAGCTGAACGCCCCATGGGCAGAGCCGGCTTTACAGGCTGCTCAGGAAAACCGGGATCGGGCCGGGTTCCCGATCCTGCCTTTGCCTTACTTAATTCTGATGAAGTTCGAAGCGGGACGACTTCAGGACCTGGCGGATATCGCCCGTATGCTGGGCATGGCCTCTTCTGATCAGGTGGATGCGGTTCGAGAGGTGTTTCGCCGCTATCACCCCGAAGACCTTGAAGACCTGGAGAGTTTGCTGACGCTGGGACGGCTGGAGTGGATGGGGCCTGAAGGGACATCGCCGCCATCTTCCGGGTAGCGGTTCCACCAGGGATGCTGGAAGGCCCGTCCTCTCGTAACATTCCTCCCCGCGGTCCCCAAAGGGCTGTGGGAAGGGAGAAGAGGGGTCGCGGCGCGCCAGGAAGAGGTCCTCTCTGAATTCCCCGGTCGGAATGAGGGTCTGCAGATGGTGGTCACAGAGCGCCTGATAATTCGAACGAATGGGAACAACCATGTGGTGGATCTGACGGGGCCAGTGGCGGAAGCAGTGGCCCGTTCAGGCCTGAGGTCCGGCATTGTGACGGTGTTCGTCCCGGGCTCGACCGCCGGACTGACCACGATGGAGTTCGAATCCGGGGCGGTGGAGGATCTGCAGCGCTGGTTTGAGGAGGCGATCCCTGCCACACGGGAGTATCGTCATAATCTTCGATGGGGGGATCAAAATGGGCATTCTCATCTTCGGGCCTCGCTGATCGGCCCCTCCCTGACTGTTCCATTTCAGGATCACCGGTTGTTGCTTGGAACCTGGCAGCAGATCGTCCTGGTGGATTTCGACATCCGTCCCCGTCGGCGGGAGATCATTGTTCAGATCATCGGGGAGTGAATGGGCATGCGGGCTTGGAAGATCATCGAACAGGACGGGATGCTGGATCCACGGCGGATCCGGGAGTGGGTGGATGCTCGAATGCAGATCGATCCCGATCTGGTGCGGGGCGTGCTGGTCCGTTTCATCCGGGACGAGATCACCAAATTCGGGATGAGGCGGGCGGTGATCGGCCTCTCGGGCGGGGTGGATTCTTCGCTTACCTGTTTCCTAACTGCGGAGGCCCTGGGCCCTGAGAATGTCCTGGCCGTGCGCATGCCCTATCGCACCTCCTCACCGGACAGCCTGCTCCATGCTCATCTGGTTATCGAGCAGCTGGGAGTTCGCTCGGAGACAGTGGAGATCACTCCCATGGTGGAGCCGCTTTTCGAGCGGTTCCCGGATATGGATGCCCGGCGGCGGGGCAATATCATGGCCCGCATGCGGATGATCATCCTGTATGATCTCTCCGCGGCCTGGGGCGGAATGGTGGTGGGCACCAGCAACAAGACCGAGATCCTCCTGGGTTACTTCACCATTTACGGCGATGGAGCCTGCGCGCTGGCCCCGCTCGGTGATCTTTACAAAAACCAGGTCCGCCAGCTGGCTCGGGCTGTTGGGGTGCCGGAGGAAATCATCCGCAAACCGCCTACAGCGGATCTGTGGCTGGGCCAGACCGATGAGGGAGAGCTGGGAGTGACCTATGATGAGGCGGATCGCATCCTCTACCTGCTGGTGGAGGAGCGGATGACTCCAGAACAGGTCATCGCCCTGGGCTTTGATGGGGAGACCGTCCGCCGCCTGTGGCGGATGGTCCGCGACACCCAGTTCAAGCGGCGGACGCCGATCATCGCCAAGCTGACCTCACGAACGGTGGGGATCGACTTCCGGTATCTTCGGGACTGGGGACGTTGATGCGAGTGATCTCGGGCTCCGCGAAGGGACGCCGGTTGAAGAGCTTGCCTGGCTCGAGCACCCGTCCGATCACGGACCGGGTGAAAATGGCCCTCTTTGATATCCTGGGGCCTTCCATTGTCGGGGCCCGCGTCCTGGACCTTTTCGCGGGGACCGGCAGCGTGGGGATTGAAGCCTTAAGCCGTGGGGCAGCGGAGGCCGTGTTTGTGGAAAAAGACCCGAGGGTGGTCCGGGTGCTGCGGGAAAATCTGCAGCAGACCGACTTCCTCGATCGGGCCCGGGTGGTTCGGGCGGACGTGTTCACCTTTCTGCGCTCCGGGCCTGTTGAGCCTTTTGACTTCATTTACATCGCCCCGCCTCAATATCGGGGGTGGTGGCGTCGCACGCTGGAGCTCCTGGATGCCCGGCCGGAATGGCTAACTGCCTCAGGGACCATCGTGGTTCAAATCCACCCCCGGGAATATGAGGAAGTTCGGCTCCGCTGCCTGGATCTGACGGATCGTCGGGATTATGGGAGCACGCATCTCCTGTTTTACCGGCACCACCCGGTTCATTCGCGGGGCTCTGAGGGGTGAGGACTCAGAAGCCCAATGAGTGAGGCGGCAAAGCCGCTCGGGGAGGGGGATTCACTCTGCAGGGAGGCGGATCACCGCTATCGCAGGGAGTGACCCTCGCAAACTGCGTTATGGGATAAAATTGAGTGTAGCATCTTGCCCATCTCAAGATTTGCGGGGGTTGGACGGAGGGCCAAAGGCTCCTGCCCGGCCCCAAAAGCCCTTACGCCCTCCAAGAGGAAAGCCCACGAATCGGGTCGCGCGACTGCCCAGATCCTGCATAGATGGATTGGGTCAGGGTCTATGATCGGGATCAGTTGTGGTAAGCTGGAGGATCTGCCTGCCCTGCGCGATTTCGCTGAGGCCCATGGCCTGGGCCTGGAGCTTCAGGAATTCGCACAGCCGGAGATCCTGGACGGCGAGTGGCAGGCATTGCTTGCTCGCTATCGCCAGACCCTGAGCGGGTTCGCTGGCCCCATTTCCCTGCACGGTCCCTTTGTGGATCTATTCAGTGGAAGCGTGGATCCGCGGATCGCAGCCGTGGCGATGGATCGTTATCGCCAGTTGCTGGAGATCGCCGTCGAGCTGGGAGCGTGGCTGGTGAACTTCCACCTGAATTACAACCCGCTGGTGGACGCACCCTCCTATCGCCCGCGATGGCTGGAACGACAGGCGGCATTCTGGACCGAGCTGGCTTTTGAGGCCCAGGAGGCAGGTATCCGGATTGCCCTGGAGAATATGTGGGAGCCCGATCCTTTCCTCCAGGTCGAGGTGATCCAGCGGGTGAGCCATTTTTATATCGGGGCGTGCCTGGATATCGGCCATGCCCATCTATATTCCCGTGTGCCGCTTCAGGCCTGGATCGATGTTCTGGAGCCGGTGCTGATCTATGCCCATCTTCATAACACAACCGGATCCCAGGATCGACATCTTCCGCTGACCCAGGGGGTGATCCCGATGGAGCCAGTCCTCAGTCGGCTGGTCCGTTGCTTGAATCGTCCGATGCTGATCCTGGAGATGCCCGGTCTGGCGGAGATCCAGGAAAGCTTTCCCGTTCTGCAGCGTATCCTGCAGCGGGTGTCCTGGCCTCTATGACTTCGGGAGCCCTGCTGGCCGCTTTCGCCCATCCCGATGATGAGGCCTTCGGTCCAGGGGGCACCCTGGCTCTTTATGCGCTTCGAGGCTATACGGTCCACCTGATCTGTGCTACACGAGGGGAAGCCGGTTCCCTGGCGCCAGGGATGGAGCCAGCGGCGGACCTGGGAGCCATACGGGAGGCGGAGCTACGCTGCGCCGTTGAGGCGCTGGGACTTCACGGGCTTCATCTCCTGGGGTATCGGGACTCCGGGATGCCCGGCTCTCCTGATCAGGACCATCCAGAGGCTTTCATCCGCGCCCCCTTTGAGGAAGTCGTTCGCCGGCTCGTGGCGCTGATCCGCGAACTTCGACCGGATGTCGTGTTGACCTTCGACCCCTATGGCGGATACGGGCATCCGGATCACATCTACATGCATCGGGTCGTGCGCGAAGCTTTTGAGCGCGCGGGCGATCCCGAAGCATTCCCGGAGCACCTGGGTCAGGGCCTGCAACCGCATCGCCCCGCGCGCCTGTATTACACTACGTTTCCCATCGGGCGGCTTCGGCCGTTTCTGGCGATTCTGCGGATATTGGGCATGGACCTCCGTCGCTTCGGACGTAATCGGGATATTGACCTGGAAGCGGCGTTTCGTTTCGCGCTCCCGGTGACCACCCGGATCGATGTACGGGCGGTGCTGGATCGGAAAGAACGGGCGGCCGCCTGCCATCGAAGCCAGGGAGGCGGCTGGATGCGCCATTGGTATCTCCCGCTCTTCGTTCGGCGCATCCTGTGGGGTGTGGAGACTTTCCATCGGGCGATCCCTCCCTTCCGCCCTGGAGAGCCGATTGAAGAGGATATGTTTCCTTAAATCTGGAGGGTGTTGGGCCGGGGGCCTTTGGCTTCCAGCCCAGCACCCCAAAGGGATTTTTATTCGAGGGGAACTCCCGGATGGTTCAAACATCCGAGCAAGGGAAAACTTCCCTCTGGGTGGTTTTCGATGGGTCCTCGCCAGACGCTCATCTGCTTCAGATCCTGAGCCGTCATGGCTTCAGGGTGGAAGCGTTGACGGTGGACTCCGCGCTTTCCACCCTTCGAACCCGGAAATCCCAGTGGGGGTTAAGGAGACGGGAGCCAGCGCTGGTGATACTGGATCGCCTGAATGCCTCTCGTGGAATTGAGCTCTACCAGCGGCTTCAGCGTCGGATGAGGATCCCGATCCTCCTGATTGTGGATCGCGAATCCGCGCCTCTATGGGATCGTCAGGATGATGGAATCCTGGTGGCCCCCTTCTCTGCTCGACGTCTGTTGCATCGGGTGCGCGCTCTGCTCGCTGAAAGCCCGGAAGAGGGAGAAGAGATCATTGAGGTCGGGCCATTCCGGCTGAACACCGTCCGGCGGGTTCTGCAACGAGGGGATTCAGTTTATTGCCTCACCCCCAAGCAATGTCGTCTGCTGGCCATCCTGATGCGCCGGGCCGGCCAAGTGGTCCCACGGCGAGACCTCATCCGCTGGGTTTGGGGAGCGGAGGAATCCGCTCACAGTCGCACCCTGGATGTTCATATCCGCTGGCTTCGTCGCATCCTTGAAGAGGATCCTGCCCATCCCCAGCATCTGGAAACGGTTCGCCACGTGGGTTATCGCTTTCGCGTCCCATAGAGTTTTGTAACGTAGGAGTTACGCAGTTGAAAGCTCTAAAGGTGGAACGGAATGGCCCCACCCCCCTTTCTCCCCCCTCCCCACGGCCCTTTGGGCCGTGGGGAGGGGGGAGAAAAATCCTTGCCCCCATGAGAAACGAACTGCGTAAGTCCTATGTTCTAAACGTTAGCCGGATCAGCGATCGGGATGGCGAGGTAGAAGGTGCTGCCCTGCCCCAGCTGGCTCTCCACCCAGACACGCCCTCCGTGCCATTCCACAATCGATTTCACCAGCGCCAGCCCCAGGCCGCTCCCTTTCACGTGGGCGGTCTCTTTGCGGCGCACTCGATAGAACTTCTCGAAGATCCGCGCCTGATCCGCCGGCGCAATACCGAGCCCTGTATCCCGCACCCAGACCACGACCTCGGCGTTCTGTTCGATAAGGCCCAGGGAAATAGTCCCTCCTTCTGGCGTGTATTTGATCGCGTTGTCGACCAGATTCGCGATCGCCCGGCGCAGCCACGCGGGGTCCCCGTTCACGATTCCATGACCCCTGATCTCCAGCGTCATCCGAAGCCCCCGGGTCATCGCCTGGGGACGCAGCTCGTGGAAAATATCCCGGATCAGGTCGCTCAGGCGGCAGATCCTTCGCTGGCCAATCCCCTCCTCGATTCGCCTCAGATCCATCAGATCCTCGATGAGCCGTGTCATCTGATCAATGCCGCTCATAATCTTCTCCACATATTCCTGCTGGCGAGAGGTCAGGGGTCCGGCCATGCCCAGCATGGTGACGAAGCCCCGCATATAGGTAAGGGGAGAGCGCAGATCGTGGGAGACCGCAGCGATGAAGTCGGACTTCAACTGGTCCAGCGCTTTAAAGGGGGTGATATCCCGCACGAACAGCAACTGGCCGATCTCCCGACCGTCCTCCAGGCGCAGCTGATAACGCCCCGCCCAGAATGTCCGGCCATCGGCCCGCCGGAATTCCCGGCTTCGGATCTGTCGCGGGGAGACCTGTTCGTTTAATAGTTCGCGCAGTTCCGGGTCCTTCAGAAGCAGGGCGACCGGTTGACCCAGCGCCCTGGAGGCCGGAAGGCCCAGGAAGCGTTCCGCCGCCGGGTTCAGATAAAGCAGATCCCCACGTCCATCGATCAGGAGCAGCACATCCGGACTGCTCTCCAGGACAGCCCGAAGCCGTTCGCGTTCAGCTAAAACAGCCTCATACAGGCGGGCTCGGGCGATGAACACCGCCGTCTGGCTAAGGATCAGGCGAATCAATTGCTGTTCGGTCCCCATCACCCGCCGGGGTTGAGCAAAGGCGATCCAGGCGATCCCCAGGAGATCCTCTCCGGAATGAACGGGGAGGATCCCCAGCGCCCGTCCACAGTCTTCCTGCTGGAAAATCGGGGGGAGTTCCGGATAACGAAGCACATGCTCGATCCAGAGGGGCTCTCTTCGCTCCAGGCCCAGCTCCCAGCAGGCCTCATCAAGCGGCTCCGGACTGCGCTCGCCCGTCGTAGTGAACACCCGGAGGGATCCATGGGCTCCCGGGATGAGAATCCGGACCCCTGAGGCCTGGATCGCCTGCTCCAGCGATCGGGCGGCCGCGGAAAGGCCATGAGTTAGATCCATGGTCTCCACCAGCCGCTGGTTCAGTTCCAGCAACAGAGAAAGATCGGTCAGCCGGGCTCGCAAGCCGTGACGCATGCGCTCCATCGCTTCCGCCAGCTGTCCAATCTCATCCGGGGCATCGCTCGGAATGCGCATTTCCAGCTCACCCTCGGCCATGCGCCCTGCCGCGGTGGCCAGCTTTTGCAAGCGCTGCGTGACCCGCCCGCTCAGCGCGCTGAGCAGCAGCGCCCCGATCACGATGAATGTGAGCAGGAAGATTCCGGAAGGCAGGACCAGCTCGAGGGCCCGCTGGATCCGCGCCGATCGGGGGTAATGGATGACCGCCCACCAATCGGTCCCTGGGAGCCGGCGAAGGTGCAGCTCGGTGATGGTCCCCATAGGGGATCGCTGCGCGACGTCGAAGGGTCCGGACAGGGATGGGGTGGGAAGCGGGAAAATATCCAGTATGCGTTGCGGGTCTGGATGCAGCAGGATCTGTCCCTGGCGGTCGATAAGGAATCCCTTGCTATCCGGCAGGCCTCCGCTCAGAGAGGCCAGGGCCTCGCGGAGAGCGGGGTGCTCAGCAATCCGCACGCGCCCGATCAGAAAGCCCACGGGCGGCTCCCCTTCCAGCGGTGCCACGAAGGATAGGCCGGGTGTTCCATCCGGAAGGCGGTGCACTTCGGTGTGGATCACGGCGCGAGCGGCACGGGCCTGGGCCAGCGCCGAGCGTTCCAGCGTTGAAAGCCCGCGGGCTTGCTCTCCCGCCGGATAGGCAGCCAGGATTTCCCCTCCGGCTCCTGTCAGCAGGACCGCGTGATAAATCGGCCCAGTCTGAACGAAGCGTTGAAGGACAGGGGCGATGAACGGATAGGCCTCATTTCGAGGGATGCCTAAAGCGGCCAGATCGGCCAGGAGAGTCTCCCCGGTGTGCAGAAAATACGAGATCTGCTCACCGGCGCGGCCAGCCCCCTGGTTGATCGCTCGCATCTGTTCCATATCCGCCTGGCGGATCGCCAGGGCGGTCAGGAACAGAAAGAGGATCAGGACAAGCGCAACAATCCAGAGCGAGAAAAAGAACAGGAAACGTGCCTGGATCTGCCGGGCATACAGCGGCCATTGGGGAGGCTGGCGGGTCGCAAAGACCCGGGGCCACCGGAGATGAAGTCCCTGGGCGATCAGCCCACAGATCACGGCGCTGATCCCTGAGGGGGCCGCGATGGTGGTGATCAACGTCCAGATCCCATCCAGCGCCTCAGGCCATGAAGGATAAAAGCTTCCCCAGGAAATTGACTGCAGAAGTATCCATGCCATCCAGCCGGCGATGGCTGCGACCACTGGCTGGCGCAGGATGCGGAAGAAGCGCCCCACGTGATTCTGAGAAAGCAGCCCGCCGATCAGCGCCGCGTCCAGAGCGATGATCCAGGGGAGGTGCAGGAAGCGGCCATCGCTCCCAAACCCGATCACGGCTCCCATGATCAGCCCGGCTAACCCCAGCGCGCCCGGCTGGAGCCGCCCGCCCCAGATCAAATAAGGCAGCCAGAGCAAGACCGGAAAACCCACCCGGAAGGGAAGGCCCGGAAAATCCCAGGAGAGCCAGGGGGTCAGACCGGTCAGGAAGGCCAGGAGCAGAAAGCTTCCGACTTCAGAAGTCCGGAGCTCCCTCCAGGAGCGGAGATCAAGAGGTCGTCTAAGCCATAAACCGAAAAGGGCCAGGAACCCGATGATGGTCCACATCCAGCCCCATAAGGAACCGGGGCCTGTTAGACTGCCCGGGAAGCTCCAGAGCTCCAGCCGCATGATGCAGCCCCCTCTCCGGACGGTCGGTCCATGAGGTTATGGGGTCAGCAGACTACCGAAGGCGAACTGCCCAAACGGGCTTCCCCTCGCTGGCAATGTTAACCCAGATTGGGATTCCGGGGGAAATGTAGTCTGATGAGGGGCTACGCAGGTGCCTTCTTCCCCGGGTTTTTGGGCTGGGACGAGGGCCTTCAGTGCCTGGCTCGTCCCCCATCCCCGGGGAGCCAAGATATAGAAGAAGCACTCAAGGGGCTATGAGGAAAGCGGGGAAATGCGTTCCGGATGAGCGGGTCGCCGATAGCGACTGTCTACACCTGGAAGTAAGTGCCCTCGCCAGGGAGCGAAGTATAATGAACCTCGAAGGCTGCGGAGCAATGGAAGGGAGGCGTGCCTGGTGTTTCCATCTCCCCGGATAATGGAGCGGCTGCAGCTTTACCGCCACCGGGCGCCGGTGATCGTTGCTGTCGAAGTGGAGCCCGAGCCGGAACGATTGCGGTGGTGGGAAGCTATGGAGCGGCCGGCAGCCGAAGCCGGGGCGGCCTTAGTCGTCATCACCCCCGTGCCGGCGATCCAGCATGGCGTTGTCCACTTCGTGGATCCCGAGCTGTCTCATTCAGTCCATGAGGGTCCAAAGGTGTGGATCCTGGACGCCTATCTGGAGCCCCGGGTCTGTCTGGATGCGCTGCGCCTGGATTCGGGTTTACTGGGCCAGATCCTGGCCTGGGTGGAGGGGGTCCAGCATGAATGCCCGGAGTGAGGCGCGCCGGAATGGCCCGGTGGGCCAGATTCATTCGCAGGGAGCCTGGCCTCTCCAGAAGGCTGAACCCGACCCGGGATGAGTTAGGCGCCTTCAGCTCATCTAAGACCTCGGAAGGCAATGCGTGTTGCGAGAGGAGGGATGACCATGCGAATTGTCGTCGGAAGCGATGAGCGCACCCATCTGACCGATGTCGTCCTGGAGGAGTTGCGGCGTCGCGGATTCGAGGTGGAGCCGGTCGGCCCTCTCGCTGGCGTCAAACAATCCTGGTCTGAGGTGGCCCGGATTGTGGCGGAGAAGGTCGCGCGGGGAGAGGCGGATGAGGGGATCCTGTTCTGCTGGACCGGGACGGGCGTCAGCATCGCCGCCAACAAGGTCCCGGGGATCCGGGCTGCGCTTTGCGATGATGCCGAGACGGCTCGGGGGGCTCGTCTCTGGAACAATGCCAATGTTCTCTGCATGAGCCTGCGCCGAACCTCGGAGGCGATCGCCAAAGAGATCCTGGAGGCCTGGTTCAGCACTCGTTATATCCCGAATCCGGAGGATGATGCCTGTCTGGCTCAGGTCGCGGAGATCGAGCGAACTTACTGGAAGGCCTCTGAGCCCATTCGCACCTGAGCGATGGAACTTTCGGGGTGGGTGAGACTGCTAAAAGATCGTCTCGCCGGCTCGTAGGGCTCCTTCCAGATTTGATTTTTG
Source organism: Candidatus Thermoflexus sinensis (assembly GCA_016842045.1). Taxonomy (GTDB): domain Bacteria; phylum Chloroflexota; class Anaerolineae; order Thermoflexales; family Thermoflexaceae; genus Thermoflexus; species Thermoflexus sinensis. The sequence goes on along the minus strand of JAEVEY010000137.1, from coordinate 228 downwards.
GTTTTGGTCCCTTGGGGATTGGAGGGCGAGCCGGGCGCCTTCGGCGCCCGGCTCGCCCCGAAAATATTAGGAGTTACGCAGTTCGGGGCTCGCGAGAAGAGGTAAAATGGCCCCACCCCCCTTGATCCCCCCTCCCCACGGTCCAAAGGGCCGTGGGGAGGGGGGATAAATATATTTTTTAGGGGGAGTCGCGCGCCGAAGGCGCGCGACTCCCCCAAACACCCCCAG
>JAEVEY010000020.1 GCA_016842045.1 Candidatus Thermoflexus sinensis | reverse complement strand
GTGGGTGGGGCCGCCGAAGGCGGCCCCACCCACCCCCAATCCCCCATCCTGAGGAAAGGGAGGAGTTTGTCCAAAGTCCAGTAAGGCAGGTATGCAGCTTTACTCCACATGCACGTGGGCGACGATCCGCCCGAAGCGGAGCTCATCGCCATCCTGAAGCGCGTAAGGCAGACCCGCTACCAGCCGCTTGTTGTTGAGATAGGTCCCGTTGGTGCTTCCCAGATCCTCGATGTAGAAATGGCCATCGTGATAGAAAATCCGTGCGTGCCGGCGGGAGACCCAGATCGCCTCCGAACCCTCCTGGGAAAGATCCAGATCGGGAACCAGCCCCAGGCTGGGGTCCGACCGGCCGATCTCACAGACCTGATGGGAACGCACTTCGATAGTGCGGCCGCTGGAGGCGATCCGGAGACGCAGGAGCGTGGCAGGTGTGGCCGGAGAGAGCTCTTCCAGCCCTGTTTCTCCCTCCGCGAGAGGAGCCGTATGCCAGCCTTCGGCCTCCGGTGGGATCTGTTCCCCCAAGGGCTCCGGTTGGGGCGGATTCAGCTCGGACATGATCTTGCGCTCGATCGCCTGGGATGGACTCGGGATCCTGGGGTAGGGGCTTCGTACTCCCCAGATCGCTTTTCTTCGATCATGGCCCTGGTGAAAAGGGGGGCCCTTAACCTCCCCGGGATGAAGGTCGACAGCGCAAGTCTTAATCCATTATACCCTGGTCGGGCGGGAAGGAAATGGGCCAAAGGTCACCCTCTTCCGAGCGGTGGAGCCATTGAAGAACTCGGGGTGCTCGTTGCTGCATGGTAAGGGGAGGACGAGAGATCGTGAGGCGATGGAGCAGGCGTGGTGCCAGGCGGGAACTGCAGATCCTTCTCCCCCTGATCCTGGGGCTGATGGCCTGCCAGCCTGCGCGGATCCTCCATATCGGCCTGGTGGCCCCCTTTGAAGGGCGGGATCGGGCTATCGGTTACGATGCGATCTTCGGGGCGCGCCTGGCGGTGCGGGCGTGGAATGCGGCCCATCCCGAGGGGCCGAGGGTGATGCTGGTGGCCCTGGATGATCAGGGGGATCCCGCTCGGGCGCAGGAACGGGCCCGCCAGATCGTGGCTTACCCCCATCTCATCGCGGTGATCGGCCACTTCCGCCCGGAGACCACGCAGGCGGCCGCGCCGATCTATCGGGCGGCCGGGATCCCCCTGATAGCGCCGCTCATCCCGGCGGATCGGGTCCCGGAGGGCGCGCTGCCGACCGCTCCGGATCAACGGACGATGGCGGAGGCGTTGCTTCAAGTGCTCCCCCCTGGAGAGGGACAAAGCCTGTGGATCGTTCATGACGGAGAGGAACGGTGGTTCGGGCCGGAGCTGGGGGTGTTTTTCCGGGAGCGGGGATGGGTGGTGCGGGAGGCCCGCCGGGAGGAGGCCTCGCCTCGGGGCGATGAGCCGGTTCTCTTCGATGGCCGGGCGGTTCACGCGGGGGAAGCGGCGCGGCGCTGGCGGCAGGAGGGCTGGCGGGGCCCGTTGCTGGGAGGGCCCGGGCTGCTGCATCCCGATCTCCAAATGCTTCGGGAGGCGGACGGACGGGTGTGGGTGGTGGCCGAGACGCGGCCGGTGGAGGATCCGGAGTGGGTGGCCGCATATCGAGCGATCGCGCTGGGGACACCGCCGGGCCCTTACGCCCCGCTGGCTTATGATCTGGTGTGGATCCTGATGCAGATGCAGACGCGCGAGGCGTTTCAGTGGGAGGGGAAATCCGGAACCTGGCGATGGGAACATGGGCGGCTGGGGAAAGAGCCGGCGTGGTTCCTGGAACGATGAGCCTCCGGTGATCTGCCCCTCCTTTCGCGAAAGCAACCCGGCCCATCCAGCGGCGATCTCCCGCGCGCATCCGCCCCCAATAGCTGTAAAGGGAAAGCCGTTCGCTCCCGATGCGATGGGGGGAGGATCTGCTGGCCGGGAAGAGAGCGAGCCCCATTGCGGAGGATCGGTCAGCGGATGGATTTCGGGATCCAGCTCGTGAGGATGGCGGCGGATCGCCTTCCTAAGAGAGGGTTCTTCCCGGGCGGCGGTCGGGCAGCGCATGCGCTGCCCGACCGTTTTGAAGGCCACCGGATGGAGGCGCTGATCGTTAACGCTTGCGCCGCGCCTTCGTCGCCGGCTTCTCTTCCGGCAGGGAAGCGCGGGTCTCGGTATCGTAGGCCAGGAGATCATTGGCATCGAGGATGAGATACTCCACGCCGTTCACCTTCACCTCGTTCCCCGAATACTTGGGGAAGAGCACCCGATCGCCGACGCGAACTTTAATGGATTCATCGTCGCCCACAGCGACCACGATCCCGACCTGAGGCTTCTCCTTGGCCGTCTCGGGGATGATCAGGCCGCTCGGGGTGCGGCTCTCCTGCTCCACCGGGCGGATGACCACGCGACTTCCCAGCGGCTGCCATGGAAAACGCTCTTCCGCCATCGCTGCTTCCTCCCATACGAACTATTTCTTCCTCAACCCCAGCAACGCGTCGATCTGGGGCCGATTGAAACCGATGACGATTTTACCACCGATGTCCAGCACGGGCACGCCCATCTGCCCGGTCCGCCGCACCAGGTCCCGAGCCGCCGCGGCGTCCCGGCTGACATCGACCTCTTTGAAGGGAACGCCGCGCTGTCGGAGATATTCCTTGGCTGCGCGACACCACGGACAGTTGGGCGTCGTGAAGATGATCACGCGGGGCCATTTTGGCGTTCCGGCCATCGTCCCTCCTCCGCACTGAGGCCAGATGTCCTCACTTTTCTATTAGATGCAGATAGCCTGCTTCGGGTAACAGGAAGGCATCCGGAATGCCGTTTCCATGTTTCTCCCCACTGCCCCCGCGATCGGACCCGTGATCGACGGATCCAGACGACTGCTGGCCTGCCCGATCCGGATTGTTGATGCCCTCCGAGCCTGAATATAAACTGTAAAAGCACGGGTGGTGCTGCCATCATAAATGATCCGCTATTTTGCTTCTCCCCATGGCCTGAAGGGCCGTGAGGAGAAGGACGAGGAAGTTGGGAGGCCTGGGGCGCGCCTCAGGCCCCCATACCCGGCTTCACGTTGAGATGTTTCCCGGGGGAGTCTGCGGGCAAGCAGGCTGAGAGGGTGTCTTCTTAGGGGACGAAGGGGCGAACATACGGAGAGATCGGCGTTCCTTCACCCCTGGGCCCGGCGCCGACCCCTTGAACCTGATCCGGGTCATACCGGCGGAGGGAAGGGGGACATGGGATAGCCCTCGCGCTTTGTTGCCCCCCTGGCCTCGGGAATATGCTCCCTCCCCGGATCTCCCGGAAGACCTGTTCGTCGGGTTTCCCTTCGCTGCTCCTGGGGCGTTGAAGGGACCTCCGGACGCCGGGCGAGGACCACGATCGCTTTGCACAGGATGGAGAGCCGATGAGCGAACCCGGGATCACGCTGGTCGTGGCGGGCGGCGAGGTGGATCGGGAGGCCTTGCGTCAGGCAGCCTCCCGGGCGCGCTGGATCCTGGCCGCGGATGGCGGGGCGGCCCACCTGCGGGCTATCCATGTCCTGCCCCACCGGGTGATCGGCGACCTGGACTCGATGGATCCCGATACCCTGGCCTGGCTGGAACAGGCCGGGGTGACCATCGAGCGCTATCCGGTGGATAAAGACGCGACGGATCTGGAACTGGCCCTGGAGCGCGCCCGGGAGCTGGGGGGGGCCATCCGGGTATTCGGGGCGTGGGGCTCGCGGCTCGATCAGACCGTGGCCTCCCTGCTGTTGCTGGCCCACCCACGGTGGGTGGGATGGGATGTCCGGTTCGTGGGCGCGGATCGAGAGGCGTTCGTGCTCCAGGGGGAAGGATGGATCGAAGGCGAGCCCGGCGATCGGGTCTCCCTGATCCCCCTGACCGGCGACGCGGAAGGCGTTACGCTGGAGGGCATGTTCTACCCATTGCAGGAGGGCGTCCTGCCCTTCGGATCCACCCTGGGGATCAGCAATCGCATGATCGCTCCGCGGGCCCGTGTTCAGGTTCGTCGGGGTCTCCTTCTGGTGGTCCATGAGCGCGGGGAGCCCGGATGAGGCGCAGGGGCTGTCCGCGAATGAGGGCACGAATACACGAATGGAGGAGGTGCACGAATGGGACGCCGATATCGGTGGCTCTGGGCATGGATCCTGATCGCGCTGGTGGCGGCGTGCGCCACGCCGACGGCCACGCCGACGCCGACCCCGGTTCCGGCGACGGCGACGCCGGCCCTGACCGTTTCTCCCGTTCCCGCCACGCCGACGCCCACCCCTTCGGGCCCGCGGGAACTGGTGTTGATGACCCATGACAGCTTCAGCGTCAGCGAGGAGGTCCTTCGCGAGTTCGAGCAGCGTTACAACGTTCGCGTGCAGATCCTCAAGGCCGGCGATGCGGGAGCAGCGCTTAACAAGGCCATCCTGGCCAAAGGGGCGCCGCTGGCCGATGTCTTCTTCGGCGTCGACAACACGTTCTTCAGCCGGGCCATTCGGGAGGATCTTTTCGAGCCCTATCGGCCCAGGGGCATGGAGGAGATCCCGTCGGAGTTTATTCTGGATCCGGAATATCGGTTGATCCCCATCGACTACGGGGACGTCTGTTTGAACTACGACAAGAAATACTTTCGGGAAAAGGGGTTGAAGCCTCCGGAGACGCTGGAGGACCTGATCCGCCCGGAGTATAAGGGATTGCTGGTGGTGGAGAACCCGGCCACCTCATCGCCGGGCCTGGCGTTCTTGCTGGCCACCATCGCCCATTTCGGGGAGGAGCGCTATCTGGATTTCTGGCGGGCGTTGAAGGCCAACGACGTGAAGATCACCGAGGGCTGGGAGGATGCGTATTACAAAGAGTTCAGCGGCGCGACGGGGAGCCCGGGGACCCGTCCCATCGTGGTCAGCTATGCGACCAGCCCGGCGGCGGAGGTGTATTTCAGCGAGGGGAAGCTGACCGAGCCGCCCACCGGGAACGTGCTGGGGAAGGATGCCTGCTTCCGCCAGATCGAATTTGCGGGCATCCTCAAAGGGGCGAAGAACCGGGATCTGGCGGAGCGGTGGATGGATTATATGATCAGCCTGCGCTTCCAGGAGGACATCCCGCTTCAGATGTTCGTTTTCCCGGTCCATCCGAAGGCCCGGCTTCCCGAGTTTTTCCAGAAGTTTGCGGAAGTTCCTCCGGAACCGGCCCGCCTGGACCCCGCGCGGATCGACGCGAACCGGGAGCGGTGGATTCAGGAGTGGACGGACTTCATGCTGCGTTGAGGGTCTGGTCTCCGGGTCGAAGGCCTGCCTTTGAACTTCTGCGAGGGGAAAGGAGTTTGGGGACCTGGAAGCGTGCCTTCCAGGTCCCCAAACATCTCGCTATCTCTTACAATACAACCGGAAGCCTGGAGGGCCGCGAGAAAGGGAATGGAAAATCAGGACGGGGCAGATCCTTGAGCTCTCCAGAGGAGGTCCCATGCATCCCTTTAATTCAGGCCATCGCTGGAGAACGCTAGCGCTGGGGCTGATCGTTCTGACGCTGGGATCCGGCGCGATGCCCTCCATGGGCCCTCCGGCTCCGGATAACGTGGAGAACGCCCTCTGGTATCTGTGGAGCGGATATGTTCCTCCAATACCGGGCGAAGTTCAGTTTCGCGCGAATGAGGAAGCGCCGCCGGCCTCACCGAGCCCATCGGGTCCCTATCGCGTGTATCTCCCGCTGGTCCTGCGCGCACCTGTTTCGGAATTCCGCGCCCTCTGGATCACCCGGTTCGACTGGACGCGGAGCGATGGCTCATGGGCGCGGCCCGAATCCCTGGTGACGATTGCGGAGCAGGCGGCGGCCGCCCGCTTCAACGTGCTCCTCTTCCAGGTCCGTGGCGTCGGGGACGCCTATTACACCCCGGGCTATGAGCCATGGGCCGCGCGCCTCACCGGCACCGTGACGCGCACCCTGGGCACTTCCCCGGGCTTCGATCCCCTTCGGGTGCTGCTCGACGCGGCCCACGCTCGCGGCCTCCAGGTCCACGCCTACATCAACGTTTACCCCACATGGCTTTGTGGGGTCGGCGCCCCGCCCGATGGCCTGAACCCGCCCCATCCCTTCTGGACGTTCTCTCGAACCAATGGGAAGTCGTGGAGCGCGTGGCGTGTGTATGATTCCTCGGGGATGCCCATGAACCTGATGACCTGCAACTCCTATCTCTGGGCGACACCCGCCTGGTCCGGGGTGCGGGAGCAGGTCCTGCGGGTGGTGAGGGATCTGATGACCCGTTACGATCTGGACGGGGTGCATCTGGATCTGGTCCGCTATCCGGGGCGGGATTACTCGTATGATCCCTTCACGCCCTCGTTCAGCAACCTGGAAGAGCGGGCGGCGTGGCAGCGGGAGCAGGTGAATACGATGGTGCGGGAGGTCTATGCCGCCGTGAAAGGGATCCGCCCGCAGGCCTGGGTGACGGCGGCCGTATGGGGGGTCTACCAGAACCGGTGGGGCTGGCCAGGCTTCACCTCGGGATACTCGGATTATTACCAGGATTCCAAACGCTGGCTGCGGGAGGGATGGGTCGATGCCATCATGCCGATGATTTACCCGGCCGGCCCCTCGGCGAACTGCCCGGATACGACAGTGTGGACGCTGGACCGTTTCCGGACGCTGGTGGCGGACTTCATGACAGATGCCTCCGGGCGGTATGTTTTTCCGGGCATTCACGGCGGTTACGCCTGTTTCCAGGACGTCCTGGATCGAATTGAGGCGGCGCGGTCGCTGGGCGCTCGCGGGATGGCGATCTTCGCCTACGGCCCGGTGAACCTGAGGGGATACTGGGATGAATTCGCGACCCAGGCCTATCCTGCGCCGGCCCCTGTGCCTCCGCTTCCGTAACGGGCGGCCAGGACGGCGAGAACGAAGCGGGGAAGGGCGAGCATGCGGCGCCAGCGCCAGGGCTGGCGGATCAGGCGGTAGAGCCATTCGAGGCCGATTTCCCGCATCCAGCGGGGGGCGCGGGGGACGACGCCGGCGATGAAGTCGAAGGCGCCGCCGACACCCATGGCCACGGGAATGCCCAGTTCGGGCTGATAACGGGCGATCCAGAGGTCTTGCTGGGGTGCCCCATAGGCCACGAAGAGGAGATCCGGCCGGGCCTTTCGAAGACGCTCCAGAATATGGGGCGCGTCCTCCGGCCGGGGGGAGCCCGCGAAGGTGCCGGCGACGATCAGGCCGGGGTATCGGGCCTGGAGCACGGCGGCGGCGCGATCCGCCACGCCTTCAGCGGCTCCGAGCAGGAACACCCGCCATCCCCGCTCCGCCGCCCGGGCCGCCAGCGCCTCCATGAGCTCCACCCCCGGCACCCGCTCTCGCAGCGGTTGCCTCAGGATCCGCCCCGCCCAGAGCAGCCCCACGCCATCCGGGACGTTCAGGTCCGCCTCCTCCAGCACGCGGAAGAACGCGGGATCCCGCCGGGCGTGCATGACGAACTCCGGGTTCACGGTGCAGATCTGATGCGCCCCGCCTTTCGCGAGGAAGCCCGCTACGATCCGGAGCGCCTCCTCCATGGTGACGTCGTGAACCCGAACTCCCAGGATGCGTCGGATAGGCGCTTCGCTCATAGGCGAAGGGTAGGGCAACTGCGAGCAGTTGCCTTACCATCATACTACTGCGCGCTGCGGATCCGCCAGGGGGCGGTATAGATGTTGGCCCCGCCTTCCCGCAGGAATCCTACCACGGTCATCCCGACCGCCTGGGCAAGCTCCAGGGTCAGGCTGGAAGGGGCCCCCAGGGCAGCCAGGATCGGGATACCGGCCCGCAGCGTTTTCTGGGCGATCTCAAAGCCCGCGCGGCCGCTCACCAGCATCAGCGCCCGGCCGAGCGGCAGGCATCCCTCGCGGAGAGCAGCGCCGATGACTTTATCCACCGCGTTGTGGCGGCCCACATCCTCCCGCAGATAGAGCAGCCGCCCCTCCGGGTCGAAGAGCGCCGCCGCATGCAACCCGCCGGTCCGGCGGAAGAGGACCTGCGCCTCCCGAAGCCGCCGGGGAAGATCGTAGAGGAGCCCGATGGGGATCACGGGTTCCTCTTCCGGCAACGGTGGGAACCCCTGGACGAAAACCGCTTCGATGGCCGCTTTCCCGCACACCCCGCAGCTGCTGGTTATGTAGAAATGGCGGGTCAGCCGCTGCCGGTCGATCCGGATCTCCGGGGGCAGGATCACCCGCGCCTCGTTGGGGGAGGGGCGTTCGATCCGCAGGCCGCGGGCGAACCGCTGCGGGTCATCGATCAGGCCTTCGGTGTAAAGGAACCCCAGCGCCAGCTCCTCGTCGTGTCCGGGAGTTCGCATGGTGACCGCGACCGGGAAGATCTCCGTCGTCCCCTCGCCCGGGAGCGCGACCTGGATCTCCAGGGGCTCCTCCACAATCACCACATCCTCCCGGAGCCTGGCATGCTCGCGCTGCCAGCCTGTGATGGGCCATCCTTTCAGCACTCCGTCCTGGCCCATCGAGGTCTCCTTTTTGTGAACACCTGTGACGGGCACTCCGCTTCGCTTCGTGCCCTGCTACAAACTCCGTAGTGCTTCGTCCAGATTTGTTTTGAGGATATAAGAGGGTGTGGGCCAATGGCCCCACCCCCCTTTATCCCCCCTCCCCACGGCCCTTTAGGCCGTGGGGAGGGGGGATAAAAGAGATTTTGGGGGGGAGCCGGGCGCCGAAGGCACCCGGCTCCCCCCCAAACCCCCAGGGGACCAAAACCAAAAATCAAATCTGGAGGGAGCAGTAGTAGGACGCGTAAGTGCCTGTCCTTTTTTGTGAACACGGATTAGCGGGCACTCGCTTCGCTTTGTGCCCTATCTCGCCGGGAAAGTCACGAGTTCAGCTTCCCTGCCTTTCCACATATGCCACGATCGCCTTGTAAGCCGGGATCCCGGCCAGCGGGGAGCGAGCGTTCGGCGCCAGCAAGACGTTGCCCTCCGGCCAGTGGACCTGGAGGGTGCCAGGCCGGACATCCCCGAGGAACACCCGGCCCCGGAACTCCCCCCAGTCGTTCCAGAGCCGAACGGGATCCCCGGGCCGCAGCCCGAGCCGCTCCGCATCGGCGGGATGCATCAGCACCGCGTCCCGGGGGAGGCCGTTGATCGGGTCCACCTCTTCCTGGACCATGCTGTTGAATTGCTTTCCCCGACGGGTCGCTACCCGGAAAGCCCCCGCCGGGAGCTCCATCCGGGGCGGCCGCACGACCCTGAAGTGGGCCTTCCCATCCGGAGTGGGAAAGCGCCATCCCTCACACAGCCGGGGCCCGCCATACTGGAACTGATCCCCCTTCTTCCGCAGGTGCTGGATCCCCTCATACTGGGGAATCACCCGGGCGATCTCCTCCCGGATCGCCTGCGTATCCGGAAAGCGAACCCGATCGGCGAGCTCCGGGCGGACACGGGCGGCCAGTTCCCCAAAGGCCCACCATTCCGGGCGCGCCTCGCCGATGCGCGGCCCCGGGATCTCCGGGCTGAAGATCACCCGACGCTCCGTGGTGGTCTCGGTCACCCCGCCAGGTCCCTCGTATCGGGTGGTGGCCGGAAGCAGGATCACCGCCTCCCCAGGCTCAAAGAACATGGAGGGTGAGAGCACGATGTCCATATGGACCCGAAGGGGGATCCGTTCCAGCGCTTCTCGAACGAAGGCCGGGCTGGGGAGCACCTCGTGGAAGTTGCCGCCCACGCTGAAAAGGAGATCCAGCTCCCCCCGGTGGGCCGCTTCCAGCATCTCCGGGGCGGTGAGACCGCGTTGGGCTGGGACCTCAAAGCCGTAGAGCTCCGACAGGCGGCGGGCGTTCTCCTCGTTGATGGGGAGGCCGCCCGGGAACACGGTGGCGTAGGCCCCCATCTCCGCCCCGCCCTGAACGCCGGAGTGGCCCCGGATGGGCATCAGGCCGCATCCCTCGCGGCCGATGAAGCCCTTCGTCAGGGCCAGGTTGATGATGGCGTGGACGTTGTCCTCTCCATGGGCGTGCTGGGTGATCCCCATGCTCCATATGAAGACCGCCCGCCGGGCTTCCGCCACCATCCGTGCGAAGGCTCGCATCTCCTCCCGGGAGAGGCCGGCGCCTGCCTCCAGTTCCTCCCAGGGCGTGGCCTCCAGCGCGGCCCGCAGCTCCTCGAAGCCGGTCGTGTGGGCCTGGATGAAGGATTCATCCACCCACCCCTGTTCGATCATGTGCTTGATGGCGCCGTTGATGAAGGCGATATCGCCCCCTACCTGGATCTGGAAGAAACGATCTGTGATCCGGGTCCCGAACAGGGCGCTCTCCAGATCCGAGGGGACCCAGTAGCGTTCCATCGCCGGCTCGCGATAGGGGTTCACCAGGACCACGCGCGTCCCCGCCTTGCGGGCGTAGTAAAGATACTTCATCATCACGGGCTGATTGTTCGCCACATTGGAGCCGAAGAACACAATGAGGTCCGTCCCGATCAGGTCGGTGTAGGAACACGTGGTGGCGGCCACGCCGAGGGCCGCCTTGAGGGCCAGGGTACTGGGCGCGTGGCAGACCCGCGCCGCGTTATCGATGGAGTTGGTCCCCATCGCCCGGACCGCTTTTTGGGCCCCATAATAGGCCTCGTTGGAAAGGCCCCGGCTGGTGAGGTAGAAGCCCAGCCGAGCCGGCGTGGTGCGGCGGATGAAACCGGCGAGGAAATCCAGCGCCTCTTCCCACGAGATGCGGCGGAAGCCGGGCTCGCCGCGGCGCCGGATCATCGGGTAAGGCAGGCGACCGAGAGCACGGAGCTCGCGGGCGGATCGCTGGGCCAGGGATCGAATGTCGGAGAGGATCCGGATGTCAAGTGAGGGCATGGTGTTGAGGCGGAGCAGGCGCAGGCGGATATTGCAGAGGTGGATCCCGGTAATGGTCCAGTCGCGCATCCCGCTGGTGCCCAGGGCGCAGCCATCGCAGACTCCATCCCTCAGGATGCGCCAGGCGTAACCCAGCTGATCGCGGTTCTCCCAGAAGGCCCGCAGGATCTCGAAATAATTATTCGGACGCTGCTCACCGATCCCAAAGGGCTTCCAGCTGGCCCACAAAGACGGCATCCACCGCCGGGCCGGTGGTTGGACCGCCTGTCGAACCCCTCCCATCGCTGGCCCCTCCTCATGAGTTACGCCCTTGGCCTTCTTTTCCCCGGTGTGCCCTCCAGGCTCCTGACTTCTCTCCTTCCCGGGGTCATCGGAAGAGGAGAAAAACGTTTGTCGGGACTGGGGAGATCGCCGAAGGCGGTCTCCCCAGTCCTCCCCACTGTCCAATCATAAATTAAATGAAGGCAGTGATCCAAATTCAGAGCGAAGGGAAGCAACTGACCATCGGTTCTCCGAAGTGGGGTGTCAGGTGCAAGGGGAGAGGGTCGACGATGCTAAGATGTGGCGGCTGAAGGCCGCCACATCTTAGCATTCCCCCTTCGCCTGTTGAAGGCAGTCAGGCCCCTGCGAAAGCGTCGAACCGAACAGGTAGCGACATTCACTCGATCAGGCGCACACGGATCCATGCCTCTGCCAGGGCCTTCAGTTGAAGGCCCAGCCATGGGCCCGAGAACAACAGGAGGAGCTCGGCGATCCACCAGGCGATCCCGAACCAGACAACGGAGCGCGGCATCGGGCGCAGGGGGGTCGTCTCTTTCGGCGGCGTGAGAAGCTCCCGCCATAGCGCCCAACCCAGCAGGCCCACGCTCCCCATCAGGGCCAGCGCCAGGATCGGGTGGGAGAGCGTGAGCCATCGGGTGAGGGCCCAGCGGGCGGTGAACCCCGCGAAGGGGGGGACATCCATCAGGGCCATGCCGCTTCCCAGCAGGAGCGCGATCACCCACGGCCCATGGTGGAGTGGGATGCGTCCGGATTCCGTGGAGCCGCTCATCCGGCGGTGCGCGGCCAGCGCGAAGGCCAGCCCTATCAGGGCGATCATCCGGATCCCCAGGGTCCAGGCGCTCAGGTGGACGCCTTCGACCGTCCCCAGGCCCAAAGCCAGCCATGAGAGGCCGCTGGCGGCCAGCCAGGCGTACCCTCCGATCGCCCCCCAGCCTCGCTCCGCCAGAGCCAGCACCGCGCTGCTCAGCGTCATCAGGATCCCGATCGTTTGCAGGCTGGCGCTCCACCCGGGGAGCTGCGACAACCAGGGGAACTCCTGCGCCCAGGCCAGTAGCCAGAACCAGGTTCCATAATTCAGCAGGAACACCGTGAAGGCGGCCCCAACCGGCGCGCCTTCCGCGAACAGGAGCAGGACCCAGCGGTAGGCCGGCCAGACCCCTAACCAGAGGACCAGGGCCATCCCGATCAGCACGACGGTCAACGTAGTCCAGAGGGGTTGACCCGGGTTCAGGGTCGCCTGCTCCGCCGCCCAGGCAGCCGTGACCCAGGCGAGGAAGCCCAGGCTGGCAGCGATGAGGTATTGGGTTGCGCCTTCCATGCCATGGCCTTCCCCCAGCAGGGTCAGCGCCAGCAGAAGGGCGGCGCCGCCAATGAAAAACGTCCCCAGGCTGATCGGCCGCAACAGAAGGCCCAGCATCCACAGCCCGCCGGCCGCCATGCCGATCGGATAAAGGCGGCGCTCGAACCGGAAAGGCCATGCGGTCAGGAACATCAGGGCGGCGGATCCCCAGAGCACGCTCAGAACCCAGCGGTCGGTTTCCGTCAGGCGGAGGGTTCGTCCCAGCAGCACCAGCGGAGGGCCCAGGGTGTTCTGATCCGGGCGAGCAGCGCTAAGGGGCCAGGGGACGATCCAGAGAAAGCCCACCAGCGCCGCGGCGACCGCAGCTGCGAAGGGAGCCGCCAGAGGGGTCCGGCGGAGCGGATAGACCACAGGAACGGTCAGGAAGGGGACCGCGAGCAGGATCAGCAATGGGAAGTTCACGCTGCTTCCTCCTGACGGACCAGGGTGAGCGCAACGACGAGGAATGCAACCAGGAGGTTCATCCCCGCCATCAGCCCGATCGCCAGCAAGCTGTCCTGCACGGAGAGGTAAAAGACCTGGTAGCCGTTCAACATGGTCAGCACGCCCAGCCCGGCCTTCAGCGGCGAACGACTCAGCGTGGCGATCAACAGGCCGATCCCGATCAGGGCGTACGTCACGATCAGGAGGGATGGAGAAGCGATAGGCAAGGGAAAACGGATCACGAGCATGCGAGCGAGAACATAAAGAAAGAGGGCGGCCAGGACGCGGAACCGCCAGTGGATCGCCGGGCGGGCGGTCAGGGTCCTGGGGGCCGTCGTTCGGGCCCGTCGGCCGGCCAGATAGAAGAGCAGCGCCAGAAGGACACTGTTCAGGATCTGGATCCCGGCCAGCTCCCGGGGGACTTCCGCGGTTTGCTGGAGGAGAACCCCGCCCGCTGCGCCCATCAGGGCCCATGCCAGAAGCATCCCGCGCCAGTCATCGATGGCCAGCACAAGCCCTGCCAGGCCGATGACCGCCAGAATCATCAGCTCGCCGATCACGTTGTCCTCCCTGCGCTCGACGAATTCCGATCCAGTTTAGGGGCACCCGGATCAAATGCACAAGCCCCGGCCGCTCCTGAATCCCCCGGATGATCCGAAGTGAGGCCCTGGACCGGGCGGGCCGGGGGCAGCTGGCCATCTCCGAATGGGCCCCGCGGTCCTCTGGGCTACGGGAGGGGGGAATTTACACGTTTGGCTCGTATCCGTTCTCGGGTAAAGGGACGTCCTCCTCGAGTTTCAGGAAAGATCGCCCTGGGCTCGAAACCGATTTGAGGGAGGCTGTCGATGGTCCCCCTTCCCGGATTCCCGGGAAGGGGGACCGGAGATCGAGACCGGTTTCTCGAGGCGTTCGGAAGCCAGAAGCCCGGAGGAAGGTCTCGCTTCACCTCCAGGCCGACACGAGCCTGTGCGTTTTGGGTTGGGGCGGGTGCCAGGACGGCCCAACCTCATCGATCCCCCGGACCAGGGGATGGCCGGCCCCAGGTCCAGCCTGGATGGGCGGTCGGCTTTTCTCACCGGATCTGGTTGCCGAACTCTCCGAGGACAGTTATACTCGAGACTTACGCAGCTGGCCCCTCTGCGCGGGGAGTCGAGGGGTTTTCCCATGGCGACACAATAGTAGGAGTTACGCAGTTGGTTTTCTCCTGGGGGTTTGGGAGGAGTCGCGCGCCGAAGGCGCGCGACTCCTCCCAAAAAATATATATCCCCTCTCCCCACGGCCCGAAGGGCCGTGGGGAGAGGGGATAAAGGGGGGTGGGGTCATTCTACCTCTTCTCACGAGCCCCGAGCTGCGTAACTCCTAAGATAGTTAAAAACACTCATCGCATATCATCCTCCAGCTGGAGCCCAAAATGGCACGCAGGGGGAGTTCATCCGCAATCCTTCAACGGGTCCGGTCCTGGACTGTGCCCAACCCGCGCACGATCGCGCGGGAAGTGTTGCCGAACGGCGTCATCGCGCTCGCCTACGAGAATTTCAGCAACCCCTCAGTGGTCCTCTCGGGCCTCCTCTGGGCGGGGGCGGTGGACGAGCCTCCGGATCGAACCGGGCTGGCTGCTTTCACGGCGGAGATGCTGACCCGGGGGACCATCCATCGAACATTTCATGAGATTTACGAGGCGATCGAGTCGGTCGGCGCCAGCCTGGATATCGGGGCGGGCTACCATACAACCGGCTTCAGCCTGAAAGCCATGGCCGAGGATCTGCCCGCGCTGCTGGAGATCCTGGCGGATGTCCTGCGGAACCCCACGTTCCCGGAGGAAGAGGTGGAGAAGGTGCGGGGGGAGATCCTCACGGATCTGCAGGAGCGAGAGCACGATACCCGGCGGATGGCCGGGCTCCGGTTCCGGGAGACGCTTTTCCAGGGCCATCCTTATGGACGAAGTGTGGATGGCTATCGGGAGACCGTGCAGGCCATCACCCAAGAGGATCTGGTCGCCTTCCACAGGAAGTTTTACAGCCCGGAGCGGATGATCGTCGCCATCGTGGGGGCGATCCGCGCGGAGGAAGGGATGGAGGCCATCCGGCGGGCTTTTGGGGATTGGACCGCCCGGCGCCCGGAGCCGAACCCTCTGCCGTCGGCCCCGCGTCCGGACCGATGGGTCCATGTTCACACCCCGATCCCGGGCAAGACCCAGACGGATCTCGTGATGGGCACCGTTGGGCTGGCCCGCAAAGATCCGGACTATTACGCGGCCGCGCTGGCGAATTGCATCCTGGGGGTCTTCGGGATGATGGGCCGGCTGGGGGATCACGTTCGAGACCGGGATGGGCTGGCTTATTACGTTTACAGTCGACTGGACGCCGGCCTGGCCCCCGGGCCATGGAGCGTGATCGCCGGGGTGGCCCCCGAGCACCTCCCCCGGGCGGTGGAGGGCATCCGAACGGAGATCCGTCGCCTGCTGGAACGACGGGTTCCGACGAAGGAGCTGGAGGACAACAAGTCGTTTTTGATCGGCTCCCTCCCGCTCCGGCTGGAGACCAATGAAGGGATCGCGGGGGTTCTCGTCGATATGGAGCTGTTCGAGCTGGGCCTGGATTATCTGGAACGCTATCCGGAGATCATCGCCAGCCTCACCGCCGCAGAGGTCCAGGCGGTGGCCCGCAAATATCTGGATCCGGATCGCATGGTGCTCTCCACGGCAGGCCCGGAGCCGGAGCTCCCCGAGCGTTTTCTCGGGTAAAGCAAGTTCGCGTTGCGGATCCAGAACGTTGTTCCTCATCCCTCTCCCCGCGGGAAAGGGTGATGGGGGAAGGAAGGGCGCCTCGACTCCCCTTTGCCGGGGGCCAGCGGCATAAGTCTGAAAAGAAGCGGAGAAAGTCCCATGGATGTGGAGATCCGGGTGGAGATCGTCGCCCTGGCGGATGAGGCGGTCTGGCTGGTGCGATCGCCACACGGGGACTGGACCCTGCCAGGGGGTCC
>JAEVEY010000047.1:12104-16063 GCA_016842045.1 Candidatus Thermoflexus sinensis | reverse complement strand
GCTGCTGGAAGAAGACGTCCGGGCCGCGTGGGCCGACGGAATCGGCCGGACCCGCCTGGTGGCTCTGGGGGAAGGCGAAGCGATGCGCTGGTGGATGATCCCGGGGAAGGAGGAGATGTGGCTCTTCGTCACCGACGCGGGGGAAAGCCACCGGGGCCTCCAGGCGCTGCGCCGCCTGTTGTCCGGCCTGGCCCATGAGCTCCGCACGCCCCTGGCCACCATGCTGACCCACCTGGAGGTGATCAAGCTCCCCTCAATCGCTCCGGAGATTCGAACCCAATCCCTTCAGATCCTGGAAGAGGAAACCCGGCGTATGCTCCGCATGGCCCACAACGTGCTGGATCTGGGGCGTCTGGCGAGCGAGCCTCTGGCCCTTCGCCCGCTGGATCTGACGTCGGTGGTTCAGGCCGCGATCGCCGAGAAGCTCCCGGAGGCCCAGGCCCGCGGTCAGGCCCTCAGCGTCGAGATCGAGGCGGGATTGCCTATGGTCCTGGGAGACGCGGATCGTCTGAAGCAGGTCTTCCTCAACCTGCTGGATAACGCCATCCGCTACAGCCGGGCTGGCGATCGGATTACCGTCACGCTCCGCCGGGCTCCCGGAGGGATCCGCTGTGTCGTTGCCGATACCGGTCCGGGGATCCCGGAAGCGCATCTTCCCCATGTGGTCGAACCATTCTATCGCGGTGATGCGGGGGAATCCGGCGGCTCCGGCCTGGGCCTGACGATCGTGGCGGAGATCCTCCGTCAGCATCAGGCCCGGCTGGAGATCGAGAGCCGAACGGAGGGAGAGACCGGGACGTGGGTCCGGTTCACGTTGCCGGCATGGGAAGGGAGCGAATGAAGCGGGAATGGGGCGCATGGCTTCGCCGATATCGAGGGTGGGCTCTGGCGGGCCTCCTGGGATTGCTGGTTCTGCTCGTCGCGCCCTCCGGAGAGGTCTCCTTCCGAATAGGCCCCGATGTGGAAGGCCCCTGGCCCCGGTTCCGGGCGGATCCTCCCGCGCCGCGGCCCGGGGACATGGTCACCCTGGAGGTGCGCGATGTGGTTCCGTGGGCCTATATTCTGCTGACCGTCAATGGGGCGCCGGCCATCCTGGAACGGATCGAAGCTCAGCCCGAGGCCGGGACCTGGCGCTGGGTCTGGCGGTTCCGGATGCCGGAGGGATCGGCGCGTGTGGCCTTCTACCGGGATTGCCATTTGGGCTGTCAGCTTCGGGGCCGTCTGGCTCTGGGGAAGCCGGAGCCTGCCCCAGCCCCGCGGCTGCCTACCAAGCTGGGCCTGGTCTTCCCCCACCCCGAGCGGGATTGGAAAGGTCGGTCTGGATGGGCCGTGGAGTTGACCTACACGCAGCTGATGGAGGATCCGGATTGGGGAATCGACGCCCTGGCCGCCCGGGTGGCCCGCGATGAAGCGCAGGGCCTGCGGGTTCTGGTGCGGGTAGATTACGATCGCGGGCAGACCCTTCCGCCTGCCGGCGATCGGGACGCGCTGATGCGCTATCTGCGTGTCCTGGAGCGAATGGCCCGGGATGATCGGCTGCAGGGGGTTTACGCGTATTTCCTGGGGAGCGGCCCGAACGAGGCTGCAAGCAATCGACTGGCGTTGGATCGACCGATCACCCCGGCCTGGTATGCGCGGGTCTTCAACGGTTATGGGGAATCCCCCGCGCGCACGGACAACGCCGTCGCGGTGATCCGCATGGCCAATCCCCGGGCGCGTGTGCTGGTGGGGCCGGTGCGGCCCTGGGTGCGGGATCAGGACGGCGAGCGACGGCATCGGGTGGAGGCGCCCTGGCTGAACTACTTCAACACCCTGGTGGCGTTCGTCGATGAAGCCGCGCGGGCGAAGGCGGCGAGGGGGATGTGGAACCCGGGGCCGGACGGCTTCGCCCTGCACGTGCCCGGGCGGCCGGAGGCGGCGCGGATGGCCGGGTATACGGAAGCGGAGGAGCCGCGGCTCGATCTTCGAGGTCCAGAGGGCGCGCGGATCGGGTTTCAGGTGCTCTACGACTGGCTGGAGATCCTCAACGCGTA
This sequence comes from Candidatus Thermoflexus sinensis, assembly GCA_016842045.1. GTDB lineage: Bacteria > Chloroflexota > Anaerolineae > Thermoflexales > Thermoflexaceae > Thermoflexus > Thermoflexus sinensis. Next base: position 14,030 of record JAEVEY010000047.1, on the reverse strand, counting down.
TCCCTCGACCCGCGGCCGGCCTGTCTACATCACAGCGTCCAACACCTACACCCCGGATGAAGGCATTCCCCCGGCGCACAACTACCCGCGAGGATGGTTGACGGCGGCATGGTCCGTGGTCGCGCGGGAGCCCCAGGTGGAGGCCTTCTGCTGGTTTCTGGATGGGGATCCCCAGTGGGAGGATTTCAGTCTGTGGCATGGGAAAGGCCGCCTGCGGGACGCCGCCGAGGAGTTCGAAGCCCTGTTAACGGGCGCGCCGTAATCATCATCGCTTTGACTGTCTCTTTCTTGCTGAACATGGGGCACTCCGCTTCGCCTCGTGCCCTACGACAAACAAAGGGTCTTTCCTGTTCGTAGCAGGGCACGTAAGGGCCTGTTCTCTTTATGAACGCTTAAACGGGCACTGCGCTTCGCTTCGTGCCCTACTACGAACAAGGGCTTTTCCTGTTCGTAGTAGGGCACGTCAGTGCCCGTTGTCTTTTTGGGAACGCTTATGACGGGCACTCCGCTTCGCTTCGTGCCCTACTACGAACAAAGGGTTTTTCCTGTTCGTAGTAGGGCACGTCAGTGCCCGTTGTCTTTGTGGGAACGCTTAGACGGGCACTCCGCTTCGCTCCGTGTACTACTACGAACAGGAGAAGCGCCCTTCGAAAAACCGATTCCAGCACCATGATCGGGAGGCAGAACGGATGCCCATTCGGGTGTTTCTGGCAGACGATCATCCGCCGTTGCGGCTGGGCCTGCGGGCTCTGTTGAGCACGCTTCCGGACTTCGAAGTCGTGGGAGAGGCGGGGGATGGCGAAGAGGCCCTTGCCTTGCTGGAGCGTTTGCAGCCCGATGTGGCGGTCTTAGACATCCGGCTTCCCCGTCGGGATGGGCTCGCCCTCGCGCGGGAGATTCAGCGTCGGGGATGGCCCATCCGCGTTCTCCTGCTGAGCGCTTACGAGGACGACGCGCTGATCCGGGAGGCCATGGCGATTGGAGTGGAAGGTTATCTGCTCAAGCAGGAGGGGGTGGAGGCTATCGCCGCGGCCGTGCAGAGCGTGGCCCGGGGTTTAAGGGCCTTCAGCCCGGAAATCCTGACCCGAGCCCGGGCGCTTGCCCTGCAAAGCATCGAAGGGCTGACGGATCGAGAGCGGGAGATCCTGGCCCTGGTGGCCGAGGGGCTCACCAATCGAGCCATCGCGCAGCGCCTGGGGATCTCGACGCGGACCGTGGAGTATCATCTGGGTCAGATCTTCCAGCGGCTGGGGGTGAACAATCGGGCGGCCGCCGTCCGGGAAGCGATCCGACGAGGATGGCTCCAATGGCCCTCGGGGGACCAGGGATCCCGGTGAGGGCGAATAGGCCCCGCATGCGCTGCGGGAGTCTGCTTGCTGGATCCCGAACCGAATCTCTTTCCTCCTCCCCGCAGAGGGGAGGGATCCATCAGGCCCCTCGGGCAGGGGCCAAAAGCGTGAATTTTACATAAAGTCAGTCGTTTTCAAAATCAAGCCCAAGAGACGAAATTGCCCGTTTTGCTCCTCGCTGGATCCTCAGCCGAGCAAGCCTCGTAATTCCCTCAAACAGGACCTGTGGAAATCCACAGGGGGAGCCTTGAGGAAAATACGATTGTGGAGCGATCCCTGATTGCTTAAGCTGAAGATAGCGAAACATCGCCGTAGGAGGGGAGGCCATGAGGGATCGTAGACATATGGACCGGATGCGCTCTCGGATATTTATCTCGCTCGTCTCGATAATTATCGTTAGGAGTTACGCAGTTGAAAGCTCTAGCGGAGCAGGGCGCCGAAGGCGCCCCGCTCCGCCCCCAAAGCCCCCATGGGAAACGAACTGCGTAAGTCCTCATTGTTATCGTAGTGGCTGGGGCGAAGTCGGCCTGGGCGTTCCGGGAAGCTTCAATCCCCTATAGCTACACGGATCGATTGG
>JAEVEY010000047.1:0-11437 GCA_016842045.1 Candidatus Thermoflexus sinensis | reverse complement strand
TCCTATACGCCTTTTCTTCTTCTCTGACAGCCGAAGCAGCGTGTAACGCTCTATTTCAAAATCTGCCGAATCGACTGGGCACGCCTCTTCTTCGGACCCGACCAGTCCCGATTGTCAACGGTCATGGGCAACTTCTTGTCACTCAGGATCCCATTGGTCAGGCCGTATGGCTAATCGGTTGTCGAGCATCCTCTGTGACTGTCCTGGGGATTTTGAGCGCGGATCCAGAGGTCTCACGAGAGTTGTTGCAACGCCTGCAGCCCATCATTCAAGCCGATAATTCGCTATAAGAACAAGAAGAGGATGCTCCTCAGATTTTTGAGATGTTTGCTCGGTGTGCTGTTCATCGGGGCCACGTTCCCTCAGGTGGGGGCGATTCCTCTGTACTGGCAAACCGAAACGGAGCGGGCCACAGCGGTTCGGAAACCCGAAGGTCTCTGGGTGATCCACGCGGAGCTTCCGGCCAATACCCCTGAGCGCCTGGAAGCGTATCGGAGCGCAAACGCGATCCGCCTGCGTCGCTTGCTGGAAGCGCCATGGCCTGGCCCTATTCCGGTTCAGATCACTTTCCGGTCGCCGCTTTCGCTTCGGGCGGTTCGGGAGCTGCTGGATTCCAACCATCTGGAGTTTGACAGTGTGGCGGGGGTGCTGGCGCCAGATTTCGCGTGGGGCGGCTGGGTGGATCCCCGGACATGGCGGCGGGAGGAGATCGATCCCCGCTGGCTGGAGCGGGCGGGATGGTCCGGGGATCCAGAGGAGGCGCCCATCATCACCCATATCACGGGATGGCTGCATCAGCCGGAGGATCTGCGGTTCTGGCTCCACCGGCCGGAGGTGGAGCTGGTGGACGCTCTGGGGGCTGAGCTGGAGGCCTGGGTGCGCGCCCACTGGGTTTACCGGGCATGGGGAGGCCGGCTGGGTTACCCGGATCGGGTGATGCCGGTGTTTCCATGGATCGAATATGCGCGCTTCTCGAACTAACTCACAAGGAGGGAGAGCCGTGAAGCGGTGGTTTGGGTTGGGGCGCTGGCTGGGGGCGCATCTGGCGGTGGGAGCCCTGGGGATCGGGGGGATGGCCGGGCTGGATCTGGCGCTGACCGCGCTGAAGCGATGGGTCTTTCTTCGGGGTCCCCTGGATGTCACGCTGTTTCTGGGGCTGAGCGGGCTGTGGGTAGGGGCGCTCCTGGGTGGGGGCCAGAGATGGGCCCTGAAGGCTCGAGGAGGGTGGAAGCGCTGGGTTCTGGGCAGCGGTCTGGGCAGCGCCTTGGGGGTGCTGGGGCTGTGGGGGCTGTTCTGGGCAGTGGGACCGGAGCGGCTGATTCCCCATGGGCCTGATGGGATGAATGTCTGGATCTGGGTTTCAGCCGGGATAGGACTGGGAATCGGTTGGGGAGCAGGGGTCGGTCAGTGGATCCTGGGACGGGATAGGGGGAGGGGGGCGTGGGCATGGATGGTGGGGAGCGCATGGGGAGGCGCTGTGGCAGGATGGGGGATTGGAGTGGCGCTGCAGCAATTGGGGGAAGAATGGATCGAGCGGTGGGGGGTGATGGGGTGGATGGGGCTGGGGATGGCCGGAGGGGCGCTGTTTGCCTGGCTCACCGCATGGGAACTTCTGAGTGATCCGCTGAGAGAAGGAGTGGGAGAATAACTGGAAGCGGGAGAGGAGATCCATCATCTGCTTCTGGAACCGAATGCGGAACAAGGAAGGGAAAGGAGGGCAAAGCCCCCTTTCCCTTCTCATTAGGACTTGCGCAGCTGGATTTTGTCCAGGGGTGATGAGCCCCTTCCCTCGTGATCCCCTCTCCCCACGACCTCTTTGGCCGTGGGGAGAGGGGATCACGTTTCTTTTGGAGCAGGGAGGGACGCCTTCCGTGCCCGTCCCCGCTCCAAAGACCCGGGAGAAGGCCAACGACCCCACTTCTATTCCAAAGGCCCATCGCCGGTTCTATGTCGGCCGGCTATAATCAAAGCGGAGACTTCACGGAGGGAACCCAACGATGACGCGCGCGCTGGATTTCCCCACACGGATCGAGATGGTGCGGGCGCGGGAGATCCTGGACTCCCGTGGCAACCCGACGGTGGAAGTGGAGGTGCACCTGGCGGATGGCACCGTCGGCCAGGCGGCGGTGCCGTCCGGCGCCAGCACCGGCGCCCACGAGGCCTGGGAGCTGCGCGATGAGGATCCCTCGCGCTATCTGGGGAAAGGCGTTCTCAAAGCCGTGGAGAACGTCAACACCCGGATCGCCGAGGAGCTGGTGGGATGGGATGCCCTGGACCAGGCGGGGATCGATGAGGCGCTGATCAGCCTGGATGGGAGCGAGAACAAGCGCGAGCTGGGCGCCAATGCCATCCTGGGCGTCAGCCTGGCGGTGGCCGTCGCCGCCGCCCGCTCCCTGGGCCTTCCGCTCTATCGCTATCTGGGCGGGGTGGAGGCCCGGGTGCTGCCGGTGCCGATGATGAACATCCTCAACGGTGGCAAGCATGCCGATGATTCGGCGGACCTTCAGGAATTCCTCATCCTCCCTGTGGGCGCGCCCTCGTTTGCTGAAGCCCTGCGCTGGGGGGCGGAGGTTTACCATCACCTCAAGAAGGTTCTGAAGAAGCGGGGCTACAGCACCAACGTCGGGGATGAAGGAGGCTTCGCCCCGAACCTGCGGTCCAACCAGGAGGCGTTTGAGCTGATCTTAGAGGCGATCCAGGCAGCGGGATACACGCCGGGGGAGCAGGTCGCCCTGGGGCTGGACGCGGCGGCCAGCGAGCTCTATCAGGATGGCGTCTACGTCCTTCGCAAGGAAGGGCGGGCGCTGCGGGCGCCGGAGCTGGCGGAGCTCTACGCCCGTTGGGTCGAGCAGTATCCCATCATCTCGATCGAGGACGGGATGGCGGAGGACGATTGGGAGGGGTGGCGGCATCTCTCGGAGCGCCTGGGGGGTCGGATCCAGCTGGTGGGGGATGATCTGCTGGTGACCAATGTGAACCGCATCCGCCGGGCGATCGCCGAGCGGGCATGCAATGCCCTGCTGTGCAAGGTGAACCAGATCGGGACGCTGACCGAGGCCATCCAGGCGGCACGGCTGGCCCAGCGGGCGGGGTGGGGGCTGATCATCTCCCATCGCAGCGGCGAGACGGAGGATACCTTCATCGCGGATCTGGCCGTGGCCCTGAACGCCGGGCAGATCAAGACCGGGGCGCCGTGCCGCAGCGACCGCGTGGCCAAATACAACCGGTTGCTGCGCATCGAGGAGGAGCTCGGCGAAAGCGCCCAGTATGCCGGCCGTTCCGCCTTCCCGGGATGGGCATAGGTTTCGGGAAAGGCATTTCAATCCTCCCTCCTCACGGCCCTTTGGGCCGCGGGGAGGGAGGATCCCAGGCGATAGATCGATCCTGCCCCATCCGGGCACGTCCCTGCTGTGTAACCCCGACGGTTTTATCAGCGAATCAGCGGTTGGATCTGTTCCACAAATCGCTTGAAGTCACCGATTCGTTCTAAGAGGGCATATAGGCGAGCCCGATCCACCGAGATGTATTCATGGACGAGGATGTTCCGCAAACCTACCATTCCCAGCAAAGCCATCCGGGATTCATCGTTGAGATATCCGGCGCGATAGAGCTGCTCAATACACTCCGAGTATGTAGCGGGGACCCCCAGGTTATTCTGGCTTACCAGATGGCAGCTGATGTCGATGACCATCTGGATGGCCTCCAGCAAGCCATAGCGCAGCGCCCACTCCAGGTGAGGATCCCGCTCGATATCCTCCTGGGTATAGCGCTGGTGGAAACGTTGAAGCTCCCGCAGCGTGGCCTCCGGCCGCTGCAAGCGCTCGCGCATCTTCCTACCCCTCCCCGAATTGGCCAGCCCGCAGGCGTTCCAGAAACGCCTGCTCAACCTTGGTGCGGAGGAACGCGGTGTCCAGATAGCGCAGAATGGCCTGGGCCTTAAACTCCACAAATTGCTGGGGGTCTTTGCAGAAGAACAGGATGCCCTCTTTGATCGCCCGATAGGCCACGGTCGGGTTGCGTTCCAGTGCGATATGGAGAAGGATCAGGTCTACATCCCGTCCGAGGATCTGCTCCAGTAATGCGGTCAGCTGTCCCATCTCCAGCAGTGAGAGGGACGAGGGGGCATAAATCCCAATATCGATATCGCTCCACAGCTGCTCGGTTCCTCGGGAGAAGGACCCGAACAGCAAGGCGAACTCAACTCCGTAATCGGACAGGAGTTTCTGGAGGCTCTCCAGCTTGGGGATCAGAGCGGATGGGAGCTCAACCAGGTTCACGGATCGAGGCATTTCCCCGTCCCCTCACGGATTGGGTTGTCAGGCACGAATTTGGCGCGAATCAAGCGGGTTGCGTAATCCGCCATGCTTCGAAGCTCTTCCGAAGGATGCTCGCTGCGTAACCATTATAACTGGATCGTATTCGATTGATAGAGGCGACGCCGCTGAGCTTCTCTCCGTGTTTTGGGACCGGGCGATGCACGAAAGGTTCCGGCCCGGCTCCCCAAAATCAACCTCCTTGCTCTCTCGGCTGTCCTGCAGCCACGGAGAGGGGTTCCTTCCCCTTTGACGGAAGCCGGTTGCCCCGGTTATGCCTGGTAGCCCTGAGAGCCCGGTTGACAAAATCTCGACTCTCAGTAGCATAGCCAGCCGTCAGCATCCTTTGGGAGGGAGTCCGCCCATGAGCGCTGAGATGGTGGCGAAAATCCGTCAGGCGGTGGAAGCGCGCCGCGAGGAGGTCCTGCGCTTCTTCTTCGACATCGTGGCCATCCCCAGCTATGATGCCCGGATCCGGGCGGTGGGGGAGCGGGTGGCCGAGGAGATGGCCCGCCTGGGCTTTGAGGACATCCGCTTCGATGTGATGGGGAACATCCGGGGGCGCATCGGCCACGGTCCTCGGGTGCTGGTGTATGACAGCCATCTCGACACCGTCGGCATCGGGGACCCCGAGCAGTGGGCCTGGGATCCATTCCGGGGTCGCGTGGAAGGAGACCTTTTCTACGCGCGCGGATCATGCGATGAGAAAGGCTCCACCCCCGGGATGATCTACGGCCTGGCGATCGCCCGGGATCTGGGGCTGTTAGAGGGATGGACGGTTTATTACTTCGGCAATATGGAGGAATGGTGCGATGGGCTGGCCCCTAACATCTTCGTCGAGGTCGATCCGGGGATCCGACCGGACGCGGTGGTGATCGGGGAGCCCACCGGCCTGCGGGTCTATCGTGGCCATCGGGGGCGGGTGGAGCTGAAGGTGGTGGCCAAAGGGCGGAGCGCCCACGCGGCCTCCAACTGGCTGGGTGACAACGCGATTTACAAGATGCTTCCGGTGATCGCCGCGATCCGCGATCTGGATCCCCGCCTGAAGTCCCATGAGTTCCTGGGTCGGGGCACCATCACGGTCACCATGATCGAAAGCCGCACCCCTTCCATCAACGCCGTCCCGGATGAATGCACGATCTACATCGACCGTCGGCTGACGTTCGGGGAGACCAAAGAGGAGGCGCTGGCCCAGGTGGAGGCGTGCGTCCCGCCGGAGCACCGGGCGGCGATTCGGGTGGAGATCCTGCGGTATGAGGATCCCAGTTACACCGGCTTCCGGTATCCGGTGGAGAAATACTTCCCGGCCTGGGCGCTGGAGGAATCCCACCCGCTGGTTCAGGCGGGCCAGGCGACGATTGAGGCGCTCTGGGGAGAGCGACGCCCCACCGGGAAATGGGACTTCTCCACCAACGGCACCTACTGGGCCGGGAAGGCCGGCATCCCCAGCATCGGCTTCGGCCCCGGAGACGAGACCTACGCCCATCGGGTTGATGAGCACATCTCCTTGAGCGAGGTGGTCGAAGCGACGGCCTTCTACGCGCTCTTCCCTTCCATCCTTCGAAGTTATTTCCCTTTATAATCGGAAGCGGGTTCGAGAATCGGCGGCTTCGGCGCCGATGTTAGATCGTCTCGGGGGACCTTTCCCCTGTGATCCGGGGATGGGTAGGGCGGACGAGGAGGGCCCATCTGGTCCCTGTATCTTTTTTCCCTCTCTACTCCCCGCGACCCTTTAAAGCCGCGGGGAGTAGAGAGGTTCTTTTCCCCAAGTCTCGAGTAAACAAAGCACCCGAGCAGGAGGCTTCCCATGCAAACCCATCTGCGCGGCCGCGACGTGATCAGTGATCTGGATCTCTCCGTGGAAGAGGTCCAGACGGTGCTGGAGGTGGCCTTCGATCTCAAAATGAAGCAGGCCATGGGGATCCCCCATCGCTATCTGGAGGGGAAGACCATGGCCATGCTTTTCTTCTACAGCAGCACCCGCACCCGCGCCTCCTTCGAGGCCGGGCTGGCGCAGCTCGGTGGGCATCCGGCCTTCATCGAATCGAAGACCACTCAGATCGCCCACGGGGATACCGCCAAGGAGATCGGGGAGATCTACGGCCGCTACTTCGATGCCATCGCCATCCGTCATGTGGATTGGGGGGTGGGGAATCGCTATATCACTGAGGTCGCCCGCTACAGCCGCGCGCCAGTGCTGAACATGCAGTGCGATATCTACCATCCTTTCCAGATCCTGGCCGATTTGATGACCCTGGTGGAGAAGAAGGGACGGGATCTCCGGGGGAAGAAGATCGCGGTCACCTGGGCGTATGCCGCGAGCTACCAGAAGCCCCTGTCGGTTCCCCAATCGCTGATCCTGCAGCTCACCCGCTTCGGCATGCACGTGGTGCTGGCTCATCCCCCCGAGTTCCAGCTTATGCCGGACATCGTGGAACAGGCGAAGGAGAACGCCCGCCGTTACGGCGGCGCCTTCGAGATCACCGACAGTATGGATGAGGCCTTCCGGGACGCCGATGCTGTTTATCCGAAGAGCTGGGGATGCTGGCTGACCACCACAGACCCCGAGGAAAGCGCCCGGATCGCCCGCAAATATCAGGACTGGATCGCCGACGAGCGGCGGATGCAGCTGGCCCGCCCTGATGCCATCTACATGCACTGCCTGCCCGCCGACCGCGGCCTGGAGGTCACGGACGCCGTGATCGATGGGCCCCAGTCCGTGGTCTATGATCAGGCGGAGAACCGGCTGCATGTGCAGAAGGCGGTGATGGCGCTGGTCATGCGTTGATCCTCATTCGCTGGAGGCCCATATGCGTTTGGAGCCCGGCCTGGCCGTCGTCGCCGTCGGCGGCAATTCCCTGATTAAAGGTCCGGATCGAATGACGGTCCCCGATCAGTATGAGGCGGCCCGCGAGACCATGGTCCACATCGCCGAGATGATCGCCCAGGGCTGGCGGGTGGTCATCACCCATGGGAACGGCCCGCAGGTCGGCTTCATCCTCCGACGCAGCGAGCTCGCCCTTCACGAGCTGCATCCGGTCCCCCTCGATGCGGCGGATGCCGACACGCAGGGGGCGATCGGTTACATGTTCCAGAAGGCCCTCTACAACGAGTTCCAACGGCGGGGGATGAACCAGCTGGCCGTGACCGTGGTCACCCAGGTGCTGGTGGATCGAAACGATCCGGCCTTTCAGAACCCGACCAAGCCCATCGGCTCCTGGATGGACGAGGAGACCGCCCGCCGGCGGGCCGCCGAACAGGGATGGGTGGTTCGGGAGGATGCCGGTCGCGGGTGGCGGCGGGTGGTCCCTTCTCCGCGCCCTCAACGAATCATCGAGCTGGCGGCCATCAAGGCCCTGCTGCAGGATGGTTTCGTGGTGATCGCCGTGGGCGGCGGGGGGATCCCTGTGGTGGAAGACGAAGAGGGAAACCTGGTGGGGGTGGAGGCGGTCATCGATAAAGATCTGGCCAGCGCTCTGCTGGCGATCGAGATCCGCGCCGATCTGTTCCTGATCTCGACGGCCGTGGAGAAGGTCGCTTTAAATTATGGAAGGCCAGACCAGCGCTGGCTGGATCGGCTCACCGTCTCGGAGGCCCGTCGCTATCTGGCGGAGGGCCATTTCCCGCCGGGCTCCATGGGGCCCAAGATCGAGGCCATTCTCCAGTATCTGGAGCACGGCGGGAAGGCCGCCCTGATCACCGATCCGCCGCACATTCCGGCGGCTCTACGGGGCGAGACCGGCACGTGGTTTGTGCCGGATCCCTGATTCCCAATCCAGCCACACGCTATAGCCGGAATGGATCTGGACCCCTTCGTCGATCCTCCTCCGGCCTTTCGGGTCGTGGGGAGAGGCAAGGAAGTGGGGGCTGGGGGCGCGCCCCCAGCCCCACAGCGCCCGGCTTCACTTATCATGCGAGCGCCGCCCAGCTTTTTTAAGCCGACATAATGCTTTCTTCACCTCCATATGGCCGAAATGGAGCACAGTTAGAAAGCGCTGTAAGCGCTCAGGAAATTGTCTGTTCTTGAATCAGGAGTTACACAGTTGAAAGCTCTAAAGGTGGAACGGAATGGCCCCACTCCCCTTTCTCCCCCATCCCCATGGCCTTTGGGGCCGTGGGGAGGGGGGAGAAAAATCCTTGCCCCCATGGGAAACGAACTGCGCAAGTCCTACTTGAATCTCGGAGCGCGACATGCGGTTACAGGGGAAGGTAGCGCTGATCACGGGGGGCAGTCGGGGCATCGGGCTGGCCATCGCCCGGGCCTACCTGCAGGAGGGCGCAGCGGTGGCCCTCTGCGCCCGGGATGCCGCCGCGCTGGCGGCGGCGGTGGAATCCTTGCGCTCCCTGGACGATGGGGCCCGGATCCTGGCCCGGCCGTGCGATGTAACCCGCCCGGAGGAGGTTGAGGCCCTGATTGTGGCTGTGGAGGCGGCCTTCGGCCGCCTGGATGTGCTGGTCAACAACGCCGCGGTGCTGGGGCCTCGCGTGCCCATCGCCGAATATCCCCTGGAAGCCTGGCGCGAGGTCCTGGAGGTGAATGTCACGGGCGTCTTCCTGGTGACCCGCGCGGCCCTTCCCCTGATGCGCCGGACCGGTGGGGGATCGATCATCAACCTCTCTTCCGGGGTCGGTCGGCGAGGGCGAGCCCGGTGGGGAGCCTACGCGGTTTCCAAAGGGGCGATCGAGATCTTCACCCAGATCCTGGCGGAGGAACTGGCCCCGGAAGGCATTCGAGTCAACGCCGTCAACCCTGGTCCCACCCGCACCCGGATGCGGGCTCAGGCCTATCCAGAGGAGGATCCCCTCTCCCTCCCCACGCCGGAGGAGATCGTCCCGATTTTCGTGTATCTGGCCTCCGATGAGAGCCGGGAAATCACCGGGCAAAGCCTGGACGCTCGTTCCTTTCGCTGGCCATGAGCCCAGACAGGAGATCCCCTGTGTCGGAAGTTCGCTTTCAGCGCATCGGATTGGTGCTCCATCCCCAGCGCCCTCATGCCTGGGGGCTGGCGGAGGCGGTTGCTGAGCATCTCCGGCAAACCGGCCGGGAGCCGATCCTACTCCCAGCCGAAGCCCTGGATCGCATGGAGGTCATCGCCGGCTGGGACCTGGCGATCACGTTCGGAGGGGATGGGCTGGTGTTGCGGGTCGCCCGCTACGCCGCCCCGGCCGGTGTGCCCATTCTGGGGATCAACCTGGGGCGGGTGGGGTTCCTGACGGAGATCCAGCCGGAGGAATGGCTGGAGCAGCTGAGCCGGGTGTGGGCGGGCCATTACTGGGTGGAGCGCCGGCTGATGCTGGAGGCCTGCTGGATCCGGGAGGATCAGCGGCAGGGACCTTTCTACGCCTTGAACGATGTGGTGGTGGGTCGGATGGGTCTGGGGCGCATCGTGCGGGTCCGGGTGGAGATCGATGGGCGTTACTTCACGACTTACATTGGGGACGGCCTGATCGTGGCCACGCCGACCGGCAGCACCGCCTATGCCCTGGCCGCCGGCGGCCCCATCCTGCCCCCCGAACTGAAGAACATCGTCCTGGTCCCCATTGCCCCCCACCTCAGTCTGGACCGGGCGGTGGTGCTCGATGAGGGAGTTCGGTTGACCCTTACCGTGCATACGGAGGGCAGGGCCGCGCTGACGATCGATGGGGCCGGGGATGAGCCGATGGCGGAAGGGGATCGGGTGGAGATCGCGGCGGCGCCTTTCAGCGCCAGCTTCCTCCGTCTTCGGGACCGATCCTATTTCTATCGCCTCCTCGCGGCCCGCCTCCGGCGCATGGTCGCCGATGAAAACAACCCCTGAGCTCCTCGGATCCCTCCCCGCGCCCGCTATCATGATTTCAGGAGAATATAACGCTGCTTCGTGGCACGGATTTGGGGGGTTGGGGCCGGAAGTCAGGGGCCCGGCCCCAGTCTCTTCATAGGATTTGATTTGTCCTCCTTGCTTCCCTGCAGTCCTTTGAGCCACGGGGAGAAAGGAGGGGCTCGCTTCACCCCTCCGGACCGGAACCAATGGCGTCAACCTTCCGTATCCATTCCCCCATGGGGGAGGGGAGGGACTCGAGGGGCTCCTTATGGACGATCTGGGCTACTGGCTGGCGTTCAATCGGGTGGTGGGGATTGGGCCGGCACGCCTGCGGGCCCTGTTGCAGTATTTTGGAAACCTGCGGGCCGCGTGGGAAGCGGAGGAAGGAGCGTGGCGGGCCGCCGGGCTGGATCAGCGCACGATCCGGAATCTGGCGGAGGCGAGACGGCGGCTTCATCCGGATCGGGAACGGGAGCGGCTGGAGCGGTCCGGGGCTATGGCCCTCACGTGGGAGGACCCCGCTTATCCTCCGTTGCTGCGCCGCATCCCGGATCCGCCGCCCGTGTTGTTTGTGCGGGGGCGCCTAGTGGAGGCGGATCGATGGGCACTGGCTATTGTGGGAACCCGCCGTCCGACGGCCTATGGGCGGCAGGTGACGGAGTGGTTTGCCGGGGAGCTGGCGCGATCTGGAATTCCGATCGTCAGCGGGCTGGCCCGGGGGATCGATGCCCTCGCCCACGAGGCGGCGTTGAAGGCTGGAGGGCGGACGATCGCGGTGCTGCCATGCGGGGTGGATCGGGTGTATCCGCTGGAGCATGCCCGTCTGGCGGCCCGGATCCTGGAGAGCGGCGCGCTGGTCTCGGAGCTTCCCCTGGGGGCGCCGGCGGAACCGGGAAATTTCCCTGCCCGGAACCGTTTGATCAGCGGCCTGGCGGTGGGCGTGCTGGTGGTGGAGGCGGGGGCGACCAGCGGGGCGCTGATCACTGCATCCCACGCCGCCGACCAGGGACGAGAGGTCTTTGCGATTCCAGGAAGCATCTTCTCCCCGGCCAGCCAGGGGACCAATCGACTGATTCGGGATGGGGCCACCCCGGTGACTTCCCCCCAGGAGCTCCTGGAAGCCCTCAACTGGTCAACGGCGGCCCAACAGGTGGAGGCCCAGCTGCAGTTGCCAGCGGATCCGATTGAGGCCCGCCTGTTGGAGGTATTGAGTCGGGAGCCTCAGCATATCGATGACATCGCCCGGGCGGCCGGATTGCCGGTGGCCCAGGTGAGCAGCGCGCTGACGATGATGGAGCTCAAGGGGATGGCTCGTCACCTCGG